>JANMSI010000103.1:0-18059 GCA_031389115.1 Akkermansiaceae bacterium
GATAAGAATCATCCGCTGGTGGCAAAAGTCCTGGCGGAGGCACCTCGCTTTGAAGTGACTGACGGTGATTCGAAGTACATCAAGGGAAGATCGGATTTCAGCGAACATCCGGTCTATCAGACGAAGTGGTTGAAGTATGGCTTGCGGGCGCTTGGGCTGGCCGATCCTTACAAAATCCCCTTGGTGGAGGACAGCTATTCGGCGTTGTTCTGGATGGACTACAAAGGGGAGCATGTGAAGGGAAAGGATAGCGATGACCGCAGGGACTATCCCTATCTCGGCTGGGCGTGTGACCATTTCTATGGAAACAAAACGAGTCCTATTAGCGATCGCGACTACCCTCTTACTTGGGAAGCGAAAGCAAGTAGTGCGAATTACGACGGTCTGGAGATTCTTGATTCAGTGTATGTGGCCGGCCGAATCTCGCCACCCCACACCTGGCACGCTGCCGAAGTCTTCCTCTATGTTTTGAATTTCGGTAGGATCGGCCGGGAAGACGCTAGGTAATCATTACGTTGATGGCGCGCGCGATGAAGGCACCAATCCGGCAAATCCGCTTCTGCCTGGCGCTCACTGGATCATTGTGGAAATCTGACGTGACCCTCGTCTGCCCTGCTCTTTGTATTTTGAAATCATCCGCGAAACCCTTCAATTTCCCGAGAATCCTGCAACTGGCTTTCCTGCGCGGGTTCGTGGCGGTTTCCTTGCTCAGCCCTGCGTTTGGATTGATCACACGGATTGAGGAAATCAGAACCCTTGCATTCGACGCCCCTTCCAGCCCGGTGCCGGTTCTGGTGCGAGCGGTGGTCACCGCACGGGAAGGGAACAACATGACGGTGGAGGATGAAACGGCTGGAATCTGGGTCTCGGTGGACGTTGCCCGCGGCCGGGGGATCTGGCAGGGGAAGGAAGCCGACTTGCAGGCTGCGGTCGAGGGAATGGAGGTCGAGATTGCCGGCTTCACGGACCCTGGCGGATACGCGCCGGTGCTCGTGGCCACCACCATCAGGGTTCTGGGTTCCAAGCCTCTGCCTCCAGTGAAACCGGTGGAGCATGTTAGATTCTTCAACGGGTCCGAAGACAGTCAGCGCGTCGAAGTCCGTGGAGTCGTCCAACGGATCACCAGGCGGGGAAACCACTGGGAGCTGCTGATGGACGGGCTGCCCGGCCGTTTCTTTGGGGAAATTCCTCCGGCCTTGTTTCCCGATCCAAGGATGCTGATCGATGCGGAGTTGTGCTTGCGGGGAGTCGCGGGCTCCCATTTCAACACGCGGGGTGAATTCGTCTCTCCACGACTATTTGTCCGGTTTGCGACGGATATCGTCATTGAGAAGCCGGCCGTTCCCGAGGCGGAAATCCCGCTGATTCCGCTGCATCGCTTGTTTGCATTCCGTCCGGAACCCGTGCGTGCCCATCGCCAGCGGGTGGTGGGCACGGTGACCTTCGCCGTGCCGGGCCAGTTTTTCTATCTGCAGGAGGGCGACGATGCGATCCGCGTGGCGTCGCAGACAGCGGTCACCACTCAAGCGGGGGACCGGGTGGAAGTGATCGGGTTCTTGAACGGGAGCGGTGTGAACGGAGGAATGACTGAGGCGACGGTAAAAAAATTGGGCGTGGGTAAAGTGCCCGAGGCGATCTGGAAGTCTCCCGAGACGATCATGACCACCTATGAAAAGCAGCCGTATGGTTCGAATAATCCCCAGTTCGATGATTATGACGGCCGCCTGATCCGGTTCGAAGCGAAAGTCGTGAGCGTGCGCGGATCGCCGGATCTGCAGCGGAATTGGCGGCAGGTGACTCTCGAGCAGGGGAATCTTATTTTGGGCGCCATCTTGCATGAAGGGGCCACTGCGGCATTGGACCGCCTGGAACCGGGCAGCCTGGTCGATGTCCGCGGAATCCTGAAACTCGATTTTACCTCGGATAATACGGACCTCGAAATTTTGAAACGCATACGCACGGAGGTGACGCTTCGCTCGTCCGAAGACATTCGGGTGATCCGCGCGCCGCCTTGGTGGACTCCCAGGCGTCTGCTGATGGTGATTGCCACGGTGCTGGGGCTGCTCGGGATCGCCCTGCTTTGGGCATTCGTCCTGCGGCGGGAAATTTCCCGGAAAATGCAGATCATTTCATCGAAACTCAGCAGCGAAGCCGTGAGTGGCGAGCGGAACCGCGTCGCCCGCGATCTTCACGATACCCTTGAACAGCAGTTGGCAGGCGTGGCACTGCAACTGGACGGGGCGAAAAAGGTCCTTACGGTGAATTCCGCCGCCGCATCGTCGGCCATGGATCTTGCCAGTCGGATGCTGCGGCATACGCGTCTGGAGGCCCGCCGATCGGTGTGGGATCTGAGATCGCAAGTGCTGGAGTCCCAAGGTCTGGTCGTCGCACTGCGAACCATGGCGGAGAGCGTGGCCACTCCCCACGGACCCTGCGTGGATGTGCGGGTCACCGATGAACCGGGGCTTCTGCCAGCGGGAGTGGATTTCCAGTTATTGAGAGTCGCTCAGGAAGCGCTGGCCAATGCCCTGAAACACGCGCAGGCGAGCCATATCGTGATTTCGCTCGAAACCCTGCCCGAAGGCCTCCGACTGAGGATCCGTGACGATGGGCAGGGGTTTTCAGCTCATGATGCTTCGCAACCTAACGGCGGGCACTTCGGGTTGCTGGGGATGCAAGAGCGGGCGATCAAAGTCGGCGGGCATTTCACCATCGAAGGCCCGGCGGGCAAGGGCTGCACGGTCACCGTTTTCATACCCAAGGAACCCGATCCAAATTTTCAAGAAGCTGTCCTATGAACCCTCCACCCATCCGGATTCTCATTGTGGACGACCACTTCATGGTCCGTGTCGGCATCATTGGAGCCCTGTCCCAGGAGCCCGACATGCAGGTCGTCGGCGAAGCCCGCGATGGGCGCACGGCCTTGGAAATGTTTTCCAACCTGATGCCCGACGTCACCTTGATGGACGGCATGCTACCGGATTTGCATGGGATCGAAGTCACCAGCCGCATCATCGCGAGTCATCCGCAGGCTCGGATCCTGCTGGTTTCCATCAATGATACCGGAGAGGACATTTATCGGGCGATGGAGGCGGGAGCGGCCGGCTATATCCCTAAATCGAGCGAACAATCCGCCCTCCTCCAAGCGATCCGCGATGTCGCCGCCGGTCTTCGCTTCCTGCCGGAAGACCTGGCGAGGAAACTCGCGATCCGGCGGCTCACCACACCGTTAAGCGAACGGGAAACGGAAGTTCTAGCCCTCGTCGCCAAAGGCAGGGGAAACAAGGAGATCGCCGTGGCCCTCGGCATTGCAGAAGGCACCATCAAATCGCATCTCAAGCACATCTTGTCCAAGCTGGACGCCCCCGACCGCACCCGCGCCGTAACCTTGGCGCAGGAACTGGGAATCCTCCGCATCTAAAATCCCGGTCGGCCGGCACGGATGCGGGCGGAGAAATCGGAAGCATCGCCAGCGGCGTTGGCGGCCGGGTTGATGAGTGCGCGCTGCTTGAGTTCGGGAAATGGCAGCCCTGCGGTCTCGATGATGCGGCGTTCGTACATCAGCTCGTCGCCCTTGCCATTCAGCAGAATCCGCCAATCGAACGGCATGCGCTCGCCGGACGGATGCTGATGGCGGATGGACGTGGTGCAGTTCGTGGTGATCGCATTGTACCAGCGCGGGGAGTCATGGATCGCGTTGACCGAGTACAGATATTCGGAAAATCGCTCCCGCGCACGTGCCGGGCTGATAGAAGTTCGATAGAGATAGATATCTTCTCCCTTGCGGTAGTTCGTGCGCACCCGGATGACGTCGCGTTCGTCGGAAATGATGAAAATGAGGGAAAACTGCCGGTAGAGCCCGCCGATGGCGGAGTAGCTTTGGCCAACCTTTTTCCGCGTCTCGATGGAGAAGCAAACCGGCGGGGCGTCGGCAAATTGGAAGCTGAGAATCGGGTGCGCCATCCATGGCGAGCCCCAGTAGTTGAGCGCGAGGTCGATGCCGGTAATTTTCGAAAGGCGCACGCTGCGGGTTTCCCAACGCGGCGTGAAGTCATGTTCGGTGCGGTAGTCGAAATTGCGGACGTTGTGCAGGGTGACCACATCGCCATGAATTTCCGCCCGCGCGAGCTGCGCCACATCGGGCTGCCAGTTTCCTTCGTTCGAGGGTTTAAGCGTGAGCCACCATGCGAGCACAGTGCCGAACAGCGCGCCCAGCTTGCGCCACGCACCGCGGACCACGATCAGCGCAGCCGCGAAGATCAGCGCGAGGACGATGGAGGACGTGACGCGCATCGACTGCCATGGAAAATCGAAATGCACCGCGCCGATGGCCCACAGCGCGGCGATCGCGCCGATCACGAAAAGGAAGGCCAGAACAATCCAACGAAACACCCGGTGCATGGACGATTGGAAGTTAGTTTCTAACGGACAGCTCGACGATACGACCCGCGTTGAGAAGCTCCGCCTCGCTGCGGGGCGGTCCGATCAATTGGAGGCTCGTGACGGGAACGCCCAGATTCCTTGCGGGAACCGGTATCGCGAGCGCGGGATTGCCTGCGAAATTCGCCGGCACGGTGTTCTGGAACTCGAGGACCAGTGCCTCGATGATGCCAATTTTCAAATCGGGAGGGATCGGTGGCGGAGCGGACTGGATGGTGGGCAGGGCGATGAAATCGACTTTTCTGAAAACGCCGCGCAGCGCGGCCTGCCACTCGTCCCGTCTCGCCAGCGCGGTGCGGTAGCCGCCGTTATACGCGAGCTGGCCGGCGAGAATGGCCGACTTGGTGCGCGTGGCGACGCCGAAATTGAAGCGGTATTGCTTGTCGCTGATCCAAGCTCCGGCAGCGGCGACGGTATTGCCATCGCGTTTGGCCTCCTCCCACTTGGTGCGGAAATCCTCGCTCAGCTCGACGACCTGGAAGCCAGCCTGCGCGAGCGCATGGTCGAGCGCCTTGTCGATATCCGGGTCGGTTCCTTTTAACCTCAAACGGCCGACCCGGATGTTAGAGCCCGTCGGTTTCGCCGCACGGGCCGAAGCGTAGCGGGCGGCAAAGCCATTTTGCAGAAGGTCCATTCCCTCGGCGGTGCGGGCGATGTCCCTGGCCATTGGTCCGACAGTGTCGAGATGGGTTGGCTCAATCGGATGCACGCCGTCGATGGAAACCAGGCCGAAGGTCGTTTTTAATCCGACGATCCCGCAACACGCGGCCGGCACCCGGACGGAGCCGGCGGTGTCGGTGCCGAAGGCTACGTCCGCCATGCCGGTGGCGACGGCAACCGCAGACCCGCACGACGATCCGCCGGGGATCCGCTTGCGCCAGCCGTTGAGCGGATTCTCCGGCGTGCCGAAATATTCATTGATGCCGGACGGCGCGACCGCGAATTCGCTCAGGTTCGCCTTGCCGACGAAATGTACGCCACGCTTCCGCGCAATGGCCAGGCACGGCGCATCGCGCTTCGCGGGCGGATCGTTCTTGGCGAGGTGCTCGGAGCCGGCCGAGGTGACGTAGCCCTTGATGTCGATGTTGTCCTTGATGGCCAGCTTCAGCTTGGTGCTGCCTTCCGGCGCGGGCCAGTGGGCGATCAGGGCGTGGTCGCCCGGGGCGCGGGATATCAGCGAGCAACCGCTGAGAAGAAGGACCGACACCAGTCCTAACAGGATAATAGGTTGGAATTTCATAAGAATGTTAGAAAACGTTTCAGCGTGAGTGGAGTTTGAGAATGCGTTTCACCTCGCCGATGGCTTGCAGGTTCTGATGGGCGCTGTGGCTCGACGGCACGACGAGTTCGCTTTGTGCGCCTTCCATGTGCGAGCTCCAATACGGCACGACCCCGTCGGACTGGACAGGCGGGGTGTGGTCGTGATTTCCGCCCTTGCCGCGGTCGCCGCAGATGACGTGGTAGGGGACGCCGGGTGTGACCGGGATCGTCTGGATGGCCTTCACGAAGCGGTTGTTAGGCGCGAGGGTGTCCACGCTGTTGGGGATCTGTTTGAGGCGCAGATCGTCGCCCTGGAAGGTGACCAGCTTCATCGCCTCGGTGCCGGCGGTGAGCAGCGTGGCGGGGGATCGCACCAGCTTGGAGCCGAGCCGGCCCATCCAGTTGGTGGCGAGATCGCTGCCCTTGAGCGGGGCGGCGATAAAGATCACGCGGCCCACCTCCGGGCGATTTCTGAAGATGAGCGCGTCCGAGAAAAGCTTCCGGCTTTCTTTGGAAAGTTGAACTTCGCCCGGCGGCTTTTTGACCAGCGCGAGCCAGAGTTTTTCGTCACTGGTGTCGGTGATCAGCAGTCGGCTGATGCAGCCGCCCATGCTGTGGCCGACCACGACCATCTTCTTTTTGAGCGGGAACTTTTTCTGGATCGCGTCGAGTTCGCGGCGGAGAATCGCGGCGGAATGCGGATAGGGGTAGCCGCTCGGGTAGCTGTAGAACCAGAACTGATAGTTCTCGCGGATCTGCTCGTCGCCGCGGAGGGCGTTGAGCATGGGTGCCCACGTCGCCTGCGATTCCATCAGGCCGTGGATGACGAGGACGACGGTCTTGTTAGGATCGTATGGCTGGAGCCGCGCGATGCGGGCGGTCTCGGCATGTTGCTCCGGGCGCAGCAGGCGGGCGAGTTCCAGCTTTTTGGGATCGTTTTGCGCGAGCATCACGGCGATCGGCACGGTGAAATCGGCCGCCAGCGGATAGCTGTGAGCGCCGACTTTCACGCGCTCGGTGGCCAGCGGATCTTCGAAGCCGACGATGGCGCGCCGACCTTCGAAGCGGATGACGGCCGTCACTCCGTAGTAAGTGCGGGTGCTGGAGAACTCGGTCAGCGCGTCCTTGTTCATTTCGCGGCCGACGGCGACGAGCGGCGCGCCGAGACCTTCGCGGACCGTGCGCTCGCTGACGTAGGTGCCGTGGATGTCGAATTGATCCGCCGGGGTAAAATCGTAAAGCGCGGGATTCCACTGCTTCCGCGAGTCTGGCTTGCGGGTGAGCACGAAGCCGCCGCCCTCCGCGGGCACGGTGAGCGGCATCGTCCACGGATCGAGCTTTGATTGCTTGATGATGCCGAAGATTCGGGAGAGAGCAAAGTTGTAGACGTCGCGGGCAGCGGTGTCGCCAGGTGTCCGGACGAATTGGTTGGCCGCCGCCTCTGCTGCTGTTAGATATTCGCCAATCGCGGCGAGCGGTTGGCGCTTTTCCTCCAGCATGGCGTGGGCGATTCCCCGCTCGACGGAGACGAGAGCGCCGACTGTTGCCTGCAAGGGTCGAAACTGGGGCCGTATTTCAGAAACGGTGGCGTATTGCGAGCAACCGGCGAGCGAACAAACGGCGGCCAGTGTGATGAAAAATGCGTTACGTGGAGTCATGGAATCAGGAGTCAGAACGCTTACTCTGCGAGCCAGGCTCGCGCGTTGGATTCATCCGTTTGGGAAAAAAACCTCACGATGAGATCGGATTTCCGCAGTTGCCCGGTGATACGAATCAGATAGATGTTATCGGTTTGATGTTCGAGGGTTGCAGTCATGAGATTGGGCAGGGTCGTGGTTTGGCGGAAATGGGGAGGTGTTTCAGGATGTTTTTGGCGTTGCGGAGGAGAGGGCGGCGCGGGCCTGGTTCACGTCGGAAAGCTCCCGAAGGTAAGCGGAATAGCGGGCGAAGAGGGTGGTAAAATCCTCAAGAAGTTCGCCGATCGCGGTTTGCAGGGCTTTGTCGAGATTGGCGGCCTCCTTCTTGCCGATGTCCTTGGTCTTGGACGCCGTTGGCGAGAGGGAAATCGCCAGTTGCTTGCGGCGCTCGGCGAGCAGCGCGTCATTGCGTGCGATTTCCGGTGCGGGCGCGTTCCTCGTTTTGAGCGCACGGCTTTGTTGCTCGAGGCGCGTGATGCTGCCGCCAAGCTCTTTCACAATCTTGGTTGTGGCCGAGTTGGTATAGCCGGTGACGCGCCTGTTCTGCTCATGGTCCTCGTTGTCTTCGTAAATCGTGCCCCGCCAATCGCTGTTGCCGGTGGCTTTGTGTTTTTCATAGTCTTGGTGCGCTGGCAGCGATTTCTGGACCGCGAGGATTTGCGCGACACGCTTCTCGATCCGCGAATCGAAAGTCGCAACGCCTTTGCGTTTCTGCTCATCGGTTAGGCGCAACGTCGGCTTGCGCAGTTCCTCCTGCAGCGCCGCGCGCTTGGTCTGATAGTAGCTGATACTGTTCTTGAGCCCCTCGATCGTCTGTATCTTCATGCGCGCGACTTTAGTGCGCGAATCCTTCGAATCGCCGATGCGGCGCAACGACCCGACGATCACTTCGATGCGGCCCTCGATGCGCGCATCGAGCGCTTTCAATTCGTCTAGCAGTAAATCCGCGCGCTGCTCGCGGGCGGTCAGCGCCGCTTCCCACTTCGCGGTTGAGGAAACTGCGGGCTGCCCGCGGAGTGACGGGGCGGGAGTCGCGAAGGCGACGGCGAGGATCAGAATGCGGCTGGCTTTCATGGAGTTCGATGAGTTAGGTTCGGGTGGTTAGGTGACGGGAGAAAACTGGCAGCCGACCAGCGCGCCCGCGACCGGAAGGGGAGGTGGAGGAGCGCATCGACCATGGATTAAAAAAGCAGGGCCTTCGCTTTCTGGAGGAAGCGGTTCTCGTCCTCGGACAGACCGTCCGACCCGACGATCCGCCCGAGCCACTCGAAGGCCAAGCTGGATTCCCCCGCCGCTTTGACGAGCGCCGTCCGCTCGCGCATGAAATCAAAGGTTTTGAGTTCGTTAGCACCGGCCTCGCGGACGAGCGCGAATGCGGTGGCGAGGCAGAGTCCTCCGGGCTGGTGAGGGTTCCACCCAATGGAGATCATCGCCTTTTCCAGCGCCTCGTCCTCCACGACTGATAGATGGGTATCCACATAGGGAGCGAGCAGCAGCAGTTCGGCGAGGGCCTGGCGGGTTTCGTGGTTCATGGTGATGCGGATCAATTAGGTTCGGATTTTATGCTGGAGTGAGTCGGCATTCAAAAGATCGACTACGGCTAAATCTGCAACGCTTCCGCAGGCACTTCGAGCCATTCCGCCGCGTCCTCGACGGTGCGAAAGACCTTTACGTCGATCGGCGAGGGATCCATGAGCAGCGCGAACATGCGCGCGATGGCGTACGTCGCCTTGTCAGGCGCCAGAATGGCAGACTTCACCGGCGGGCCGCCGTCATAACTCACGCGCCGCTCCAAGGCGAACGAGGCCAGTTCGACGAAGGTCAGCTGAATCGCGGTCAGCTCCGAGAGATCCGAGAAGCGGTGAAAAGGCTCGTCGGAAAGTCGCTCCTCCGAGTAGAGGAAGCTGGCCATGAACGACAGCATGACGCTGTCCAGCACGCCCTCCGGATACCAGGTTTCCAGTCTCAATCCGGAGTGAAAACGGGTTCTGGTGAAGGGATCGAGCATCGGGGCGGCGGAATCAGAATTCGATGTTGAGGCTGGTGAAAATGCCTGCCTGGGCGACGTCATAGTTGAATGCGCCGTCGCTGTAGTCCGTGTGCAGGTAGCGGTAGCCGAGCTCGGCGGAAACGTTTTGAGTGAAGTGATAACCGGCGGTGGCCTGCAGGGTCCACGCGAGGTCGGAGCCGACACCGAAGCCGCCGATATCGCTTTTTCCGGCGAGGAAGAACCGGTCATTGATGTTCCACTGCGCGCGCACGCCGACGATGGGATCCAGCCAGTCTTTTTCCGCGGAGGCGGAGGTGGGGACTCTATCGACGAGCTGCTTGTTGATGGCGGCGGCGAGTTTCTTCTCGGCCTGCTCGACGTCTGAGCGGGCCTGCGTCACCGCGCCCTGCAACGACGCATCCTCGAAGGCGCGCAGCCGGGCGACCTCTAACCGGGCGGTGGAGCGTGCCAGTTGCACTCGCTGTTTTTCTACTGCCAGACCGATGCGGGCGGAGGCGATGTCACGGGCATCCAGTCCGCCGTCGCGGCGGATTTTGACGACTTGTTTATCGAGATCGCGTTTCACCCGGCCGTCCGCTTCCGCTTCGATGTCCGCAGTGAGCTGGGTCTCAATGGCGGTTCGTTCCGCCGCCGTGCCGGCTTTGAATGCGGCACGGCGTGACTGGGCGATGGCTTCCGCCCGCTGGCCGAGTGCATCGACGACGCGGCCGCTGGCGTTGTCGCTAACGGTTTGAATTCCGGCCAGGTCGAGGTCGCCCTCGAAATCCAGCGACAGGTTGTTATAGCGCATGCCGGCGTAGAGATCGACGAAGCCCGACGGGCTCTCATAAACCCGATAGGCCAGCGACAGCTCGCCGATGAATTGCTTCATCGAGACATCAACGTTGTCGTAGATCGGGCCGGGGGTGGGGCCGGACGCTCCGAGATTCACATAAAACCCATCCGCGAGGATGCCCCACTTCTCCCTGCGGACCTCGAGCTGCAAGGCGGCAGCCATTTTGATATCGTCAAGAATGTCCAGGAACTCCACGTCGAGTTCCGAAGTCAGGGGGCCGACGCCGGTGGTGCCGTCGAGACCGGTTAGCCAGCCATACATTGAAGCGCGGGTTTCCCAAGGCGAGGCCGGCGGAGGCGTTTCCACCGGCGCTTCCACCGGCGTGCCCGCGCGGGCGATGGATGTTAGGACGAGGACGGGAACAAGACTAAAGGATGAGGAAAGTTTCATGGATTTAAATGGAGTAAATGTTGGAGCTTAATTTTCAGAGAGTTCCCAAGCGTCGTCGGGATTGTATTCCGTAACAGCCGCCGCGAGCTTTGAGGTCTCAGGGCCGAGGTCCGCTTCGTAAACGTCACCATAGTGGTTGACGATGAAGGTCATGACGCCGGTTTTCCGATACTCGGCGGGCCAGGCGATCATGGCGAATCCGCCGATCAGGTGGCCGTTGATGACATAGTCGTATTTTCCGCCCGGTGCGGCATCGCCTTGGGCGGTTAGGATTTTGAAATGGTAGCCGTCGTGCGGAGTTTCCGCGTCCTTGATTTCCGGACCGGCGGGGCTGGGGTCGCTGCTTCCAGAATCAGTCGGCCAGTGGAGACCATCTTTTTTTCCCGGAGAGCTGGTAAATTTCCCCGCATATTTTCGGACTCCGCTGTCGTCCCTCGACTCGGAGGCATAGATCGACTGTGCGTCGAAATACGCCGTCACCGTGGCCATGGCGGAGAGTTCGTTCTCGCCGACGCGGCGGTTGACAACCTCCTGGATGCCCTTGCCGGTATCGAAGTGCCAGGCTTCCCCGGCTTTCACGATGGGGATGGGAAACGGCCACGCTTCGGAGCCGATGACCATCGTCACTATGTTCTCGTCATCGAAGCGAAAGCGGCGGCGCTCGACCGCCATGGCGGCGACTTTGGCCCGCAGTTCGCGGTCGCGCTCGGGCTCGGCTGTGCCAATGAGGTCTTTATATTGATCGCCGAAGATTTCCAGCAGGGCGGGGGTCTCGCCTGTTTTCGCGGCTTGGATGAAGGCGTCGGATGCGGCGATGGGAGTTTCGAAGGTCTTGGCGGGAACTGGCTCCTGGGCCAGGGAAACGGCTGAAAAACAGATCGTCGATAGAGCGGCAGATAGTGAAATTTTCATCAAGTTGTCTGGTTGATTCATTAACAATTTCAGCGTCCACGGGAGCGACCACCGCCGCCACCACCACCGCGGTTGCCTCCGCCTCCACTGCGGCTTGCGCCGGACATGCTGCGTTCGCCGCGTGCGCTTTGAGTTTGGGCGCGTGCGCCGGAGGAAGCGCCACCGTAGGCACCGGCGGAACTGCGGCTCGATTGCTTCGTTCCGAACTGGGTGGATGCGGGTTGTTGCTTCGGTCTGCTCGCTTCACCGGAAGGTCGATTTGCCGTGGCCGCGCCGGATTTTGAGCCTGTGGTTGGGCGGGTTTGCGCGGAAGGCTGCCAATTTTGACCGCCTTGCGGGGTGTTGCCGGATGAAGGGCGGTTTTGCGCGGCGGACTGGCGTTGCCCTTGGTTTTCCTGCGCGGCTTTCTGACGCTGGCCTTGGTTGGCGCCCCGTTTATCTTGCGCACCACTGACGGAGTCCTGACGTTGGCCTTGATTTGCGGTCCGTCGATCCCGCCCTCCGGCGATCGCATCCTGGCGCTGGCCTTGGTTGGCGGACGTAGGGTCGCGGATGGCGTCCTGGCGTTGGCCTTGATTGGAGGAAGCTGCATCCTGGCGCTTGGATTGGGCGTTGTTCGCATGGTTCTGCCAGTCCTCGCGGTTGGCTTTGCCGTAGTCCTGCCAATCCTCGCGGGCGTTGTTCGCATAGTCCATGCGCTCGTCCTGAATATGGCCGTAGTGCGCGACGCGCGGCGCGACATAGATTCCTCCGCCATACCAATTGCAACCATACGCATGGTGGGCGCCGGCAATGTAGCCGATCGCCGCGGCGGTCGCGATCGCGGCTCCCGGGTGATAGTAAACCGGGTAGGCGGTCGGCGCGTAAACGATGGCCGGAGAGGATTGCACAACGACCACGCTGGCGGGCTGGTATTGGGGCACGTAGATTACCTCGGGCTGGGTCGGCACGATCTGCACGATGTTTTCCTTCACGACGATGGTTAGTTTGTCATCGGTCTTGAGGTTCCCCGCAGACTGCGCCTTGCGGCGAAAAATCTGGATGGCGGAGAGCACATCCACCTGCTGGTCCGTCACGGCTTGGCCGAGGTTCTGGGTCCAGTCGAGATCGTCGCCGAGCAGATTGACGACGTCCGGGTAGGTCAGCAGGTTCATCACCGGCTCGGAAAGCGATGGGTCCGGTTTGAGGGATTTATCCGCCGCGTATTTGGTGAGAAATCGCTGGGCCTTCACGATTTCCAAGGGCGTGGTGGAGGCGGGCAGGATCAGGGCGATCAGATCGTCTGGATAGAGAGCGAAGCGGCCGACGAGATCCTGCAATTCCGCCGCCGTGAGCAGCACCACGGCTGCGGAGACGGGATAGCTCGATGGTGGCTGGGCGACGCCATGCTGGGTCAGGCCGGCGGAGGCGACGCAAAGGACGATGGCGGCTTGGAGCGACCTCGATGTTTTCATGGATTTTGAAGGTGTCGGATAACTCAAGGAGCCGGATTGATGCGGGTGATTTTCGATCCTTGCAGACCGAGGCCGCCCATCAGTCCGCGTTGGTTGAAGAAGAAGGCGTAGGTGCCTTTGTCGATGGTGGCGGTGGTCAGCGAGGAGGCCATGCCCTTATCGACGACGACCAGGCTCGGGCTGCTGCCGATTTCCCAGCCATCGCTGCGGTTAAGATTCGCGAAGGCCTCGTTGTCCATTAGGAAGAGAGCGTAGCCATACTGCTGCACTCCCGCCTGAAGACCATAGGAGAGCCCGCCGGTCTGATAGAACTCACTGATGCCGCCGCCCGGACGGACCAGCGCGCCATTGCCGCCCATGCCGCCGACCATGAAGCCGCCCTTGGTGATTTGCGGAAACACAAGGACGCCCTTGGCGCGCGAGCCGAGGCTGCGGGCCTTCGGGTTCTGCGCGTAAAGACTTTTCAATGCGGTCCGCGAATCGCGGGCAAGGTCCGAGGCGTCGGCAGTGGCGGTGGCCGGGCCGCTGGCGCATTGGTTGAGCGCGAGGCACGAGAGGGCAAGGCTGGCGGCGAGCGGGAGGGAGCGAAGCAGGTGTTTCATAGAGTTAGTAATGTGTTTGGTTTGGTGATTTATAGACGGTGGTTAGCTTTGAAGGCGATGCCGGGTAGTGGATAGGAAGGCGATAAGAGCGTGATGGCGGATCGAGTCAGGGATTTCATGAATTGACCGATTCGGTTAGTTGGGAATTTGGAGGTAAGGGGATTTTGCTGAGTGTCTTCACGGATTGGGAAATTCGCGCAGAAGGACATTCGATCCTACTCCGAGCCGACGGAGGCATTTCAGCGCAGAGGTGGATGAAATGTCCAAGGATTTGATTCGATCTTCAGCCATAAAGTATAGCGAACCCGACTGAGGGTTCGGCGCACCGGGCACAAACACCGCGACGTTTCCATGCTCCAGTCGTTCGATCACAAAAGCGAACTGCCACGCATCTTCCATTTGTACCAGCACTACTTCCTGCGAGTGCTCGGACTCGGCTCCAACCGTGATGGCGAAGGTGCTCTTGATAAACTCATAACCGGGCACGTTCGATAAGACCGCTGCTTCCAGCCAGCGAACGCCTCTTCGGGCTGGCGCAGTGCGGGCAAACAGTCCGGCGAAAAAACAGAGAAGCACGAGCAGGGCGATGGCCAGCAGCTTCGGTGTCTCAAGACCGATCACCGACTCTACCGGGACTCGGGCCGCGAGTGGATCGACGATTTTCCGCGCGATTTCCAGCGCTTTGCCGACAATGATCACCAGTAGAATAACAGGCACCAGAAACAGGATGCCCCCTACCAGCGTCGCCTTCAAAAATTGGAGGATACCTTTCATCATGGTTGTTAGTTTTCTTTGGCGGCGGGCGGAGGGACGGCCGCAGTGATCGCCGCCGTGGCGAGGCGGGGAAGGACCAGAATCGTTTTCATGTTCATCGACTGGATTTGGCTATTGGCCGAGGTGTTCTAACGCTTTGCGCATCGGTGCGCTGGAAACGGTGATGACGCCTTGCAGCGGACGGCTCATATCCAGGATAATAAAGATCGCGCCCGAAACCGATAGCGCGCTGATGAGCAGCACGGTGATCACGGTTCCGTTGCGAGGTGCGAACAATGCGAAGCTGGCGTGCAGCACGGTCAGCCAGAACAGCAACACGACGAGGAACGGTATGGGAATCACGCGCTGCCCCCGTTCGATCAAGACCCAGCGGGATTGGCGCAGATCTGTGAGAATTGCCTGCGCCGTCGCATACAACTGGCGCTGTGCGTCCGTCGCCGGAGTGATTTTGAGCAAAGTCATTTGCGTGATCTGCATCCCGTTCATTTGCTCGTAATCGGTCATTGCCGGCCCACTCTTGCGAGCATTTGGCCAGAGAATCTCGATCGATGCGGCAACCGTCCGGCGAAGTTGCTCGCGGGTTTCCTTGGTCTCAGGGCCGTAGTCTCCCAGCAATCGATCCAGGAAGATGATTTTTGCGCCGCGCTGCGTCAGCTCTTCTTCGGTTTTATCGAAGGCGTCCTTGGCGGAGGCGACGAGAAGGCCGAGAACCAAGGCCGAGACAGTGGCAACCATGCCGGCACCTAACTTTACGGTGTCCTTGGAATCAGCGTCCAGATGGGGTTCCGGAATCACTCGGCGCAGCAGGAAACCTAGCAATACGCCGCCAAAGATGCACCCGGCGCTGATCAAAGTTAAAGTAAGGGAACTTGTCATGCTGCGTTCGTTGGCTCCTTGTCGTGAACCGATGCCGTGAAATGTGCAAGCTGCATAACGGATTTCGCTAGGTGTGAGTGTGGCGCGGAATTAAGGACGGGCAGAAGAATCCGGGCCGATGTTAGGTCCGGGCAGTGATGGGCGTCCTGGAAGCGGAAACTGGATCCGGAAAAGCGCGCCCAGCATCGCGACGGAGTTGTCGCTCCACAGTCCACCGTGGCCCGACATGATTTCCTTGGGCACGCGCACAATCCAACAGGGAACCCGTGCGTTTTCGGTGAATTCAAATTTCCAGCGCCGCCAGGTTTCCTTGCCGGTCGAGGGCACGAAGGCATCGGGATCGTATCGACCGTCACGACAGAATTTTCCTTCATGACCATCGTTTTGCTCGCTGGTGTAGAATGAATAATCGGGATGATTGAATTTCACATTGGCTTCGAAAGCCCGGTTATGGGTTTCCTTGAGACCTGGCGGCGGCACCGTCTCGCCCTGCGAAATGACCTGATAGTTCACAAGGTGTTTATTGTTTCCGGGCGTGCGCTCGTAAAATTCCCGCTCCGATACCCGGTTCCCGTGATGGCCTGGGACGGGGACTTTCTGCCAGTTGAAGTGAAACCCCAAAGCGTTGCGGACCTGCTGCCCAATGGGAAATGCCGTGGTGGTGGCCATGTCGTTCTCCGCCTGTAAAAAGACCAGCGCGGGTCGGTTCTCGGGGATGGTGCGGGCCTCGGTTCCTCCCAAATTATTCCGGCTCACATAGGCCCGGCGTTGCGGATCATATTTGTAGATGTAATCGAGCTCCTGCATCAACTGCCGGGTGTTCACCGAGTTGGCCGCCGAGTTAAACGCGACGGCCATATCCCACGGACTGGAGCTGCCTAGGATGGAGTGGGAAATAGTGTTTCCCAAAACCAACGCGCCGAACGAATGCCCGATCAGCACGGTGCGATGATAGTCCTTGCCCGGCTCACGGGCGACAACCGCAAGTTCGTTGATAGTGGACAGGCAACTGTTCGCAGCGGCGATCCCTTCCCCGGTGGCCTTGCGGTCCCAGAACGTGAGGAGATTCAGTCCCGAGACGGTATAAGGCTTGCCGCGCCATGCGATGTAAACGCCGCGGACATCAATGTCGCGCCCGGAGAATTCCGCAGAACGGGAAACACTGTCGAGAAAATGCTCGAAGCGGCACACATCTCCCGAGTTGGCGTTGTTCTGCCAGCCGTGAATGTAAACGAAGAGCAACGGACGCTTCGCCTCGTGGACCATTTCCAGCGCCGCCTTCCGTTGATAATTATCCAGCGGTGAGCCTTGGTCGCCAAATTCGATAAAAGCCATCTTATAGCTTCCGTTCACGGGGGCTCTAATCGATTTAAGCGGTCCGCCGGGTTTGTTCGGATAGAAAGGGCCGTAGCCCGCACACGATGGCAACAGCAAGGCCAGCGCCAGCATGGTGAAGACTCTGAGAATGGCGGCGGATGGTTTCATATCGTCAATCGAACTTGGCGGGTGGCGAAGTGTTTATCCGAGACTTGCATCATTTCTCGAAGGCAAAGATTTTCTTCCAGTCGTCCTTCATGCTCACGACCGTCCAGCTTTTGGCTTTCGCTTCGTCAAGGCCTTTGTCTAACTTGCCGATGTGCGATTCACGATCGTACGCATACTCGCGCTCCGCGTCGGTGTGATGGACGTAGAGGCAGAAGTGCGGGCCTTTGCCGGCGGCGGTCCATTGGTGCATTTGCAGGTCGCCGTCGGAGTTGCCGAAGGAGGCGATGGGGCGGCGTCCGATGTGATGCTGGATGGCGATGGGCTTTCCGGTCTTGTCGTCGATGAAATTCACCTCGGGCAATTTCACCAACACCGGTTTGCCATCGCGCATTTCAAACTTCGTCTTGCCGCTGCTACCGACGACTTGTTCGGGCGGGATGCCATAGACTTTTTCCGTCCACGGACGCATGAACTCGATGCCGCCGCCGGAAACAATGAAGGTCTTGAAACCGTTCTCGCGCAGATAGGCGAGCAATTCCAGCATTGGCTGATAGACCATCTCGGTGTAGAGCTTGCCTGTCTTCGGATGTTTCGCGCTGGCGGTCCAGTCCTTCACGATCTGTTCAAACTCTTCGGTCGTCATGCCGGAGTGCGTGGTCATAACGATCTGGCCGATGGCCGCTTCACCGCCGGCCAGTGCGGCTTTCACGTCGCCTTTCAGCAGCGAGGCGAAGGGCTCCTTGTCCTTCCACTCGGGATGCTGCGGAGCCATCGCCTTCACGCGGTCGATCGCGAAGATAAGTTGGAAATACATCGGCTGCTCGGCCCAGAGGCAGCCGTCGTTGTCGAAGGTCGCGATGCGCTCGGCGGGCGGAACGAAGTCGGGCGAGCCGGGTTTGGTCACTTTCTCGACGAAGCTAACAATGGCTTTCTTCGGAGCTGTATCGTTCCATGAGATCAACGGATCGGCCGCGTTGGCGGTCGCGATGACCAGCGCTCCGGCGAAGGCGGCAATGATTAACTTCGTTTTCATGTTTTGTTGGTGAAGTCGCGGGCCGCCTCTTACGAGACGGCCCGCGGGTTTTCTCATCAGTTGGTGAAACTAATGTTCCAGGACTGCATTCCTGTGGAGGAAGCTAGCCCTTGGGTTTCCCCGGCTAGGTAAATCACAACACCTCGGTCATTCGTGAGCTTGGCGTGCATCTTTCCTTGGATGATCGTGAATCCATTACTCACGCCTTTATAGGTTCCCGGAAAGTCTGAGAGACTTTTCAGATTATATACTTTGCCGATGGCGGTGACACTCTGACCTCCCGTGCCGCC
>JANMSI010000182.1:0-2121 GCA_031389115.1 Akkermansiaceae bacterium
GCCGGCCGAGATCGCCAAGATACACACGATCGAGTGGACCACCCAGCTCCTGTACGGGGAACCGCTTTTCCGGGGGATGAACGCGAACTGGGGCGGATTGTTCGAGGGAAACAAGGCGTTCACCGACCCCGAGCTCCGCAAGGAAATGAAGGTGAAGGAAAAAGGCTGGTTCTCGTGGCTCACCAAGTCCGGACGTTTTGATTCCGAGGAGCTGGACACCGACATGGACGCCATTCTGGACTACTACCGGAGCAAGGGTTACCTCCGTGTCAGCAGTCCCGGATTCCGCCGCGATCCGGTCGGCGACGGCCGCGTGGATCTAATCATTCCAATCAACGAAGGCGAGAAATACACGGTCGCCGGCGTTGGCTTCGGCAAGATGACCGTCTTCAAGCCCGAAGAACTCTATCCGTCACTAACACTGACCGGCAACGCTGCCTACTCTTCGAAAAAGATGCGCGCGGACATAACCACCATCCGCAGCTTTTACGGATCGCGGGGCTATGCGGACGCGCTGGTCACGCCGGACATCCGCGACGCCGGGCCTAACCGGGTCAGCATCACCTATCGGATCACCGAGGGCTCCCGCTTCCGGGTGGGCCGCGTGAACATTGCCGGCAATACCAAGACCCAGGACAAAGTCATCCGTCGGGAAATCCCGCTCAAGCCGGGTGACCAGTTCAACTCAGTCGAGCTGGACACCACCAAGGCGCGGTTGGAGAACCTCCAGTATTTCACCAAGGACAGCGTGCAGGTTAGCGGCTCGCCAGGAGGCTCCGGCTACCGCGACGTGGACGTGCTGGTTGAAGAGAAAGCGACCGGCCAAGTCGGTGTGGGCATCGGCTTCAGCTCGATCGACAGCATCGTGGGATTCGTCACCCTGGAGCAATCGAACTTCGATTTGTTCAACCCGTGGAACTTCACCGGTGGTGGCCAACGTTTCTCGATGAGTCTGCGTGCCGGTTCCCAGCGCTCCGAATTCACCGTCTCGCTGGTGGAGCCGTGGTTCATGGACCAGCAGCTTCAATTGGGCGGCGAGCTGTTCTACAAGCAATCGACTTATTTCAGCGATTACTATGATCAGACCAATGTGGGTGCCTCCGTCTTCCTCAGAAAGCCACTCGGCCCGAAGAGCTCGATCAAAGGAGAATATCGACTGGAACAGGTCACGATCGATTCTGAAATTGAGAACAACGATTATGACGCCAACGACAATGGCATCGACGACGGTAACAAGTCGCAGCTCTCGGACGAAAACATCGGCGGCGACTTTCTCCGCAGCGCCATTTCCGCCAACTACGTTTATAACAGCCTCGACAGCACCGAACAGGCCCGCAGCGGCCACAAGATCGATGTCGGCATGACCTTGGCCGGTTTGGGCGGGGACGTGGAAACCTTCACGTTTTCCACCCAGGGACAAAAATACTGGAACTTGAAATGGGACACCATTCTCTCGGTGAATGGCGAGCTCGCCTTCGTGGACAGTCTCGGCGGCGGTGATGTTCCGATCTTCGAGCGCATGTTCCTCGGCGGTGGCCGGACCCTCCGCGGCTTCGAATTCCGCGATGTGGGTCCTCGTGACACCGGCTACACCGACGACGTGTTTGGCGGAAAATCGTTAGGTTACGTTTCCATCGAATACACCGTGCCGATCATCGAGACCGTGCGCGCCGCGGTTTTCTCCGACACCGGCTTCGTCAATCCCGGCAGTTGGGATGTGGCACCGGACGATATCTATAGTGACGTGGATTTTGGCATCCGCCTGAAGCTGCCGATCAGCCCGCTGCCGCTCGCCCTCGACTATGCGTTCCCTATCTCATCGCCGGACCGGCAGGCGGACAAGGGCGGCCAGTTCAACTTCTCGCTCAGCTCGCAATTCTAACGTGGCGGCGGTTTCTAACCGCCATGCCCTGATTTTCCCAAGCGCGGTCTCCTCTCGGAGGCCGCGCTTTTTTGGACTCTACAGCGGTGTCGTCCGCTGTAAGCGTCCCAAAATCCACCCCCTACCAATCCGCCGCTAACCGTGCATCCTCGCCCGGATGTCCAAACCTCGCCCCGCTCCCTCCCGCCGCGTCACCTGCACCGGCGTCCGCTTCGTCGAAGTCGACTTCCCGCGCCAGC
>JANMSI010000003.1:0-8237 GCA_031389115.1 Akkermansiaceae bacterium
AACCATTCCCAGCAACCTCCCCAACCAAAACCAAACAACGCCGGGTGTCATGACTTATGGCGCAACCACTCGAAATCAAAAAATCCCCCCGGTGTCATTTTGCTATGGCGCAACACGAGGAGTGGCAGTATCAATTGTTAGGGGCCGACTCATCTTCAGCCTGCCGAGCGCGCACAAGGCGTTTTCGTCGCGCTTTCCAATCCGAGGTGCCGATGTTCATGAATCGGACGGCGGACCATCACGAATGCGGGTCCGGGATCGAATCCCGGACCCGCAGGCCATGAGGGAGTTTAGAATTCAGCTTCAAATCCCGCGAAGATCATCTGTGGCGCATTGGAACGTGCGCCGAGCGGGGCGCGGCTGACAATGGCGCGCTCGTCAAACAGGTTCTGAATGCCGCCAACCAGTTTGATTTCCTTGGTGAGCTGGTAGTGACCGGTCAGGTCGAAGACGAGCAGCGATTCGATCTTGCCGTCCATCGCGCTGGCGTTGGTGCCCGTGGGGCGGGCGTCGTCGTTGAAACCGGTGCCCCATGAGGTGGAAGTGTAGGAGGCGTCGAGGCGAACGGCCCATTTCTCGCCGGTGAGGCCGATGCCGGCGGCGAATTTCCATTCGGGGATGTATGGGATTTCGTTGCCGTTGCGGCCGCCGGAGAAGGTGCCCGCCGCCGTGGAGAGCACGCCGTCCATGTCGGAGAACTCGGCATTGGTGAAGGTGGCGCTGGCGTAAACCGGCAGACCGAGAGACCAGTTTTGCGCTTTGCCGGGATCGTATTCCACCAGGCTTTCGATGCCCCAGACGTCGGCGGATCCACCATTTTCACTCGGCGTGGATCCTGCGCCGCCGGGGACTTCGGGAGCGATGAGTTGGTCGAAATTGGTGTAAAAGCCCACCAGCTCGGCGCGGAAGGCCTCCTGGCGATGACGGAGGCCGAGCTCGGCCCCGAGGCTTTCCTCGTTCTCGGTGCCTTTGACATAACCGGACGGGTTGGCCGGCGAAGAGCCGCGGTAAATTCCGCCGAAGAGCGAATTGCATGTGTCCAACTCGTAGTTCAGGCCGAGTCCACCCATGATCAGATGTTCGTCGAGCGAGTCGGTTCCCACGCCTGAAGTCGTGGCCTCGAGTTCCAGCCATTCGTAGCGGATGCCGGGGCGCAAAGTCAGTTTGCCAATGGCGATCTGGTCCTCGACAAATACAGCCGTCGCGAAAACCTCCTGCTTGACGATCGGTGCGGGGACTGAATCTCCTACAAAATCGAACCCGCCGGAACCCGTGGAGGCGTAGGTGTGGTTGACGGTTTCCCCGTCCTGCTGGTCATAGTGAAGGCGCAGGCCGACCGCGAGGTCGTGCTCCAACGAGCCGGTTTGGAAACGATAGTTTACCTGATTCTGCCAGCCGTAGGCTTCGTGGTCGCGGTAGGCGTCGGCGGTGGAGATCGATCCCGGGCCGAATCCTTGAAGCAGGGCGATCCCGCCCGGAGCCAGCATGGCCTCGGCCACGTTGGTGATGGTTGAGCCGGGAAGCACGACTCCGCCAAGCTTGTCCCAGGTTCGTTCGAAGGAGTTATAATACAGCGCGCTCTCGATGCGCAGCGCATCGGAGGGTTCGGCGACCCACTTCAGGTAGGTGCGCCATTGTTCCGACTCGAACTCGTCATACTTGCTGGCGGCGTAGCGGCGGTCCGGATCGTCCCGCAGATCAGCATCGGACAGCCCGGTGTAGGTTTCGTTCGCATCGAAATTGGTGTATCCGGCTTTGAATTCGATGCGCTGTTTAAGGGCGGTTTCCGGCTCCCAGAACAGCTTGAGCATCGGCTCGATGATGCTGAATCCGCTGTCCTTCGAGGTGCCATCGATGTCCCGGAAGCCGTCAGATTTTTCGCCGTGGAATTCCAACAAATAGCCGAAACGCCCGGCCGCTGTATCCTGGGTGTCGCCATACCAAGTATGCTGGAACAGCGTGTTGTAGCTGCCGTAGGTGGTGCGGTTGTAAAAGGTCGTGCCGTCACCTTCCGGGATCGGGGTGGAAAGGTAGTTCACTACGCCGCCGGTGGTCTGGGGGCCGTATTTCACCTGGCTGGAGCCTTTGAGGAACTCGATGCCGGCCATGCGGCCCGCCTTGGGGGCATAGTAGGCGTTCGGCGCGGAGTAGGGTGCCGGAGCCGTCAGGATCCCATCTTCCATCACCGTCACCTTGGTGCTACGGGTTCCGTCCACGCCCCGCAGCGAAATGTTGGGGAAGTTTCCGAAGCCGTCCTCGTCGCGGACATACACACCCGGAATTTTCGCGGTGATCTGCGCGAGATTGGTGTAGCCGCGCTCACGAAAATCCTCGGCCTCGACGTAAGCCGCCGATCCCGGCAGCTCATAAACGGCGTCGCGGCTTCCCACAACCGTCAGCGGTTGGAGGGTTTGCATGGCGTCCTGGGCCTGAGCGGCACCGCTGGCGCAGACAGTAAACAGAGCCAACAGGTTCGGGGCGGTTAGGTGGAAACGGTGGTTTGGTTTCATCGGTCGTTATTGAGATTCAATTGCAATAGTGGCAGGCGGAGAGAACGGGCATGGTCCGGGCGAGTCAAATACGAAATTGAAAATTATCCCCAGCCGGTCGCTTCATCCGCGATGGACGTTTCAGCCGATCTGGTCAACAAGGCGCGCCGCCGCATGTCCGCCCTCCTCTCCGCCAACGAAATCCGCCTGACTTATGGTTATCAAACGCTGCTGGACGGCGTCACGCTGGCCATCGCCGCCGGGGAAAAGGCCGGCATGGTCGGCCGCAACGGTTGTGGGAAAACTTCGCTGCTGAAAATCCTAACCGGCGAGCAAATGGCAGACTCCGGGGAAATTTCCCTGCGCCGCGCGCTCCGTGTCGGGTATTTGCCGCAGGAGTTCGAGCTCGATTCTGAACTTACCGTGCAGGAAAACATCGCCTCCGGTGCGGCCGATATCGTCGAAGCGATCCGCCGCTACGAAAACGGCGAGGGCAGCGACGCGGAACTCAACGACCTGCTCCATCTCATCGACCACGCGGACGGCTGGAATCTGGACGCCCGCATCAAAGCGGCGTCCACCGCACTCGGCACGCCGCCGTTGGAGGCGATGGTCGGTCCGCTTTCGGGCGGGGAAAAACGTCGGGTAGCGCTCTGTCGCGCGCTTGCCTGCCAGCCGGATTTACTGCTGCTCGACGAGCCGACGAACCATCTCGATGCCGAGTCGATCCGCTGGTTGGAGGAGTATTTGAAAGGCTTCCCAGGCGCGGTGATCTTCGTAACGCACGACCGCTACTTCCTCGACGTGATCGCCACGCGGATCATCGAGATCGACCAGGGCCGCGCGTTTTCCCATCCGGGAAATTACACCGCGTTCCTCGAATCGAAGGCGATCCGCCAGCAAATCGCCAGCCAGACCGAGCGCCGGCGGCAGCGGTTTTTGCGCGAGGAGTTGGAATGGGTTCGATCCGGCGTGAAGGCGCGTGGAACCAAGCAGCGCACCCGGCTCGACAAGTATTACGAGATCGAAGGTCTCGAAGCGCCGCCCGAGGAACGGGAAATGGATCTGCTCATCCCGCCGCCGCCCGACTTGGGAAACATCGTCGTCGAGCTGGAAGGCGCGGGCGTGAACGTGGGCACGGAAAAATCCCCGCGCTGGCTGTTCCGCAATCTAACACTGAGCCTGCGCCCCGGCCAGTGTACCGGCATCGTCGGCCGCAACGGCGTCGGCAAGACCACCTTGCTCAAGCTCTGCCTCGGCCAGCTCGAACCGTCCGAAGGCACCGCCGTCACCGGCAAGCGGGTCAAGGTGAACTACATCGACCAGACCCGGATGGTGCTCGATGGCACGGGGTCGCTGCTGGACGAAGTTTCCGACGGCAACGAGAAGCTGATGTTCGGCAACCAGTTGCTAGGAGCGCGGAACTATCTCCGGCGTTTCCTCTTCGACGACAAGCGCATCAACGAGCGGGTCGATCTGCTATCAGGCGGCGAGCGCGCGCGGCTGATGCTTGCCAAGGTTTTGAAAAACGGCGGCAACGTGATCGTGCTCGACGAGCCGACGAACGACCTCGATCTGCCCTCGCTGCGGATGCTCGAAGAAGCGCTCGCGGTGTTCGACGGCTCGGTGATCGTCGTTTCCCACGACCGCTATTTCCTCGACCGGATCTGCGACCAGATCATCGCCTTCGAGGACGATGGCATCGCGGTGCAGGCGGGAAATTATTCCTACTATCTGGAAAAACGCCAGGCCCGCGAAGCCTCCCAGCGCGCACAGGCACAAGCCGCCGCTCGCGATGCGGCCGCCCGCCAGAAAGCCGCCGCACCGTCCGCAAAGAAAGGCCGCAAGCTGACCTATCAGGAGAAGACCGAACTTGAAGGAATGGAGACATCGATCCTCGCCATCGAGCAGGAAGCCGAAGGACTGGAGGCGCTGCTTCACGATCCGGATTTCCAAGCGAAACGCTTTGCGGAGATTCCAGAGATGGTTGGGAAGTTAGACGCGGCGAAGGCCAAGGTCGCGGAACTCTACAAGCGCTGGGAAGAGCTGGAAGCCATCCGCGAAGCTGCGGGCGCGTAATCCGCCAAACGAGACTGCGGAACCGAAATTGTGGAAACGCGACTGTAGGACGGCCGTCCCGGCTGTCTCGTAAAACGGGCGTCCCGCCGGTTGTCTGATAGGTTTGTTTTCACCAATCATTGCTACGACGGTGACCCCCTGGGTCGGGTTTTGGAGAGAATCTCTAAGCTCTGAAAAGGCGAAAACAAAACCGTGCCGCCATCGTGCCGCCCTATCAGGGCTCACTATCATCCCCCGCAACCCATGGCGTTGCCATGGGCTTTCACATTAGATCCCTTTGGGATGATTAGAAGCATGCCAATCCTTACAGGCATTGGGCTTCAACCCGATAATCCGCTCAAGACAGCGCCATTTCCGCCTGGACCGTTCTTCGCCACGGGCCTGCTGCCCGGGTCGTCCTACGCCCGGGGGGTCTTCGGGTAGAAGTTGAGAATCTCGCGGACTTCGTCTTGACCCCGTTTCATCTTCCGACGGCCTGCCTGAGTTGATCGGGCGTCAAGAGGGTGACGGAATCAGTTTCTATTCCGGCCTCCCGCGCCCGGTCATCGCAGAGCTGCCGGGGTTGAAATTACGAGGCTCATGCCGGTCGTTCAGCGCCGCCTTCGGCTTTGTATCGTTAGTGCCAGGGTCGCCATCGCAAACAGCAGCGCTGAAGCCGGTTCCGGAACGACCCCGGTCGGACGAATCACGAAGGCCCTGTGGGTGCCGTCGTACCTATGAGCTCCATTCAAGTTAGATGGATCGGGCGGCATGTTTGTCCATTTTTTCGACCAAGATGGCCACGCATTGAGGAGCGGCCGGTCCTTTCCCATGAAAAGATCAACCCCCGGTTGGGAGGATTCACGCCAATAGACCCCAACAAAGAACGAAGTCCCTTCAAGACCAATATACTGGGGGGATGCAAAGTGGACCTGCTGGAGATAACTGCCAGCTATGGCAGGAGCAAGTGCGCTGGTCGCAAGCAGCACGGCGTCGTCAGGAATCCCATCTTGATTCGGATCCGACCAAATACCTGCGGTGAATTGGGTCGTCCCCAGGATCAGGCCCCATTGAAGGGTAACGTCGGTGATCGTCGAGTACTGGCCAAAAATGTTGAAGTTGTTGACGCATACCATACCGGAGCCGGCAATCGCGGATACTCCAGAAGCGGCCGGACCGATCAGGTCGCTCCTTTCAATGACATAGACCATCGAGTCCCCGGCAGCCTGACCCGCCAAAGTCGCACCTTGCAGATGCGTCGCAGGCATCAAACACAGAAGTATCGCTACAGGAAATCGGGGCAAAGTCTTCGTCATGATCAGGTGTTCTTCCTGTCGAGACCTTATGGCTGCGTCTGGACCCAGCCAGACGAAAACGCACCCGCTTACACATCGCAACCGGAGGCCTCAACCGATGAAGGACCGCATGGTTAGGCCGTTGGTTGTTTTGGGAAATAACGCACATTCGGAAGGTCTTTGAAGTGCTCGTCCTGCGTCCAGAGAGTCGCTTCGTGGCGCATCGCGGTCGCGTAAATGATACTGTCCGCCAGCGGCAGCGGATGGCGCGCAGCCTCCAGCGCCAGCGCACAATCCAAGTCGATAAGTTGGCCGCCCTGCATCACGCTGGCGACTTGGAGCGCGTCATCCTCGCCGCGCGCTCGAAGAACCTTCTTGAAGACCTCGTAAATGGAAATGACCGGCACCAAAAGGTTTTCCGCGTCCTCAATGGCGGCTGCGAACAACGGGGCGCGGTCGCTGTCCGTGAAGTATTCGAGCCAGCCGGATGAATCGACGATGTTGGCGTCGCTCACAAACGGTCATCCTCCCGTTCGATGGTCGTGTCCATGCCACGGAGGAAGCCGCGCATCTGCTGAATCGGGCGAACGGGAATGAATTCTACTCTGTCGGCGTAACGCAAAACACGGAGCTTCTCGCCCGCTGTGAGATGCAGCGCCTCCCGAATTGCCCGGGGAATCACGACCTGAAATTTGGGTGAAAGAGTGACGGTATCCATATCGATGGGCGCATCGTAAGACGATTCTCTTATCGATGCAAGCGCGCGTACCTGGGGAGATCTCGCGGACGTCAGCCCGTGAGAAGTCAGCAGAGGTCATAGTAGTCGGGAGAACGAGACAGGGGCTGGACACCCGTTTAAACCTCCGGGAGAGAGCCCCGCGAGGGGTGAGCGCAGCGAATCAAATCACCAGCCGCAACCGCGGGCACCGGGTTCAGGACGTCATCGACGAACTCAACCTCTATGCTCGCGGTTGGCTCAACTACCACAAACTCAGCTCCACTTATCGTGAAGTGAAAGACCCGTCGGAATGGGTCAAGCGGCGGGCGAGGTTGTACTATTGGAAGCAATGGAAGCAGCCGCGCACGCGCCGCCGTCACCTGCTCGCGCTGGGGATCTTTCCCCACCGCGTGCATTTGGCGTCGCGCAGTCGCAAAGGCTACTGGCGGATCAGCCAGACATCAATTGTGCGAACGGCCCTCAACAACCGTTGGCTGGAGGAACAAGGAGTTCCCAATCTGAGGACCATCTGAATGGTTTTCCACCATGGGCCTGCTGCCCGAGTCTGATTGGAACCGGCCTGTATAGAGCCATACGCAGGGTGGTGTGGGACCCGGGAGCTAACTACTCCCGGGGACCCGATTAGACTCTTTGAATGATGAGATATAGGTGGAGTTCGGGATGTTGGTCATATTCGAGATGCCGACAAATGCAGCCGCACTCGGAGACGATCTCCAAGAGCCGAGGGATCCCCAATGCAGCATGATACAATGGCTGCTCCATGAATGGATTGGTCACATCCCCTGGCTGATCAACGCCACCGCTGGTAAAAATCAGAATCCCTCCTTGGCTCAGACCTCCGCAAAGCTTCTTAAGTATTGCTTCGTGTTCAGCGAGTGGAGCATGCCAGATGCTGTCCCACGCCGAAATCAAATCGTACTTCTTCGGGAAGTCCCAACTACAGATGTCGGCAAGATGAAAAACCACCTCTGGATGGCGTTGCTGCGCCATTCGAATCATCTCAGGCGAAATATCTACTCCCTCGGCGTAGAAACCCTCGCAAATCATCAAATCAATGATTCGTCCGCTGCTACCGCAACCAATGTCGATGGCATTCCCCTTCCGTGACGCAAAACGAATGGCTCTCTTGTGCTGTGCAATCCCGTTGGTGCGATTGAAATCGTCACTGTCCCAGTGCGAGGCGAGCTTGTCGTAGCTCTTTGCTGTCTGTTGTGGGGTCATATTATCTTGCCGAACGTCATAGCGATGGCAACCCTACTAGCAGGAGCCAACGTTGATCGCGGAATGAAGGTTGTAGTTACGTAAAACATCGAGGACAGAGGGGCTAGTAGGGGTTGCCACCCACGACGTGTGTGTGCCCAGCATGGGCGTGATGTAAATGGGGTGCAAGTCCCCTGTAGGAAAACCAGAACATGAAAATGAACGAGACTACCATCTGAAGCCAACTGCGGAAGGGCGACCGACCGTGGGAAGGAAGGCTAGGAGAACGCCGTGGCCGCGATAGCGGCATTTCCCCCGGCGAAGCCTGATGGCTTGGACGGAGCGAAGCGGAGTCAAACCTGCGAGCTGATGAACAAAAACCGCATAGAAGGCCGACACGGCACGACGAGCTGGCACAACACAGCGAAGTCGTCTGGTTTACCCGTGGAGGTAAAT
>JANMSI010000069.1:0-7354 GCA_031389115.1 Akkermansiaceae bacterium
CGTAAACGAAGCGTCCGGCGGATAGATTTTTCATCGCCCACGCCGCGCCTATCAGGAGGATGAAAGTCAGGGAAATCACGACGGCTTGGCCCGCCGGTTGGCTGAGGCCGAACCATTGGATGCCCTCGCGAAGCGGCAGCAACCGGCCTTGCTGCCAGAGCCGCAGGGCTTCCTGCCAGGTGACCATCGTCGCCAGCGTGACCACAATGCTGGGCAGCCCGAGCCAGGCGACGAGCACGCCATTGAGCGCGCCCATCAGTGCACCGGCACCCAGCGCCGCGAAAATCGCTACACCGAGCGGCAGGCCCGAAGCGGCGGTGACTCCGGCGACAATCGCGCACATGCTGAACTGCGCGCCGATGGAAATATCGATCTGTCGCGAAATGATGACGAGCGCGACGCCGATAGCCAAAATCAGCGCGGGCATCTGCGAAGTGAGCCGTGAGATGAGCGGCTGGATCTGGAAGAAATGCGGCGCGATGACCGCGAGTCCTAACATCAGCAGAACGAGCGCGGCGGCCACCGTGAGTTCGCGGAAATACTTGTTCATCAGGCGGCGTCCTTTCCGTTAGTCCCGAGTGCGGCGGCCATGACCGTGTGCGCGTCGGCATGTTCCTTGTCGATCAATTCCACCAGCCTGCCGCCGCGCATGACGGCGACGCGGTCGCTCATGCCAAGCACTTCGGGAAGGTCACTGGAAATCATCAACACGGCGAGCCCGTCCTTCGCCAGCCCGCGGATGATCTTGTGGATTTCGCTCTTCGCCCCGACATCGACGCCTTGCGTCGGCTCGTCGAGAATCAGCAATTTCGGCTTCGTCGCCAGCCAACGGGCGACGCTCACCTTCTGCTGATTGCCGCCGCTGAGACTTCCACCCGGAGCATCGGGTCCATACGCCTTGATCCCAAGATCGCGGATAAAGTCTTGGGCTAACAAGCTCTCCGCCTTGAACCGCAAGATCGAGCCGGGGAAAAATTTCGGATGGATCGCCATGGTCATGTTGTGGGCGATCGGCATTTCCAGGATCACCCCGTGGCGGCGGCGATCTTCGGGCACGTAGGCGATGCCACGGGCGATTGCCTCGCGCGGGCTGCTGATAGAAACTGTCTCGCCGTTCAGAGAAATCCCCCCGGAGTCGGCCGGGGTGATGCCGAAGAGAATCCGCGCCAACTCGGTGCGCCCCGCGCCGACCAGGCCGGCCATTCCCACAATTTCACCGGCCCTGACATCGAGTGTGACCCCGCTAACACCGCTGACGGCACAACCGAGATTATTCAACGACAGCACCACCTTGCCAGGCTCGCCCTCTGACGGCGGATAGATCGATGAAACCTCGCGGCCGACCATCAGCTTGATCATCGCGGACTCGGTTAGGGTATCCACAGCGTTGGTGCCCACGCTCTCGCCATCGCGCAGCACCGTCACGCGGTCGGCGAGCGCGGAGATTTCCTCCAGCCGGTGCGAGATGTAAACCACCCCCACGCCGCTGGCGCGCAAGTCGCGGACGACTTTAAATAACAGATGCTGTTCCTTCTGGGTCAGCGAGGCGGTCGGCTCGTCCATGACGACGATCCGCGCGCCAGAACCCAGGGCGCAGGCGATTTCCACGAGCTGCTGTTCCGGCATCGAGAGCGAACGAACCTCCGCGTCCGGCGAAATTTCCGCGCCGATGCGATGAAGAAGTTCGACGGCCTGCACGCGCTGGTTCGCCCAACGCACGCGGCTGAACAGGCCGGTCTTTTTCAAGCGGAGACCGATGTTCTCCGCCACGGTTAGATCGGGGAACAACGCCGGCTGCTGATAGATGCAGGCGATGCCCAGTTCGCGCGCCTTCGAAGGAGACAGGTGGGAAACCTCCTCACCGGCGACGACCAGCGTGCCGCCGTCCGGCTGGTGGGCACCCGTGATCACCTTGATAAGGGTGGATTTCCCCGCGCCATTCTCACCTAACAAGGCGTGAACTTCTCCCGGCAGAAGCTCGAACGAAACACCTTTGAGTGCCCGGACGGCACCGAAGGACTTTTGGATATCGGTGAGTTGAAGGAGGGTTTTCAATCGGCTGGGCTCGTATTATCAGGCTCGCTTGGCCAACACAGTATTTTCGTAGCGCTTCACTTCATCAAGCCACGCCGCGCCTGCGGGGACGTTCTGCCGCTCGCAATAAGCGTCCCAAACGGCCGCCCACGGCAAACTTTTGGTCTCCTCCATCAGCGCGAGACGTGACGTGTAGTCGCCGGATTCCTCCGCGTCGCGCAGGGCGGCTGGCTCTAGCAGCGCCATCAGCAAAGCCTTGAGCGTGTTGCGGGTGCCGATGGTCCACGCGGCGATCCGGTTGATGCTGGCATCGAAAAAATCCAGCCCGATATGAGTGCGATTTAGCAGACTGTTGCGCACGAGTTCGGCGGCGATGGCTTGTAGCGCGTCGTCGAGAATGACGACATGGTCGCTGTCCCAGCGCACGCCGCGGCTGACGTGAAGCAGGATTTCCGGAACATACATCAGGACGGAAGTCAGCTTGTCCGCGATGCCTTCGGTCGGATGAAAATGACCGGCATCGAGGCAGAGCAGCTTCTGGTTCTTGATCGCATAACCCATGTAGAACTCGTGCGAGCCGACCACATAACTCTCGCTGCCGATCCCGAAGAGCTTGCACTCGACCGCGTCAAGGTGGTGCTGCGGATTCAGTTTTTTCGCGAACACCTGATCCAGCGATTCGGATAGGCGCTGGCGCGGAGCGAGCCGGTCCACCGGCGTGTCCTTGTAGCCATCGGGAATCCAGACGTTCGTCACGGTGGGCGAGCCGAGCGCCTTGCCCATTGTCGCGCCGATCTCGCGGGAGGCGATGCAGTGCTCGATCCAGAAATCGCGGATTGCTTTCTTCGGGTGGGACAGCGTGAAGCCGTCGCCCGCTTTCGGGTGAGCGAAACAAGTGGGGTTGAAGTCCATGCCGATGCCGTTAGACTTCGCCCAGTCGATCCAGTTGGAAAAATGTTCTGGCTGGATTTCGTTACGCTCGACTCTTTTTCCGCCGAACTCGCCGTAGAACGCGTGAAGATTCAGCCGGTGCTTGCCAGGGATGAGGGAAAGGGATTTTTCCAAATCCGCGCGGAGTTCATCCGGCGTGCGGGCTTTGCCCGGATAGTTGCCGGTCACGGCGATTCCGCCGCTGAGGCCTCCACCTGAATTTTCAAAACCTCCCACGTCGTCGCCCTGCCAGCAGTGCAGGGAGATCCGAATGGTCGCGATCTTGGCCATCGCTGCCTCGGTATCGACCCCATTGTCGGCATAACGCGCATGGGCGAGCTGATACGACCTGGCGATGGCTTTGCTCATATCGAGTGACATTCTGAGAAGACGAGAATCGAAAAACCTCCACAGTTTTGCCAAAAACAAGCACGATCCGGCCAGTGAAGCGCATCCTCAGAATCGACGAATGGTTTCATCCCGACGGCTTCCCGATCAGCGTGGAACGGCGGGAGCCGCAGGAACACTTCGGACCCCATGCCCACGAATTCGCCGAGCTGGTGATCGTGACCGGCGGCAAATGCCTGCACGTGACCGGACAGGATTCGTGGGAACTCACCGCGGGCGACGTGTTCGTCATCGCCGGTCCCAAGGAACACGAATACCGCGATCTCGAAAACCTGCGGCTGGTGAACATTCTCTATCAGCCGAGTCGGCTCAAGATGGGGCTGCTCGATTTGCCCTCCGTAGCTGGCTATCATGCGTTATTCACTCTGGAACCTTCGCGTCGAAACCGGCAGCCGACCAAGGGCAGGCTCCATTTGAACGGCAAGGACACGGCTCAGATCATCGAGCTAACGGACCGGCTGGAGTTCGAGCTGAAAGCCCGCGAACCCGGCTTCGGCTTCATGGCGATGGCGGCGTTCATGCAGATCATCGGACAGCTCTCGCGCTGTTACAGTGGTAGCCCGTCACCGGATGGGAAAGCGTTGTTGCGGATCGGCGAGGCGCTTTCCCACCTGGAGCGGAACATCCACCGCGAGGTGAATCTGGAGGAATTGGCCAGCATCGCCCACATGTCACAGCGCAGTTTCCTACGGGTGTTCCAATCCGCCACCGGCACCTCCCCGCTGGCGTGGGTCATCGGCCAGCGGATCAACCGCGCGTGCAGCCTGCTGCGCCACAGCGACCGCCGGGTGACCGAGATCGCGTTCGATGTCGGCTTCAATGACAGCAACTATTTCACCCGGCAGTTTACGAAAATCACCGGACTCTCGCCGCGGGATTACCGGTTGCGGCAAGGCTCGCCTTGAATGCCATTTACAACCCCTCTCGGGCAATCACCTCAGGCAGTGAAATGGGATGCCTGATCGATCCGATCCTGGACTGGTCCTCGATGTCCATAGGCTTGTAAATCGCCTTCAGAATCAAATCCTTCTTTTCGAGATTTATTCCCGGCGGAAAATACAAGCGGTCCGCACTCGGTCCGCCCGATCCATACATCACGGAAATCGCGACAGCGTCGATCACGGGTCGTTCCATGTTATTAAAATATTCATTCACCATCGCTTCCTGTTCGGCCGGACTGAGCCGGTCGCCGTGATAGGCGGTGATCGCGAGAACATTGATTTCGTCGTGACCGCTTTCAGCAAAAGCCTTTTCCTCCCTGCCATCGAATAGATAGACCATCTTATCCAGCACCGCGCTACCCAAAGATCCCGTGCGATTCTTGACACTGAGATTGATGACAACTTGGCCGCCCAGCGCGGTGAATCTCCAATCCACGGTGGCGGGATTTTCCTTCGCCAGATTCTCCTGATCCCGCCTCTGCAAATACTCTCTCTGAACGGAACCGGCATCGATTCGGTGCCAACGCGAAAGCCACCAGATTTCATTGAGAGTATCCAAGTGCTGGGACGACCGGCGGATGTCTTCTCGAAGACGAAGATCCGACAACCACAGATGCGGAATGATCGTGTGTCCGATTTCTGATATTTTACTTAGATAGAGCAGATCCTCCTGGCTCAGGCCACTGCCGTCCATGTGACGCGTCTCTTTTTGGGGTTGAAACGGGTTGCTGGCCTGCTCGATGTCAAAAAGGCTTTTTCCAAAACGATACTCAACCAATAGAAAGCGAAGTCCGAGGCCGGGTGGCTCTATCCATATTGAGGGCAGCACCTCGAAGCCTGGCATATCGAGCAATTCCAAATCATCCTTCAACCAATTGGCGCGACGCATCAGATTTTCGGCGGTGAAATTGCTAATACCCATCATCGGGCCAACCCGTTCGCAAATTCGTTGATAGAGAAACGGGACGGTGGGTCCGCCAAGCGAATTCACCGCTACCGGTGTCGAAGGTCGTGGCAGGAATTTCCCGAGATAGACGGCAAGATTCATCGACCACCGGTTGCCCGCTTCAACAACATCGGCATCGCCCACCCTGCTGATTAAAACCTGGCGGGAGGCTCCGACCAGCCCCGCGATCTTATTCAGTTTGCGAAAATCATCCATGGATGGCGTGCTTGCGAGTTTGATTTCGATCACTTCCCGTTCGCCCCCGGACTCAATGACAAGATCACATTCCAGCCCGTCGTTCGTCCGAAAATACCAAGCGTTCAGCATTTCGCCGCTGCTTTGCCGGGTGGTGAGAATTTGTTCGATCACCCAGCCCTCCCAACTGTTGCCCACCCAGGTTTGCCCAAAGAGATCCGTTGCGGACGACAGGCCGAGAAGATGATGAAGGAGCCCGCTGTCGCGCCAATAAATCTTCGGTGCCTTGGTCAGGCGTTTCGGGAAATTGTTGGCGAAGAACGGCCGCAAACGCCGCAACAGAAAAGTTCCTTCGAGAAACTCGATCTGGGACTGGACCGTGTGATAGGAGATCCCGAGATTCTGTCCGATCTGCGATGCGTTGAGCTGGTTTCCGTGATTCACGGCAAGAAGCCTGAGCAGATGTTCGGTTTGCTGAGGTTTGGAAGGAAGCCCCCATGCCGGCAGATCCTGATGGGTCAGTTGCTTGAGATAAGATTGCTGCCACACCGGATAGGCTCCCTCAGCCGCATCCAAAACTCCTCCGTCCGGAAATCCTCCATTTCTCCAAAGCTTGTCCGCATATTCATCGGGCAACTCGGCCAGTGACAAGGGTGGAAGCTCCACCAAAGCCAAGCGACCAGCCAATGATTCCCCCACCTGTTTCATCAGCGTCGGAGACACGGAACCCAGCAGCAAAAACCTGCCTTTGCTCTCCCTGCGGGCGTCAATTGCTCCGCGCAAGCGGGGGAAAACCTCCGGCCACGTCTGCGCCTCGTCGAGGATCACAAGATCGTCCTGCGCGATAAGTTCGCTCCACCGCAGATCCAGTTGCAAGCGATCCGCCTCTTGCTCCAGATCGAAATAGAGCGTCGAAAATTCTTTCGCCAAAGTGGTTTTGCCAGACTGCCGGGGACCGAGAATCGCCACTGCGGGGAACTGTCCAAGTCTTGAGAAGACCAACGTTTTTAGAGCACGGGTGATCATTCATTCAAATTAGAATTCAATTTCTAATTTGCAACGCCAATTCTATATAAGGCGTTTGCCACATCGTGCGGACTGCCCGCGCCGCCTGACCGTTCGGCCCGCATCTGACATTTTCACCGACTTCGTAAAACACCCTGCTCGACTCTCGCCCTGTCACGGTCCTCGCCACGCGAGCCTCGCCGGCCGTGCTTTTCTTGGAAACTTTCAGCACCGAAACCGTTGCCTGGGGCTGGTTCCATGTCGCGCCCTCCCCCGGTTCCGAGGACTTTACTACAAAATCGCCAGCCTCCCCGAGGGCGGAAACCCGCCGCCACTAACACTCCGAGGCTGTTATTGAATCATGAATTGATGCCGGTAAAATCGCTTCGCTCCGCTGATGGCAAAGGTCGCTTCCTGCCATGAATATCCGACCGGCGCGGCCAGTCCCGAAGGATTGTTGATCACCGCCACGAGTTGGGTCCAGGTCGAGAGGTTCGAGCTGGTTCTCATCGCCACGGTCGCACCCTCGACGCCGATTTTCCTCAGCCACCGGATGCGCAGATTGCCCCCGATGACAGCCACGGAGAAGGGCGAGCGATCTGGCACTTCCGGGTTCAACCCGAGATAGTATTCCGCCGCGTTGGGGATGTCATCGCCGTCGGGATCCGCTTGGGGTGCCCAGAGGATTTCGCGCAGTCCCGGCTGGCCGCGCTCAAGCGAGGGGAAGTTCGCCGCCACCCAAGCGTCGTAGGCTGGGTGAAAACTGGCGAAGAGATCGATGTCCGGCCAGCCCGCAACCGTGACCTGATTGAGGATTGCTTTGAGGGCCGAATTGGAAATCGACCCCTGCGTGTTGGCCGCCCATGCGAAGTGGACGTCGTCGGTGCCCGCGATC
>JANMSI010000135.1:0-82969 GCA_031389115.1 Akkermansiaceae bacterium
CAACTTGCGAAGCCCGCCGGAACCACGGATGAGATCGCCGCTTTCAGGATCGGCCATCAGTGCCCATTGCAAGGCGTTCAATTCGTCGTCCGAGAGAAGTCCGATGATCTGACGGGTGAAAATCGACGTTTCACGGAAGACGAACCGCATGGGCGGACCATCCGTCAATGACGGGGATCCGTCAAGTCATGAAAGGGTGAGTGGCATACCCTCCAGAAGAGCCGGCCGGTTCCTCACAAACAAATCCGCGGGAACAAGACGTCCAGTGGAAGCTGCATGCCGATGTAGAAATCCCCGAACTCGCCGTAGCGGGCGGTCACTTCATCGAAGCGCATTTCATAGACGATCGACTTGATATCGATGGTGTCCTTGGCGAGCAGGGTGACGCCCCACTCGAATTCATCCAAGCCGGTGGAGCCGGTGATGAGCTGGAGGATTCGGCCGGAGTAGGTGCGGCCGACCTTGGCGTGGCCGGCCATCAGTTTTTTCCGGGCTTCGAAGTCGAGCGCATACCAGTTGTCGCCACCGTTGCGGCGCTTGGACATCGGATAGAAACAGACGATCGGCCAGTCCGGGAGGACCGGATAGAGCCGGTGCTTCAGATAGTGGGCCATCCGCTCGTCGAAGGCTTTTAGCCCGGCCTCGAACTCGGGGGTTCCTTCGGTTAGCCCTTCTTCTGCGACCAAGGTTTCTGCCGCATACTGCTCGCGGGTGGTGGTGTATTCGGAGCTCTCGGTCTGGGAAAGGTAGGAATACGTCGGGCTGAGAATCTCCGGGCCGAGCGAGAGGCTGAGCTGTTTTTCGAACATGTTGGCCACCTGCAGGTCCGGGGTGAGCAGCATGAAGCCGAGATCCGCCTTGGGAGTGGCGATGGAGAAAATTAACAGGTGCGTGTCAGGCGTGGCGCGGATTTCCTGAACGAGTTCGGTGAGCCGGGTCTTCGCCTGGCGCTTCTCCTCGTCGCTGTAGAGCGTCCATTGCGCGTGATCGACATGATAGAACAAATGCATGACGTGCCAGCCTTCGCGGGGCACGAGCGGGGTGACTTCTTGATTCGACATAGGGATGGAAAAATTCAGCGGCGGTCGGTGGAAATATCGATCACAAACAGTTTCCTGAAATCCGGACCTGCCGCGTTTTCCGTCGGGGCCTCAAGCACCTCGATGGTCCATGGCTTGTTTTCCCCGGTCCGGTAGGCGGCGTGCATGCCGACGTCATCGAAGCCGGCGGTGGCGGGGATCTGGATCTTCGCGCCGGGCTGGAGGAAGCGGTTCACGGCGTCGCCGATGACGTCGCCGTCGCTGTTGCGGAAAAACACGCGGATCGCCGCCGGCCCGCCGCTGGACGTTAGGTCGATCACCGGAATCAGCTGGGTGCCGCGACGGACGGTGTCGGCGGACTTCGGCGCGCGCCAAAAACTGTCTGCGGAGACGATGGTGAGATGTTTTCCCTGGATCGGGAAATCATTCGCGGCCACCCGACCGGTCTCGGTGGGCAGGCGGCTGATCGTGTTGAAAAAAATCAGCGCGCCGCCGATCAGCAGGAAGGCGGACAACACCACCAGGCCGATCCGCTCAACCTTGGACAGGTTCAAACGCGGACGCGGCAAAACCGGTGTGGCGGGGGTCCGCAGCGGGGGTGAAAATTCGTTCTCCTCATCCGCCGGGGGAGAGGCTGGTGCTGGAACCGCCGCGATCGTGAGGCGGGGTGGGACGGGCTGGCTTGCCGCAGGGCTCGCCGGGGCGGAATCCACGACCGGCGGCCCATCCCAACGGTCGAGATCGTCGAAGTCGCGGCCGGGTTTCGATTGGCCCTGCAGAATCCCGGTTTGGAGCTTGGGAATGGTCTTGTTCACATCCACCCGGATGCTGTCCTTGGTGTCTCCCGGTGCGGGCAAATTCGGCGCATCGAGGCGGCGCGTTGCCATGTTTTCCGCGTCGCGGGGTGCTGGAATCCCTTGGGAGGATTTCCGCGGCACCCCGGCGGTTTCATCGTCCGGCGCGTCGATATCGTCAAATGCCCACAAGTCCTGCTCGGTCGTGTCCTTGGCCAAATTGCCTTTGTTAGGACGGTGCCGGGCGGGGAGGGGGGAACCCTCGGAAGGTGGTGGGAAATCGGGTGTCATGGCGCAAGGCTCCGGGAACTTAAAGGCCTCGCTCGGACTTTGACCAGTGCGAATGCCGAATCCGAAGTTCCGGAAAATTCCAGTTGCATCACAGGCTTGGGAAAGGCATCGAAGGGCTTGTAATTCCTTTTATTTCCTATGGCTGACCGCGAAGACAAGAATTTGGAAAACGTGTCCGGCAAGTTCTACGTGGACAGCCAATGCATCGACTGTGACCTCTGTCGCGAGACGGCTCCGAACAACTTCACGCGCGCGGAAGACGAGGGATATTCCTACGTTTTCAAGCAGCCTGACAACCCCGAGGAACTCGCCCAATCGCGCGAAGCGATGGAAGGCTGCCCGGTGGAGGCCATCGGCGAGGATGGCGACAGTTAGAAATCCAGCGGCCATGAAAAAGCCGCCGCGCCCAAGCAAGATCCGCGAGGAAATCCTGCGGGAATGGCGGGGCGGCGACGAACCGGCCGATCTCAATGCCGGAATCCATCTCGCGGAATCGTTCGTGGCCGCCATCCTGCGCGCCGCCGGGGCGGAGGACGGCCTGCACGAGGACCAGGTCCGCGCGACTTGGAAAGAGCTCGCCGGTGATTTCATCGCCCGTCATACCGAACCGATTTCCGTAAAAGGCGGCAACCTCGTCCTGCGCGTGACCCAGCCCGCCCTGCGTTTTCAACTGGAACAAATGAAGCCCATGCTCCTCACCCGCATCCGCGAGCAGCTCGGCGAGGGCCGGGTGAGAACGATCAAGTTTCAGCTGGGATGAGAATCCAGAATCCAGATTCCAGAAACAAGAACCCTTACTCCCGCCATCTCCCACCACTCACGGCCTCTTGACTCTGGAATCTGGCCTCTAACGTCTTTCTTCATGTTTCGCAATCTCATTTTCGATTGGTCCGGCACGCTGGTGGACGATCTCGGCCCGGTCGTTGAGGCCACTAACAGCGTGCTCGGGAAGTATGCGATTGCCGCGCTCGACCGGGAGGGCTTCCGCCGGGTGTTCCGCCTGCCGTACCGCGAGTTTTACGCCGAACTCCTGCCCGGCATCCCGCTGGAAGAACTGGAGGCCCATTTCCGCCCGGCGTTCGACGCCGCCATCACCCCCGTCACGGTGCTGCCCCACGCCCGCGAGAAGCTGGAATGGTGCGCCGCGCTGGGCATCCGCTGCTTCGTCCTCACGTCCATGGACACGCTCGCCTTCGAGCGGCAGATGGACGAATTCGGCCTGCGCCACCATTTCGAAGCCACCTACTCCGGCGTCCTCGACAAGCGGGAAATCATCCACCGCATCCTGGAAACCCACGCCCTCAACCCTGCGGAGACCGCGTTCGTCGGCGACATGACTCACGACGTGGAGACCGCCCGTCACGGCGGCATTTCCTCCATCGCCGTGCTCACCGGCTACAACCACGCGGAAATCCTCGCCGCCGTCCGGCCCGATCTCACCGTCCCCGACCTCGGCGTCCTGCGCACGCTGCTGGATCGTCGCCGCAGTGTTTCCCGGCCCGTCGCCACCGTCGGTGCGCTGATTCACGACGGAAATGGCCAAGTCCTCATGGTCCGCACCCACAAATGGGGCGACCGCTGGGGCATCCCCGGCGGGAAAATCGAGCGCGGCGAAACCTCCATCGACGCCGTCCGCCGCGAAATCCTCGAAGAAACCGGCCTCGTCATCAAGGACATCGAATTCGCCCTCGTCCAGGACTGCATCGACTCTCCCGAGTTTCAGCGTCCTGAGCATTTCCTGCTTCTCAACTACATCGCCCGCGCCACGACGACCGCCGTCACTCTCAACGACGAGGCCGAGGAATTCCGCTGGCTCGCCCCCGCCGCCGCCCTCGCCCTCGATCTCAACCAGCCCACCCGCGTTCTCATCCAGGAGGCGCTCAAAAAAGGCCTGCTGCCTGCCTGAAACTTCGATGTTCGATGTTTTGCGCTCCCCTTTCCTCATCTCTCATAGTTCATCCTCATCTCTCATAGATCCTCTCCCTCTTCCGCGAATGGACACCATCGAAATCCGCCGCCTCCGCGTCACCACCCTCATCGGCGTGCCAGACGAAGAACGCGCGGTTTCACAGACTTTGCTCGTCACCGTCCGCATGACTCCGGCGCAGGGCTTCGATGGCCTAGCCGATGAAATTTCCCGCACCGTCGATTATTATCGGGTCTCCCTGGAAATCGAAAAGCTCGCCGCCGCCCGCCCACGCCGGCTGATCGAGACCCTCGCCACCGACATCGCCGGGCATCTGCTAGGAAACCACCCGCTGGCCCGCGTCGCCGTCACCATCGAGAAACACATTCTCCCGAACACCGAGTGCGTCGCCGTGCACATCGAGCGGGGAAGATGAAAGTTCCGGCTGTCTCAGCCGGATTGGGGAAAGTCCGCTCCCGGCTGAGACAGCCGGGACACTTTCCCCCCTTGGCTTGACCTGCCGGGGTTCCGGGTCCAGTCTGCGCCGCACAATGAAATCAACCTTTCTTAACTATCTCCCGCTCGCCGGATTGGCGGTGTTCGCCTTGTGCTCCTGCGGGACGTCGGGTCCGCGGCGTTCCGATTACCTCGCCGGAGTCGGCGGGCCGATCCATCGGCAAACATCCGGCGGCCCCCATCACCCCGCTCCGGCGATCCCTGACGATGTGTCCTACTGGGATGGCGACAGCGCGAACGGCAGTCCGCTGATCAAGATCAACCGTCGCCAGCAGAAGGCGTTTTTCTACAAGGGCGGCACGCTGGTGGGAATTTCCCGGATTTCCAGCGGCACCGAGGACCACGGCACGCCGGCCGGGAATTACAAAATCACCGAGAAGCACAAGGACCACGTTTCCTCGGTGTACGGCGTCTTCAAAAACAAGGCGACCGGCATGACGACCAACGACAACGTGGACATCCGCGTGGACAAGATTCCTCCGGGTGAAATTTTCTACAACGCGCCGATGCCGAACTTCATGCGCTTCAACGGCGGGATCGGGATGCACACCGGTTACCTGCCCGGCTACGCGGCGTCCCACGGCTGCATCCGGATGCCCCACCACATGTCCACGCATTTTTTCGAGAATGTCAAAGTCGGCACACCCGTGGTGGTCGAGTGAGCGGGCAATTGCCAGACGCGTCGGCGACGCTGGAAATCACTGCGGAGGCGGTGGCGAAATGGGTCGGTCTGCCGCGTGACCAGCGCCCGCGCCTGATCGATTGCCGCGAGCAGGACGAGCTGGCGATCTGCCAGATCGCGGGCAACGAATGGATTCCACTCGGCCTCTTCCCGACCGCCGGTGCCCGCCTCACCGCCGATGCCGCCCGCGGCGTGGTCGTCTATTGCCACCACGGCATGCGCTCGCTGCGGGGCGCTTCGATCCTGCGGGCGCAGGGCGTGGAGAAAGCGTTTTCTATGCGCGGCGGGATCGAGGCTTGGGCTGAAGTGGTGGATCTGGAAATGGCGCGGTATTGAGTGGGGAAAAGTAGTCGTGGACTTCAGTCCGCAGTTGTCTCGAACCGATCCACGGGCTGAAGCCCATGACTACCTTTTCCCGTGACGTCCCTCTGGATTCCGCCTAGAAGCCGAGCCTCATGAAATTATCACCAGCCCTGTTGACGTTGCCGGTCGCGCTCGGAATCGGATTCCTGGCGGGCAAGTCAGGTCAAAAAGACACGGGCAGTGAAACCACCGCCGGGCGGCCCAACCCCCGCGAATCCCGCGCCGCCATTCGCAGCCCGCGCGCGGATCCCTTCGGCGGGGCGGGCTTTTCCCTCTCGTCGATGGACGACGTGCACGATCTTTTCAAGAAACACGGCCGATCTGTCGCGTCCGCGCGGCTGACGCTGGCGGTGAATTCGCTGAAAGCCGACGAGATCCCCGCGCTGGTCGAGATGGTGCAGAAGGAATTCCGCGAGAATCCGGACCGCTACGACATGGACAGCTACACGCTGATGGGCGCGTTGTTCGAGCGTTGGGCGCTGGTCGATCCGGCGGCGTCCATTGCGTTTGTGAACTCGTGCAAGTCGCGGTCGTTCCAGAAATCCGCGGCGGCGAGTTGCTTTGGAGCGTTGGGAAAAGTGGACCCGGACCGGGCGCTGCTGGAGTTTGAAAAACTGCCGAAGGGCGAAATCCGCGAGAGCGCGGGAATGGCGCTGGTTTCAACTCTAGCGGACACCGATCCGTCTGCGGCCTGCGATTTGTTGGAAAAGGAATCAAACCCAGGCGGGTTCAGCGACTACTACACAGGCGAAATATTCTCCAAATGGGCGAAGACCGATCCCGTAGCGGCCGCCGCCCGACTGACCATGATGCCGCCAGACCGGGTGGGGGAACGCAGCGCGGGCCAGCTGGCGGCGACCTGGGCACAGAAGGATCCGGAAGCAGCGCTCAAGTGGGCGAAGACCTTGAAGGGCGATTGGAAATCCAACTCTACTTCCGAGGTTTACAAGGTTCTCGCGCGCGAGGATTCCGCCGCCGCATGGGAGCGCTTAAAAGGCGAACCCGGACATTTGAGAGGCAAGATCGTCGGTGGGATTTTACAAATCGTCGCCGATGAGGATCCGAAGCGCGCGATGTCCATGTTGATGAGTCTAGGCATGAAGTCCGAGCAACGGATCGCCACCAGCCAGTTCCTGCAGCAACTCAATTGGAACGATACCCGGCTCGCTTTCGAAGTCATCGATCAGGTGCGGGATCCGGCGACGCGTCGCGAGTATCTCGGTAGCCAGATGTATTACGCGGCGTGGACTGCTCCGGACCTGCTGAAAGAACAGGTCGCGAAACTGAGCGAGCGCGAGAGAATCGACACTTCCGAAGCCGTATTGCGCGGGTTGGTCGCGTCAGATCCCGCCGCCGCCGAGAAGTATTTCCTCGCCCTCCCCGAAGCCCAGCGCGACACCACCACGCTCATGCGGATGATGTCGCAGTATTCGAACACCGATCCTAACAAGGCCTTCAAATTCGCGATCACCCTGCAAAATCCGCAGGAACAAACCGCCGCGATGAACGGGCTTTTTGGAAACTGGAGCCGCGAGGATCCCGAGGCCGCGGCCGCCGGTTGGAAAAAACTGCCGGAAGGCCAGAGCCGCCTGGAAGCGCTCGACAACGTCGCGGGTTCATGGGGCCGCAGCGATCCCGAAGCCGCCAAAGCATGGGCCGACAGCCTGTCAGGCAACGAACGCGCGCGCGCCTTGGCCGCCGTCCTGCCCGCGATGGCCCGTGACAATCCCGCCGCCGCCAGCAGCCAGCTTGCCGCGCTCATCGCCTCGCCACCGGATGGCATGGAGAAAAACCTCGCGTCATCCGCCGGCCAGCTTGCCAGACAATGGGCCAGCGACGAACCCGCCAAAGCCGCCAACTGGGCCGCCGCCCTGCCCGCCGGCCAATCGCGCGACGAAGGACTTAAAGCCGTTTCCGAATCTTGGAGCCAATACGACGCCGTCGCGACCGCCGAGTGGCTCGGCACCTTGGAGTCCGGCAGCTCACGCGACGCCGCCATCCAGCCGCTCGTCGATCAAATCCGCAAAACCGATCCGACCACCGCTTTTTCCTGGGCCGCGTCCATCAGCGACGACAACGAACGCCTCAACCAGCTCCGCCAAACCCTCACCTCGTGGCGCAGCTCGGATCTCAACGCCGCCCGCGCCGCCTTCGACGCCGCTGACCTGTCAGACAAGGAACGCGAGAGCCTTGCCAAGGAAGTGAAGTGATTTTTCGGAAGGCGGGACCTGTAAGAGACCTCTACCCGCCATGCCCCATTCATCCCTATCGTTGCGCTTTCCCCATCCCGGCGAAATTCTCCGCACGGAGTTTCTGGAACCGATGGGAGTGACCCAATTCCGCCTCGCCGTGGATTTGAAAATTCCGCACAGCCGGGTGACCGCCATCATTCGTGGTCGCCGTCCCATCACCCCGGACACCGCCCTGCGCCTCAGCCGTTACTTCGGAACCAGCGCCGAGTTCTGGATCGGTCTGCAGCAGGAATTCGACCTGCGAAAAACCCGCGCCGAGTCAGGAGCCGCCATCGAATCCCAAGTGACGCCGCTCGTCGGGTGAGCGGCTTTGTTAGTTCCGTCGCTTTCGTCGCAAACCGTCGCTTGGATGACGGCGATCATGGCTCAAAATTCCGATCCATGTAGCGAGAGAGTCGATATCGGAAGAATGTGGTAGGGAAACGGGCGCAACGCCATGCGGCGATAACCACCGTGTTGGATTCCCCTTCCAACTAATCCGGGAGCTGCTCGTGTTAAGTAGGGGGCATGGACGTCTCGTCCAAGCGTGGGGACGAGACGTCCCCATTCCTTATTTGTTGACCGCGGCGGACACCCACGCGCGGTAGGGCGCGGCGACGTGGGCGGGTTCCAGCGCGACGATTTCCGGGACTTCGTAAGGATGCAACTCGGTGAGTGCCTGTTGAAATGCGGGGAACGCGGCGGCGGTAGTTTTAAAAATCGCGAGGGTTTCCGTCGCGGTTTCCACGGCTCCCTGCCAGCGATAAATCGACTCCACGGACGGCAGGAGATTGACGCAAGCCGCCAGTTGCCTTTCCACCAGCAGCGTGCCAATCTGTCGCGCCGAAGCCGCATCGGGAAAGGTGCAGAAGACCAGCAGCAGCGATTCCATGCCTTTCCTGAACACCGAAACCCTCGCACTGGCAAACTTTCATCCGTGAAATCCGGCTTTCTGGAAAAACTCGTCGCGCGGTTGGATCGCGTGGATTCGGGCAACGTGCAGCAGATCGTCAATCGCCTGATCCGCGAGAAGGGGTTTCTTGAAAAAGTCTTCGAAGCGCTGCACGAAGGGGTGATCATCCTCGATGCGCAGGGGGTGATCGGGTTCCTCAATCACGCGGCGGGCCAGTTTTTCGGACTCGATCCGGAGCGGGCGGCGGGCGAACACATTTCCACTCAGATCCGCGGATTGGATTGGCCGACACTGGGGAAGCCGGGTCGCACGATCAGCCGGGATCTGGAGGTTTTCTATCCGGAAAAACGCCAGTTGAATTTCTACCTCGCACCGATCTCGGACGGGGAGAATTCCAACGAGTCGCTGGGTTATGTGATGCTCGTCCGCGACCTGACGACCACGCGCGCCGAGGCGGAGGAAACCCTGGAGTCCGAGCGGCTCAACGCGCTCACCCTGCTGGCCGCCGGAGTCGCCCATGAAATTGGGAATCCGCTCAACTCGCTCGATATTCACCTCCAGCTTCTCGGCCGCAAGCTGCGCAAGCTGCCCGTCGGTGACCGCGAACCGCTGGAGGAAAACCTCGCCACCGCGCGCCAGGAGATCCAGCGGTTGGACATGATTCTCAAGCAGTTCCTCCATGCCGTGCGGCCGACGACGCCGCATCGCGAGCGGCAGGATTTGCACGCGCTGTTTCAGGAAACGCTACGCTTGCTGGAACCTGAGCTCGCGTCCCGAAAGATCGCCGTGGAGCTCGATCTCGCCGCGTCGCTGCCGCCCGCGATGGTCGATCCGGGGCAGTTCCAACAGGTTTTCTACAACCTGATCCGCAACGCCTATCAGTCGATCGGCTCCGGCGAGGGCCGGGTGACCATCCGCACGCGGTTCACGGAGTTTGAATATATTATTTCCATCGAGGACAACGGCACCGGCATTTCCCCCGAGCATATGGGCGCGATTTTCGAGCCGTATCGCACCACCAAGTCGTCCGGCTCCGGGCTGGGGCTGCTGATCGTGCGCCGCATCATCCGTGCGCATGGCGGCGAGATCGCGATCGAAAGCGAGGAAAACGAAGGCACGCGGGTGCTGATTCATCTGCCGCATGCCGATCGGCCGGTCCGGTTGCTGGGGCCGCCAGAACCGGTGATCGAGCTTTGAAAAAATCCATGCTTCCCACCCTGCTGATAGTCGATGACGAGCGCGCCACCCGCGACGGGCTTCGCAGCGCCCTGGAGGAGGAGTTCGAGGTTTACACGGCGGCGGGCACGGCCGAGGCGCTGGCGATTTTAAAAACCGAGCCGATCAAGCTGCTGCTCACGGATCTGCGGCTCGGTGGCGACTCGGGGATGGACCTGCTGGACGCGGCGCTGGCCCTGCCCGAGCCGCCGGTGGCGATCATGATGACGGCTTACGGCTCGGTGGATACCGCTGTGGAGGCGATGCGCCGCGGGGCGTGGCATTTCGTGACCAAGCCGCTGAACCTTGACGAGGTGGAAATGCAGCTCAAGCGCGCGCTCCGCAGCCGCAACCTGGAAACGGAGAACCAGCGGCTCGTCCAGCAGGTTCAAAAGTCCGCCAAGCTGGACCGCGTGATCGGCAAGTCCCGCGCCATCGGCCACGTGACCGAGCTGATCCAACAGGTCGCGCCGACGCGGGCCACCGTGCTGATCGAGGGCGAGTCGGGCACCGGCAAGGAAGTGGTGGCGCACGCGCTGCATCATCTATCAGGCAGGCCGGCGGCGAAGCTGGTCATCGTCCATTGTGCCGCGCTGTCGCCGCAGTTGTTGGAGAGCGAGCTTTTTGGCCATGAAAAAGGCGCTTTCACCGGCGCCGCCCAACGCAGGATCGGCCGCTTCGAGCAGGCGGACGGCGGGACGCTTTTTCTCGATGAAATCGGCGAGATCGACCCGGCCACGCAGGTGAAACTGTTGCGCGTGTTGTCGGAGCGGACCTTAGAGCGCGTCGGCTCCAACGCGCCGATCAAGGTCGATGTCCGCGTCATCGCCGCGACCAACAAGAATCTCAAGGAGCTGGTGGCGCAGGGGAAATTCCGCGATGACCTCTATTTTCGCCTCAATGTGGTGAAGATCGAGATGCCGCCATTGCGTCATCGGCGGGAGGATATCGTGCTGCTGGCGAACAGCTTCCTTCAGGAATTCGCCAAGGAAAACGACCGCCCGGTGAAGCCCCTGTCGGACGCCGCGATGCAACTGCTGCTTTCATACGACTGGCCCGGCAATGTCCGTGAACTGCGCACCGCCATCGAACACGGCGTGGTGATGAGCAACGATTCCGTCATCGAAGCGCGGCATCTTCCGCAGTTCCTGCATCTGCAAGCGCTTGCCCTCCCCGATTCGCCGACGTCCGCCAAAATGGCCCTTGCTGGTCCGGCGGAATTCAACTTGCATGCGCTCGAAACGCACACCATCCGGGCCGCGCTGGCCGTCGCTGGGGGAAACCGCACTCACGCGGCGGATCTTCTTGGCGTCAGTCGGCGAACGCTCCAGCGCAAGCTGAAGGAACTGGGTCTTTGAATTTACCTCTCCCCGCTACCCCCAACTTTTCATGAGTCACAATTCCTCGCAGCTCGACACCGGCGTCATCATCCGCCGCAGCTTGTTCCTTCTCGTCCTGCTGATCCTCACCCTGGGAAATCTTTTCGTCCTCTTCCGCGGGCTGAACTCGCCGCAAGGCATGGACCAGGCGCAAATCGCGCGGGAAATCGCGCGCGGCAACGGTTTCACCACCAAGCTCATCCGTCCGGTCGCCTACTATCAGGCGGAAAAGGCGCAGACCGGCTCGGTGTCGCTGCAGGGATTCCAGGATACCTATCACTCGCCGCTCAACCCGCTGCTTAACGCGGCGGTTTTCAAGCTCATCGGCGCGGACAAATCGGAGACCTGGCAAATGACCGCCAGCGAATGGATTTTCCCGCTCGACAGGGTGGTCGCGACGGTTTCCACCCTGTTTTTCCTGATGGCGATCGGGGTGACCTATCTGCTGATTTCCCGGATCTTCGACCCCAAGATCGCGGGGGTTAGCGCGATCCTGATGCTGTTTTGCGAATTGTTTTGGAACTACTCGCTCAGCGGGCTGCCGCAAATGCTGATGCTGCTGCTTTTTACCTGCGCCATCTATTTCGTGTATCGCGCGGTGGAAGCGGCCGCAGAAGGTCGCGTGGCGTTTGCGCCGGCGCTGATCGCCGGCATTTTCTTCACGCTGCTGGCGCTCACCCACTGGATGGCGGTCTGGATCGCGCTCGGTTACATCATTTTCGCGGCGATCGCATTCCGGCCCCGGGGGATTGTCGGCCTGACAATCTTGGTGATGGTGCTGATTCCTGTCGGCCTGGTGATGGTTCGAAACCAGAGCGTCTCGGGTTCTCCATTCGGGACGGCGTTTCTCACACTCTACAAAGGCTTGGGCAACGGCTCGGAATCCTCTGTGATGCGGACCACGGATCTCGCGGCCGAACCACTTGTGCTGGAGGGGCTGATTTCGAAAATTCTCCGCACCACCCTGCTTCAGGCCACGGATATCATCCCGTTTCTCGGCGGCATCGTGGTGGCTCCCCTGTTTTTCATCGCCCTGCTGCATCCGTTCAAGCGGGCGTCGATCGCCAATTTCCGTTGGGCGATCCTACTGATGTGGGTCACCGCGGCGCTTGGGATGGCGTTTTTCGGGATTTCAAAAGATGCGCTGGATCCGAATCAACTGCATCTTCTGTTCGCGCCGATCATGACGGCGTATGGCTTGGCCTTCATCTCGATTCTCTGGAGCCGGCTTGAGTTGGTCGCTTCCACGCCCCTGCTGCGGGATGTCCACCACATCGTGATCGTCGGCATTTGCGCGCTGCCCATGATCATCGCGCTGCCGTTGGAAGTACGCATGGGGATGCATTTCCGCGACCACGGAGGCCGCCCCAACTGGCCGCCCTATCACGCCAGTCCCCTCAATAGTACTACCGCAGGACTCAAGGGCTGGGTCAGCGAAACCAAGCAGGTGGTTTTCTCCGATCAGCCGTGGGCCGTTGCTTGGTATGCCGACCGCGTGAGCATTTGGCTGCCGCCGACCCGCGCGGGGTTTGAAAAACTGGAAACCATCGCTGCGGACCTCCAAACGCCCGTCGCGGGGATTGTCATCTCGCCCTCTTCCCATGGGTCCGGGGCGCTGTCCGAAGTGTCATTAAATTATAAGGATTTCGCCTCGCTGGTGCTGGATGGCCCGGTTTACCTCGCGACTTTGCCGTCGCGACCTTCCACCCAATTTCCCGCCGGAGTCTCGATCTTCGACAAGGACCAGCACATCGAGGGCATCGCCAAACGTTACCCCTACCGGAAGTCCCTGGTTGGGTTGGACATGGTGTTTTACAGCGATCAGGCGATCACCGCTGCCAACCCGGAACAAGAAAACTGACCATGGCGCGCCGCAAATCCGATGGCGACGAAGGCTCGCCGGAACCGACCTTCGAGAGCGCCCTCACGGAGCTTGAAGCGATCGTCGAGTCCATGGAGCACGAACACCTCGCGCTCGAGGACCTGGTGGGCCATTACGAAAAAGGCTCCGCCCTGCTGACCCGCTGCGAGGCAATCCTCCAGGTCGCGCGCGGCCGCATCGAGCTCATCACCCTGCGCAACCAGAACGAGATTGCACTGGAAGCGACCGCAAAAACCGCCGAAGGTCGCGAACTCCCCGCTTTGACCGATCCCCCGGAGGATCCTGACGACGACGCAAATGACATCCGCCTCTTCTAAGCCACCGGCCCTCGGCCCTCTGTTATCCACGATTCATTCACCCTGCGACGTCAAGAAACTCGCTGACGATGAGCTGCCAAAGCTCGCGGATGAGATCCGCCGAACACTGATCGATTCCCTCTCGAAAACCGGCGGTCACCTGGGGCCGAACCTCGGCGTCGTCGAGCTGACCGTGGCGCTGCACCGGGTTTTCTCCACACCGGAGGACAAGTTCGTCTTCGACGTTTCCCACCAGGGGTACGTCCACAAGATGCTCACCGGCCGGGCCGACCGGATTCACACGATCCGCACCTTCGAGGGCCTGAACGGCTTTCTCCTGCGCACCGAGTCCGCCCACGATTCCTATGGCGCGGGCCACGCCGGCACCGCCCTGTCCGCCGCCCTCGGCATGGCCGCCGCCCGCGATTTGTCCGGCGGTGACAACCACGTGGTCGCCGTCGCCGGAGACGCCGCCTTCACCTGCGGACCGACGCTGGAGGCGCTCAACAACATCGCGGAAACGACCAAGAGATTCATCGTCGTCCTCAACGACAACGAATGGTCGATCGACAAAAACGTCGGCGCCATCGCCCGCTACTTCAACGCGCTCCAGACCCATTCCACCTACGCCGCCGTGCGTCGCCAGGCCGCCGAGTTTGTGGAGAGAATCGCCGGCAAGGCCGTCCGCACGCTCGCCCATAAGGTCGAGGAAGGTGCGAAAAACCTGCTGTTCCAGAACGTCCTGTTCGAGAAATTCGGCATGAGGTATTTCGGCCCGATCGACGGCCACGACCTGCCGCTGTTAGTGCGCACCTTCGAGCATTTGAAAACGCTGCACGAACCGGTCGTGCTCCACATCATCACCGAAAAGGGCCGCGGCTATCAGCCCGCGCTCGACAATCCCGGGAAATTTCACGGCCTCGGCACCTACAAGATCGACGACGGCTCGACCGACTCTACTGCCACGCCGACCTGCTCGGACCTGTTTGGCCGGGCGGTCACCGATTTCGCGAAACGGGACCCGAAGATCGTCGCCATCACTGCCGCCATGCCGGGCGGGACGAAGCTGGAAATTTTCAAAAAGGAACTGCCCGACCGCTATTTCGATGTCGGCATCGCCGAGGAGCACGCCGCGCTGTTCGCCTGCGGGCTCGCGACCGAAGGCTTCCGGCCGTTTCTTGCGATCTACTCGACCTTCATGCAGCGCGCCTACGACATGATCATCCACGACATGGCGCTGCAAGGCCTGCCGGTTCGCCTCTGCATGGACCGAGGCGGCCTGTCCGGCGATGACGGCCCGACCCATCACGGGCTGTTCGATATCGGCTACCTCCGCCACATCCCCGGCATCATCCACATGCAGCCGAAGGATGAGGATGAATTCGTGGACATGCTGTTCACGATGTCCCAATACGACGCCGGCCCCACCGCCATCCGCTACCCGCGCGGCGTGATCAAGGGCACGCCGGTCAAATCAGCGCCCGCGTTGCTTGAAATCGGCAAGGCGGAAGTCGTCGCCGACGGCACCGATGTCGCGCTCATCGGCCTCGGCACGATGTTCGAAATGGCCGAGCGCGCGAAAGCCCTGCTCGAAGCGAAAGGCCTGTCCGTCGCGCTGATCAATCCGCGTTTCATCAAGCCCCTCGATGCGGCGGTGCTTCAGGAATACGCGGGCAAATGCAAGGTCGTCTGCACCTTCGAGGACCACGTTTTGTTCAACGGCTTCGGTGCCGCCGTGATCGAAAATTTACACACCGCCGGCATCCACGCCCCGGTCGAGCGCATCGGCTGGCCGGATGCCTTCGTCGAGCACGGCAAACCCGAAACCCTCCGCGACCTCCACGGACTCACCGCCGAGAAGGCCGTGGAAAAGGTGCTCAAGCATTTTTCCTGAGGATTTCCCCATGCGCACCAAGGCGGTTTCATTGTTGCAGGAGTTGACGGAGGCTCACTCGGTTTCCGGGCATGAGGATGAGGTGCGGGCGATTTTCGTGGATGAGCTGGGCGAGTGCGGGGAGCTTTCCGCGGATCGCAACGGCTCGGTGTTTTGCGAGATGGGCGGCGCGGGGCCGCGGGTGCTGGTGGCCGGGCACATGGACGAGGTGGGATTCATGGTGCAAAACATCACGTCGGACGGGTTCCTTCAATTTCTCGGCATCGGCGGCTGGTGGGAGCACAATTTGCTCTCGCAACGGGTGGAGGTGCTGACGCGCGCCGGGGACAAGATTCTCGGGGTGATCGCCTCGCGGCCGCCGCATTTCCTGTCGGAGGCGCAACGACGAACGGTGCTGACGATTGACCAATTGTTCATCGACGTGGGGGCGGAGTCGCGGCGGGACATGATGGAGAATTTCGGGATTTCGTTGGGCGATCCGATCGCGCCGGTGGCGGAGTTCACGGAAATGACGCGGGAGGATCAGTTCATGGCGAAGGCGTTCGACAACCGCGTGGGAATGGCGGGCACGATCCAGGCGGGGCAGATTTTAGCGCAGTCGTCCCATCCTAACCGGTTGATCCTGTGCGGCACGGTGCAGGAGGAAGTGGGCCTGCGCGGGGCGAAAACAGCGGCGAATTTCGCGAAGCCGGATGTGGCGATCGTGCTGGAAGGCCCGCCTGCGGATGATTTGCCGGGGCTCTCGCGCGGGGAATGCCAGGGCCGTCTCGGCGGCGGGGTGCAGATCCGATTATACGATCCCTCGGCGATCACGAACCCGCGGCTCGCGCGGCTGGCGATCGAGACGGCGCGGGCGGAAGGGATTCCCCATCAGGTGACCGTGCGGCGCAGCGGGGGAACGGACGCGGGGTCGTTTCACTTGGCGAACGACGGGGTTCCGAGCATCGTGCTGGGCGTCCCGGCCCGCTACATTCACTCGCACAACGCGATCATCGATATGAACGACTATTTGCACATGCTCTCGCTGACGATCGCGCTGGTGAGACGATTGGACCAGCAGACGGTCGATGGATTGGTGACGTATCTTTGAAGAAATCGTCGCCGGTTTTCGCTGGTGAAAAGGGGGTCGTCTGCAGTACGTGACGGTATGAACGTGAGTCAATCGGCGCTGGGACGATGGGTGGCGGCATGGGTGGCGCTCTCCGGAATGACGGTCTCTGCGGAACTTCCGGGTCTGCCCGAAATGCCGTGGGTGGGGCATTTTGTAGGGTATCAAAACAAAAAGCTGCAATTCGGCATTACGGCGCAAGGCAAGGCCACGCTCAAGCTGATCGGTAAAAAGGGTGATCCGCTCACGAAATTGCTATCGATTTCCGTGGAATTTTTGGTCGAGGAAATCATGCCCGACGGTAGCTCGAAAGTCAGAGAACTCCGGCCGGAGACGTTGGAATCCGCCCAAGCCGCGACGGAGAGACCGCAGAATCTCGTTTTCCACGGAAAGGTGAAGGGCGACGCGGGTTTCGAAGTCACTGTCAGCGAGGACCGCGGGATCGTTTCGCTGGGCGGGCGTCTGCTGGATTCCGGGACATTGAAGAAAAACCCGCTGCGTTTTTCCATCCGGCTGAAAATTCCCGACGCCTATCCGTACCAAAAAGCGAGCGGGGACAAAAAGGTGATCAAAGCATTTGAGGAAAAAACGAAAAGCGACCGACTTCAACTGACTTGGACAGATGGCAAGCGCGTGAAACCGCCCACCGACAAACCGGTTGATGCGGGGTCCAAAGACTTTAACGGTCCGGGAATCGCCGCAGCGCAGATTGAGTTCAGCTCGTATCAGGAGAAGAGATTGGAAATCTCGGCGTCGCCCAATTCCATCATCACGCTATCGAGCGCCCGCCCGGCCCCGCTGCGGGAGGGATTTTTCCTCACATGGGTCGCGGATCCCGCGAAAGATCCAGAGGCCAGGGCGCACTTGAGTTTTGAAGTGAGGTAGGAGGCAATTATTTGTTCGGGCGAACATCTTTTTCTTGTTATTTTTCCAAGACGAGTTCACACCTTCTTTAACACGACACATCGACATGGCCTCCAAACAATCCTCCGAAGAATCCGCCACTGAGAAACTCAACGAAGCCCGCAAGCGCAACCTGGATCTCGCGATTTCGCATATTCAGAAGGAGTTCGGGGAGTCCGCAATCATTCGTCTCGGCGATGATCGCTGCGTGGATGTGGATGTGATCCCGACCGGAAATTTGCTCATCGACCGTGCTCTGGGTGTCGGCGGTTTCCCTTGCGGCCGCATCGTAGAGGTATTCGGACCCGAGTCATCCGGCAAGACCACGCTCACCCTCACGGTCATCGCCCAGGCCCAAAAACGCGGCGGATTGGCCGCGTTTATCGACGTCGAGCACGCGCTCGACCCCCAATACGCCCGCAAGCTCGGGGTCAATCTGGACGATCTTCTCGTTTCCCAGCCCTCGTCCGGCGAGGAAGCCCTGCAAATTTGCGAAGCGCTGGTCCGTTCCAATGCGATCGCGGTCATCGTGTTGGATTCCGTTGCCGCGTTGGTCACCAAGCAGGAACTCGACGGTGAGATCGGGGATTCCACAGTCGGTGCGCAGGCCCGTCTGATGAGTGCCGCCATGCGTAAACTCACCGCGCTCATTTCCAAAGCGCAGACCGTCTGCATTTTCACCAATCAGATCCGCGAGAAAATTGGCGTGATGTTCGGCAACCCGGAGACCACTCCCGGCGGCCGGGCGCTCAAGTTCTTCTCTTCCGTGCGAGTGGATATCCGCCGCATCGGTGCGATCAAAGCCACCGATGGCACGGTGACAGGCAACCGGACCAAGGTGAAAATCGTCAAAAACAAGGTCGCCGCGCCGTTCACCGAGGCCGAGTTCGACATCATGTACAACGAGGGGATTTCCTCTACGGGTTCGCTGTTGGACCTCGCTCTGGAAATGGAAATCGTCCAAAAACGGGGTTCGTGGTTCAGTTACAATGGCACCCAGCTTGCCCAGGGCCGTGATGCGGCCAAGGAACTTCTCAAGGGTGACCCGGTGCTTTACGCCGACATCGAGACCAAGGTCAAAGAAGGCCTCGAAGCGAAAAAGAAGAAATAACAGCCGGCTACCGGACATTTTCTCCCCCCAAGCTTATGACAACCGGCTGTGCCACCGATGGATGTCGGTGGCACAGCCTTGTATGATCAGGGCGCAGCGTCGAGGGTGCGCCCGACCCCGAGTTGAGGCTTGACGGCTGATTCGCATCCTGTTGGCCTACGGCGTCTGGCGCTTGATCGTGAATCAATTGTTCGTGAATCATTTGTCGGCCGCCGAGCGCCTCCCCATTTGACTTTCGAGGGCTCGGATCACTCGCCTGAACTCCGATTTTCCCTACCCTATGGACTGGACCTCGCCTCTTTGGTATGCCTCGTATTTGATCGTTCTCATCGGCCTTGCCGGCTATGGGTCTCATCGCCTGACCATCGTGTTTCTTTATTTGAAGCACTCGCGCAAGCACCCGACGCCGAAGGAATTGTTCAAGGACTTGCCGTTGGTGACGATCCAGCTTCCAGTCTTTAATGAAATGCACGTGGTGGACCGGCTGCTGGCGGCGGTTTCTGCGATGGACTATCCGCAGGACAAGATGCAGATCCAACTTTTGGATGACTCGACCGATGAAACCGTCGAAATTTGCCGAAATGGAATCGAAAGCCTGAAGGCCCGCGGATTCGACGCGGAACACATCCACCGGACGGATCGCACGGGCTACAAAGCCGGAGCCCTCGAAAACGGCACCCGCTTCGCGAAAGGGGAATTTCTCCTCATCCTCGATGCGGACTTCGTTCCGAATCCCGACCTCCTGCAAAAAACCATCCACTATTTTTCCGATGAGAAAATCGGCATGATTCAGACGCGTTGGGGCCACCTCAACCGCACTTACAACGTGCTGACCCGCATCCAGGCGATGTTTCTGGACGGGCATCTCGAGCTGGAGCAAACCGCCCGCAATCGTTCCGGTCGTTTCTTCACTTTCAACGGCACGGGCGGCATTTGGCGGAAATCCTGCATCGCGGACGCAGGCGGTTGGGAGCACGACACGCTCACCGAGGACATGGATCTCAGCTACCGCGCGCAGCTCAAGGGCTGGCGCTTTGTGTTCCTCAACGAGGTGGAAACGCCGGCCGAGCTTCCCGTGGATATGGACGGCTTCAAAAGCCAGCAGCACCGCTGGACGAAAGGCTCGATCCAGGTTTGCAAGAAGGTTCTACCCGCGATTTGGAAGAGCGACGTGCCGCTTTTCATTAAGATGGAAGCGACGGCCCACCTCACCTCGAACTTCGCTTACCTGCTGCTGATTTGCCTCTGCGTCCTGATTTATCCGAGCCAGCAGTCGCAGCCTGCGTTCGGAGAAATGACTTACTACATCGTCAATGTTCCGATCTTCTTCTTTTCGTCGGTTTCGGTGATCTTGTTCTATCTCGTCTCTCAGAAGGCCTTGCGTCCCGGTTCGTGGTGGAAGGAAATCCCTTATTTGCCGCTGCTTCTGGCGCTGGGCATCGGGATGTCCATCAGTAATGCCAAGGCCGTTCTTGAAGCGCTTTTCAACCACGAGACCGCCTTCATTCGCACGCCTAAGTACGGGATCGGCCAAGTGAAGCGCCAGGACTGGAAAAAAAGCAGCTACAAGGCGATGAAGACCCTAACGCCATTCGTCGAATTGCTCTTCGGGTTCTTCTTCCTGTTCGTCGTGGTGGAAGCGGCCATGAACCATCGTTGGGCATCTGCGATTCTTCTGCTTCCTTTCCCAGTCGGTTTCTTCTACACTTCGCTCTCGTCGCTCGCCCGCCTGCTGCCATCCGGTTCGGAGGCACCTTTAGCGAAGATGATGAACCGCAAAGCCCCTTGATCGAACGATGACCGGACAATCTATCCCGCGCACTTTTTTTCTCGCCACACTCAGTCTCCTCGCGGCTGTAGGCCTCACCGGCTGCGGTTCGGATTCATTCTCCTTCGGCGGGGATACTCGCAACAAAATGATCGTCAGCGTCCGCGATCAGAAAATGCTGCTGGTTCGCGATGGCACGCCGGTCAAAGCCTACAAGATTTCCACCTCCAAGTTTGGAATCGGCGACCGCCCCGGCAGCAACTGCACACCGCTTGGAAGGTTGCAGGTCGCCAAGAAGATCGGGGACAATGCGCCCTCAGGTTCGGTGTTTAAATCCCGCCGCCGCACCGGTGAGGTGCTGGCTCCAAATTCTCCTGGCCGCGATCCCGTCGTCACCCGCATCCTTTGGCTGACCGGCACGGAGTCCCGCAATCAAAACGCGTTCCGGCGCACCATTTACATCCACGGCACGCCCGAGGAGCGCCGTCTCGGGTCACCCGCATCCTACGGCTGCATCCGCATGGGCAGCCGCGACGTGGCCGACCTTTACAGCAGGATTGGAACCGGGGCCGATGTGTTTGTCATCCGCGGCTCCATTCAGACTGGCGGGACCAGCCAGGCTTCGGCATCTGTTGCAAAAAAGTATGTCCGTTCCGGCGGCTGAGGATTTTTGAAACACGAGCTTGACTCATCGGGGTAAATTCCTACTTTCCCCCGCCCGCCTCCCGGCGATCGATTTTTCTACTAAACGACCATGGCCAATCACAAATCTTCCATTAAGCGCGCGCGTCAAACCGTCGTCCGGACCGAACGCAACCGCGCTGAAAAAAGCCGTATGAAGACGCTCCGCAAGAAGGCACTTACCGCGATCGCCTCCGGTGACAAAAGCGCCGCTGCCGAAGCGAGCTCCGCGTTTTCCTCAGTCGTGGACAAAGCGGCCAAGCGTAACTTGATTCATCCGAACAAGGCGGCTAACCTGAAGAGCAAGACTGCGAAGGCGCTCGCCGCCATCGCCTGATTGCCCAGTCAGCCGGTTTCACCCAATTCTAAGGAAACAAGCGGACCGGTTCACCGGTGCCGCTTTTTTCATACCCTCCATGTCCGAATCGCCTCCACCCAACCGCGCTGCCGCCGCCGCGAAGATCGCTGCCAATCCCTCAGGCTACAAGGTCTGCGAGGGTTGCGACTCCATCGTCGGCGGTGGTGCCGCTCTCTGCCCGAACTGTCATAGCTACCGCTTCGATCCCTCGTCGGAGCGGGTTATTCTCCAGGCCCGCATTCTTGGATCGCGCGAGCAGACTTCGGTCACCGCGGACGATCTCGGTTAGTTTTCATGAGCGCCTCCATCGGATTCAAGGAATGGCAGGTGGTATGCGATGCCCTGGCTGTCGGCCGGCAGTCGATCCTCCTGCGCAAGGGCGGCATCCACGAGGGCCGGCAGGGATTTTCCTTCGCCCACGAGTCGTTTTTCCTCTTTCCAACCCGTTTTCACGCCCTCACCGATCAAGTGCGGGAGGGCGAGGTGATCGTCATGCCGGAGTGGCAGCCGGGCGATGTAATCCGCATCACCCATCATGCCGAGGCCGCGTGGGCCATCACCCTAACCGACTGGGACCGGGTCGCAGCCCTGGAGCCGCTTCACATCTACTCGCAGGAGATCGTTAGGGATCGCTTCGCTTGGGAAGGCAAGGGCATGGCCTCCGGCAGCATCCATGTGGCGCTGGTGCGAATCCGTGAGCTGGCCGAGCCCTGGAAATTTCCATACGAGACGAAATACGGCGGTTGCCGTAGTTGGGTCAATTTACCCGCGCCGCCGATGGGCTGGCAGGCAACCGCGCGTCCGGTGACCGATGACGTGGCATTCGCCGCTGTGGGTGCGAGCGGGGCGTTCTAACTCTTGCCGGGAGCGGATCAATCCGAGTTTTTAATGGCGTCCTGCAACGGCCGTTTGATGACATAATCTTGTGAAATCACCTGGCCGTTGCTCGTCACCGTTTGCTGGGTCAGGCAGCCGGACGACAGGATGGCCATGATGGAGGCGAGCAGGCATTTGGCAAAAATTCCAGATTTCATGGGTGGGTGGTGTGGTTAGAGTCGCCTTATTTTATCGAGGCCTCGGCTATCGCTTGCTCGACCGCAGCGGTTAGTTCCGCGCTGTCCGGTTTGGTCGCGGGCTCGAAGCGGGCGATCGCCTTGCCATCCTTGCCGATGAGAAATTTGCCGAAGTTCCAACTCACGTCTCCGGGGAAGGCTCCGTCCTTTCCGGTGAGCGCTGCGTAAAGTTGGTGCTGCTTTCCGCCCTTCACGCTGATCTTATCCATCACCGGAAAGGTGACGTCATACTCCGTCTTGCAGAATTTCTGGATGTCCTCAATGGTCCCGGGTTCTTGATTTCCGAAGTCATTGCAGGGAAAACCGATGACCACGAAGCCTTTATCCCGGTGCTGTTTGTAGAGTGCTTCGAGTCCCTGGTATTGCGGCGTGAGGCCGCATTTTGAGGCGAGATTAACGAGCAGCATCACCTTTCCTCGGTAATCGTTGAGCGAAGTCTTTTTGCCGGATGCATCCTTGAAGGGGATTTGAGTGAGATCGGCGGCGTAAGCGCTGGCAGCCATGACGAACGCGGGAACGATGATTCGGAGCAACATGCGCGAAGCGTAGCAGGAAATCGTGGATGCGCAAAAAATTCGCCGCCGGGATTGAGGTTTCCCAGGTTCAGTTCTTCGAGGTTTCGAGGAGGAAAATGAGGAGATCGTTAAAATCGCTGGTCGAAATTGTGGTTTCGAAAGCGGCGGGCATGAGTGAGAGTCTCGACGAGGTTTGAGAGTTTACCTTGGCCTTGGGAACGCTAACGGATTTGCCGGTGGCGTCGGTGAGCAGGAGAAGTTCGCCTTCCTCGCGGGCGTTGACGCCGGAGAGAGTTTGGCCGTCGGTGGTCTCGAGGATCGTCTGGCGGAAAATGGGATCCACGTTGCGGTTCGGGTCGAGGATGTCCTCGGCGAGGCGGTGAAGGCCACGGGCGCCGATGCCGTCGAGGGCCGGGCCGAGATCGGCACCCGTGTTCTGGAGCCGGTGGCAGATGGCGCACTGCTGGGCGAAAACCTGAGCGCCGCGGGCGACGTTGTGCCGCGTGGGATCGAAGGCTGCAACTCGGGCGGCGATGAGTTGGTCGAGGCGGGCGTCTTCGGCGGGGAGGTCTTTGGTCAGTGCGGCGGCACGGTCGCGCAGAGGTTGGGAGCGTTTTTCGAGGGCTGTGGCGGCGAGGATGTTGCGGAGCAGCGCGGGGGAAGCTTTGCCGCCCTCGATGATCGCGAGGAGATCGGCGCAGCTTGCATCGGTCGTGGCGAGTTGGGCGGCGATTGCAGTGGCAAGTTCGCCGGGCGCGGCAGGCAGCGTTTCCAGGAGCAGATCGCGCTCGGGCGTGCCGAGATGGCCGTCGAAGAGTTCCACGGCCTTTTTGCGCAGCGCCATTGACGATGGGTCGCGCAATGCTTGCCCGATAAAGTCCCGGCTTCCCTGAATGTTGGCCAGCGCCGCGAGGGCTGCGGTGCGGAGTGGGTCACTGCGGTTCGGGTCGGCGGCGAGTTTGGCGAGCGGGTCGAGTTTCGCTGTAAGCTGGGTTTCGCGGAGGCTTTCGATCGCGCGGGCAATTACGATTTCATCGGTGGAGGCCAGCGCATCGAGCATGGCACGCTGGGTCCAAGCAAGGATGGTGTCGGGAGGCGGAACGCCGCGCTGGCGGTAGGCTTGGGCAAGCGTGTCGGCAATACTCAGTCGTTGGGGAAGCGCTGATTCGTTAGACCTTTTGATGAGTTCGGCGATGGTGCCGAGTTTTTCCGGCGGTAAATAGAGCACGGTGTGACGGAGAAACTCGCTGCCGCGCGGACCTTGGAGCGTGGTGCGTTCGAGGTGGTTGAGCAGGAACTCTGCGGCTTCTGGCGTTTTCGCGCCAAGAGAAACGTCGGCGATGCAGTCCGCGTCGTGCGGATTACTTGCCGCCACGGTTGCGGCAGATTTGTAACCGTTTTCCAAGATAAGGCTGTCGCGCAGCGCCATGCGGATCGCGTGAATCAATCCGGTGTCGTCCGCTGTGGCAGAGTTCCACATCTTGAGAAGCGCGGTGATGTTCGCCAATCCCCCGCCGACGAGAGTGCGCGCGGCGAAGCGTCGCACGGTGGCGTCGGAATCTTCGACGCCGGACGATCCGCCGGAGTTAGATAGCAGCGGGATTTGCGCGCGAACCATCGGCGATGAATCCTTCGACGCGGCCATCACGATCTCAGGGGTGAGGCTGTGCGTCCGCTCCAGCGCCCAGAGCGAGTGGACGCGTTGGGAAGGCGTGGAGTCTTCGCGGAACGCGAATTTCGACGGATCCAGCGCGTCTTTGCCGATCCGCTCAACCAGCTCGTTTGTCGCCAGCGTGCGGACGACAAGGTTCGGATCGGCGAGTTTTTCCAGCAGCCCGTCGGCGGCGAGGCCTGACAGCTCGGGCATCGGGGGGACTATTTTTCCACCGCGGTAGACGATGCGCCAGATGCGGCCGTGGGAGTGGTCGCGGCGCGGGTCGGCGAGGGGGAATTCGTAGTGGCCGATGATCGGATTGTAGAAATCGGCGATGTAGAGCGCGCCGTCCGGGCCGAGCTTGACCTGCACGGGGCGGAACCACGGATCGTCGCAAGTTAGAAAATCGGGCTGGCGGATGGCCTGCGGGGTGGAGCCGTGCCATTCGAGCTTATCGCGGTTGATGCGATGGGTGACGGGGTTGCCGTTGAAAAGATTGCCGCGAAATTCCTCAGGAAATTTGTCAGCGGCGTAGTAGGCAATGCCGGCGATGGCGGTGGAGCCGTGGTCGTCGTCGGTGATGCGCGGGGCGAAGCCGAGGCCGTCATGCTGCTTGCCGATACCTTCGTAAAACGCGTCACGGAAGAGCATATAGACAGGTTTCGAATGGGAATCGGCCGTGTAGAAATTTCCCACCGGATCGACGGTGAGGCCGAAGGGATTGGTCTGGCCGTGGCTGTAGATTTCAAACGCGGAGCCGTCGGGCCGGAAGCGGTAGGTGTTGCCGCTGTCGAGAACGGTGAGGCGGCCGGCCTTGTCGCGGATTTCCGAACGATTGCGAAAGCCGTGGGTGCCGTAGATCCAGCCGTCGATCCAGTGGAGGAAACTGGACATCCCGCCGTGGGTGTCGAGGAAACCGGCGGTGCCGTAAAGGACTTCGCGGGTGTCGGCGCGGCCGTCGCCATCGGTGTCTTCCAGGCGGTAGATGTTCGGGATGGAGTAAACGATCACGGTGTCCCCCTTCGCGCCGGGTTTGCGCGGTAGCGGCTGGACGCCGCTGGGGATGTTGAGGCCATCGGCGAAGACCGTGATTTTCCGGGCGCGGCCGGATTCGTCGAAATCACCGAGGACGCGAACGCTGTCGCGGGCTTTGTCGGAAGGCGCGGGAGCTTTCCCGCGCGCGCCGAACGCTCCGGCGATGTCGTCGTAGGCTTTTGCGAAATCCGGGATTGGCCTGCCCTGCGCATCGGTGCTGGCGGGCCACGGATACATTTCCGAGCCGGTGACCCAGAGCCGGCCAGCGGCGTCGAAGGTGAGATTGAGCGGCTTCTGGATCTCAGGCTCAGCGGCGACGAGTTGGATTTCGAAGCCGGGCGGAAGGTGAAACATCGCCTGTTGTTCCGCGGGAGTGGACGGTTTCGAGTCCGGGTGATCGCCACGCGGGTCGGCGGCTAGGGCGGCAACGGTTAGAACAAGCGAATACGGGACGAGGAATTTCATGCGGGGTGACGCGCTTGGTTATACCGGCGGACCGCACGGATTTATCACTCCTCCAGCCAGCGACCGAGCGACTCTTCCAGATCCTCGTCGCGTTTGACATTGAACGACTCACCCGCGGCGACGGTGATCCGGCGGCCGGCGCTGTTTTGAAAATGAAGCAGCACCGGCGTGGTGCCGGGATGATTGCCGAGGGCGAGCTTGATTTCTATCAAATCGCGGTCGCTGTGGCGGGTGGTCCACAGCATCAGCTCGAGCGGACCCTTGCCGGTTGCGGCGCTGCGGCCGGGCTTGAGTTCGCCGAGCTCGTAGCCGGTGATGCGGCGGCCACCGGTGCGGTCATCGACCTGGACGTTGCCCTTGAGCCTGATGATTTTCCCCGGCTCTAACAATCCTGCGTCGCGGGCCGGGACGAAGGTTTCCCCCCACAGCATGATTTCGGCGCTGCCGGTGAAATCCTCCAGCACGAGCACGCCGAAGGGCTTGCCGGTTTTGGTGATTTTCGCGTCGAGCGAGCGGACCATCCCGGCGAAGGGGAAACGCTCACGGGGATTGGACAGGTCGAGATCGTCCATCAGACCGAGCCGGCGATACTTGCTGGAGTCGATGACGCTGCGGAACTTGTCAAGCGGGTGACCGGTGACGTAAAATCCTAACAATTCCTTCTCGTGGGCGAGCCGTTCGTCCTTCGACCATTCCTCAACGGAGGGTTCGGCACGGCTGGACTTCGTTTGGGCGGCCGGGGCGGCGAAGTCCATGGAATCGAACATGGAGACCTGGCCGGACGCGCGGTCGCGCTGGGCGGACGAGGCGGAGGCGACGACCTGTTCCAGCCGCGCGGACATTCCGGCGCGGGTGTCGCCGGTCCAGTCGAGCGCTCCGGCTTTTGCCAGATTTTCCAAGATGCGCTTGTTGACCACCTTGGAATCGAGGCGCGAGGCGAAGTCGTCGAGCGAGGTAAACCTGCCGTTTTTTTCACGATCCTGAATCGCGATCGCCATGGCGCCCTCGCCGCAGTTCTTGATGGCGGCGAGGCCGTAGCGAATTCCCTTCGAGCCGTTGAGCGTGACCTCGGGGGAAAATCGAAGCTGAGACGCGTTGAGATCCGGCGGGAGGATTTCCAGCCCCATGCGGTGGCACTCGGAAACGAAGACACCGATCTTGTCGGTGTTGTGAATTTCGTTAGAAAGCAGCGCGGCCATGAACTCGACCGGGTGGTTTGCCTTCAAATAGGCGGTCCAGTAGGAAATGTGGCCGTAGCAGGCGGAATGGGATTTATTGAATCCGTAACCCGCGAACATCGCGATCTTGTCGAAAATCTGGTCGGCCAGCTTTTTGCCGATGTTGTTGGTCGCCTCCGCGCCTTCGACGAATTTCGCCCGCTGCTTTTCCATCTCCACCGGATCCTTCTTGCCCATCGCGCGGCGGAGAAGGTCGGCACCGCCGAGCGAGTAGCCGGCGAGCAGCTTCGCGGCGTTCTGGACCTGCTCCTGATAGATCATGACGCCGAACGTGTCGCCGCAAACTTTCTCCAAAAGCGGGTGCTCGTACATCGCGCGCTTGCGGCCCTTTTTCACATCGAGCATCTGGTCGATGAATTGCATGGCGCCCGGCCGATAGACGGCGAGAAGGTCGATAATGTCATCGATTTTCTCGATGGCATACTTGCGGCAGGTCTCAACCATGCCGCCGGATTCCAACTGGAACACACCCATCGTCTCGCCGCGGTTGAGAAGTTCGAAGGTTTTCCAATCATCTAACAAAACTGATTCGATCGCAAACTCCGGCTTGTGCCTGCGGATGTGCTGCACTGCCTCATGGATGACGGTGAGGTTCTTCAAGCCGAGGAAGTCCATCTTCAAAAGGCCGACATCCGTGATGGCCTTCATGTCATACTGGGTGACGACTTCGCCCTCATTTCCGCGTGTTAGAGGAACGTGCTCGTCCAGCGGGCGGTCTCCGATGACGACGCCCGCAGCATGGACGCCGACATTCCGAGCGAGTCCTTCGAGCTTGGTGGCGTAGCTCCAGAGCTGCTGATAGGTCGAGCTGCTTTCGATGAGTTCCTTCAACTCGGGCTTCGATTCATACTCGTCCTTGAGTTTGATGTCCGGCTTAGCCTCGATCATCTTCGCGATCCGATCGCCTTCCCCGTAGGAAATTCCCATCACGCGGCAGACGTCTCGGAGCACGCTCTTCGCGCCGAGTTTGCCGTAAGTGATGATGTGCGAAACGCTGCGTTCACCGTATTTTTTCCGCACGTAGTCGATGACCTCCACGCGGCGGCTCTGGCAGAAGTCGATATCGACATCGGGCGGGCTGACCCGTTCAGGGTTGAGGAATCGTTCGAACAGCAAGCCGAAGCGCATCGGGCAAATGTCGGTGATCCCCATCGCGTAGGACGCCAGGGAGCCCGCCGCCGAGCCCCGGCCCGGGCCGACGGGGATGTCATTGTCGCGCGCCCACTGGATGAAATCCGCGGTGATGAGGAAGTAGGAGGCAAAGCCTAACTGGTTGATCGTATCGACCTCGTATTTCAGCCGGTCCGCGATTTCCGGGTCCTGCGCGCGTTCCGCGCCATAGCGTTTTACCAACCCGTCGCGGCAGACCTTCATCAGGTATTCCTCGCGCGGGCTGCCGTCCGGGGTGCCGAACTGCGGATATTTTTCCGAACTCGCCGGATCGAGCTTGAGAGTGACATTGCAGCGCTCCGCAATCTCTAACGTCATGTCGCAGGCACCGGGCACGTCGGCGAAAATCTCGCGCATTTGCTCGGCGGTTTTGAAATAAACCTCCGGCGTGTAGTGCATCCGGTTTTCATCGATGACCAGATGCCCGGTGCCGATGCAGATCATCACGTCGTGCGCCTCGTGATCGAATTTATTGAGGAAATGGACATCGTTCGCGGCGACCACCTTGAGGTCCATTTCCTTTGCGAACTTAAGCAGAGAAGGAGTGACAAGCCGCTGCGGTTCGAGGCCGTGGTTGTGGATCTCGACGTAGGTGTTTTCCTTGCCGTAAATGTCCACAATTTCTATTAGAGTTTCACGGGCCTTGTCCTCATCGCCGGCGCGCAGCCACTCGTTGACCGGTCCGGAAATGCAGCCTGTTAGACAGATGATGCCCCTGGAATATTGCCGCAGCGTCTCGCGGTCCACGCGGGGTTTGCCGTAGTATAGCCCTTCCAGATTTCCCTTCGAAACGAGCTTGCTGAGATTGGTCCAGCCCTCGTTGTTTTCGGCCAGCAAGGTCATGTGCGTCGCCCGCTTGCGGCCGACCACCTCGCGCTTGTCCTCCATCGATCCCGGGGCGAGGTAAATTTCGCAGCCGAGGATCGGTTTCACCCCGGCCTTGTGGCAATCCTGATAAAATTTGATCGCGCCGTAGAGGTTGCCGTGGTCGGTCATCGCCACCGCCGGCATTCCCAGTTCCTTGGCCCGCTTGGCCAGATCCTTGGTGCGGATCATGCCGTCGAGCAGGGAAAATTCGGTATGCAGGTGAAGGTGGACGAAGGAGTCGGACATCGGGCGGCGCGACATTATCCAGCCAATAGCGGAGGGCAAGCGGGAGGTAGCTCACGGGCAAATCAGCTTCACTTTGGGAAAATACGTCCGGTAGCGGGCAGCATCGCGGGTCAGCAAAACCAATCCTTCCGCCTCGGCATGGGCACCGATGAAAAAATCGGGATCAGGCGCGCAAGCTGCCCGCTCGACCAGGAAAACCAAACGGCATCCTGTGCCGCGATATCCAGCAGGACGCTGGTATCCACCAAAACCATCGGTCAACCCTCCCCCCGGGTGATTACCATGATTTCGTCCGTGGTCATCCCCGGTTTCGCCGAGCCCGCAGCCTTGGCCAACCAGTGGTCGAAGGCGCTGGTCGCCTTCCGCGCAGTTTTTCGCGGCTTCATCTGCAAAACTCCCTCGGTAAGTATTACCAGTCAGTTAGGCCGAACCAGCCGATCCTGACTCCCAAGTTGACAACTTGGCCAGTTTGGCCAAGTTGTCCTTTATGAAATCCGTGACCATTGCCGAGTTCAAACGAAACCTGCCCGCCCTGCTCGGCGAAGTGGCCAGGGGAGCCAGCATCGTCGTGCAAAAGGGCCGCAGCCGTGAGAATGTCGCGATCCTAGCACCTTTTTCAACCGCCCCGGGAGAACCCCGCCAGCTCGGGCTGCTGGCCGAACGCGGCAAGCCGGTTTTCAAAAACTGGGACATGAACGAAAACGACTTCCTCGCCTCTCGCTGACATGGCCTGGATGCTCGACACCCACGCCTTGCTCTGGGCCCTGTTCGAACCAGACAAGCTCGGGCGGAAGGCCGGGACCATCCTCAGAGACCAGTCGAACGAGGTGCGCGTCAGTCCGGTCAGCTACTGGGAAATCAGTTTGAAATACGGACTCGGCAAGCTTGTGCTGCCGAGCACCGATCCCGCGGAAATTCCCGCTGCGGCGCTTCAACTTGGTTTGCTTGAAAAGCCGCTTGCTACGGAAATCCTCGCAACGATTCATCACCTTCCCTATGCGCCGGACCGCCGCGACCCATTTGATCGTCTGCTAGTCTGGCAAGCCATCCGCGGCAAGCGCACGCTCCTGAGCCGCGACCGCTCCATGCCATTTTTCAAAGCCCATGGTTTGAAATCCGAGTGGTAGCACGGGATCGCTTTCATCGTCCCCGCAAGGCGGCGAATCAACTGACTAGTCCCGGCACAAGCGCCGGGACTCATTGAGTTTCACCACCCCGTCCGCCCCTCCCTCTTCACAAACTGCGCGGCCTGCGGGCAGTTGGGCGAGCGCATGTTCGGCCCGTCCCACTCCATTTTCACGCCTTCGCCGGTTTTGAGGGCGATGCAGCCCAGCAGGATGATTTCGGTTAGGTAGCCGGAGATCTCGAAGTTCGAGTAGGCGGGGGTGCCGTCCTTGATCATATCGATCCATTCCTGCTGGTGGCCGGGCGAGCGCGGGATGGATTGCGACACGGCCTTGGCGGCCTCATGGGTGTTGCCGTCGGTGAAGGATTTCTCGCCGTCCAGTTGGACAAAAAACTTTGAGCCGTAGTCGTCCGGCGAGAAGAGCTGGCCTTTATCGCCGATTACCAGGCAGCCGCTGTCGGGCAGTTTACCGTCCATGTTGACGACGGCATTGACGAGATTCGGGTAGGGGCGGAGGGGTTTGAAATCCGCTCCCGGCGCACCGTCGTACCACCAGAACTTGAGCGGGGGCAGCCCTTCGCGTTCCGGAAACTCGAAGCGGATGCGCGACGAAAGCGGATAGGTTTCAGGAAACAAGCGCGACGCCATCTCGCACTCGACGACGGTCGGGTAGCCAAGTTTGAGGGCGCGGAAGGGCATGTTGACGGTGTGGCAGGCCATGTCGCCCAAGGCTCCGGTGCCGAAGTCCATCCAGCCGCGCCAGGCGAAGGTATGATAGGCGGCTTCCACGTAGGGCCGTTGTTTGGCCGGGCCGAGCCAGAGGTCCCAATTGAGTTCGGCGGGCACGGGACTTTCGCCCGGCGGCCGGTCGATGCCTTGCGGCCAGACCGGGCGGTTCGACCAGACGTGGAGTTCGAGCGGTTTGCCGATGACCCCGGACTGGATGACTTCGACAGCGCGCCGCAGGCCGTCTTCGGCGCTGCCCTGATTGCCCATCTGGGTGGCCAGTTTCTTCTCGGCGGCCACCCGGCGGAGTTCGCGGGCTTCGAAGACCGTCTGGGTGAGGGGCTTCTGGCAGTAAACGTGCTTGCCCAGTTGCATCGCCGCCATGGCCGCCATGCCGTGCAGGTGGTCCGGGGTGGAAATGGTCACCGCGTCGATCGACTCGCCCATTTCCTCAAGCATCTTGCGGAAGTCGGCGAACTTCCGGGCTTCGGGATATTTCGCGGCCTTCTTGTCGATCATGCGCGAATCGACATCGCAAAGCGCGACGATCTGGCCGCCGCAGTCGGCAGCACGATCCACGTCGCCATCGCCCTGGCCGCCGACGCCGATACCGGCAACATTGATCCGGCTGTTGAGGTTTTGTCCTCGGACGATGGCGGGAAATCCGAGCAGAAGTGCGCCGGTGCCGAGGCCGGTCTGCTGGAGGAAATGGCGGCGATTGAGCGATGACATGGGTTTTTGGGTTGGGTTGGAATCGTTCCCGGACACGAAATTGGCCGGGGCGTGACGATCCGATACGGCCCATGAGGCCGGGCTCTGTCTTGCGGGGTTCCCGCGCTGGCGAACCCTGAGAATCGAGGACGGAACGTTACGGATCGAAGGAAAGGCCGAGTTGCTCTCGCAACAACGCCAGCAGGTTTTCCAAGCTGTTGAACTTCCCGACGCTGACATTTTTGCCGACCATGAGCTGGGGCAACTGCATGCTTCCAGCGCGTTTGCCGTTGGTTTTAAACAAGGCGAAATTGATGGCGAGCTGGCTTTTTCCCCAAGCTCCCGCAAGGCAGCTATTGAGGGCCGGAACCCCGATCAGACGCTCCGCTTGTTGGCGGGCTTCTGAAATCGAGGGCGGGTGATCCGACTCGAACAACCCCGAATTAAAGCCGGGGAATGCGTTCGGCGCTGTTTCCCACACCGCTAAGGCGAGCCGGGCGTATTGGCAGGCGTTGCGGTTCTCGCTTGCCGTCATCCGGACGAGCGCATTGCAGCTAGAGTCCAGCGGCACGGGGAGCATGATGACGGCCAATTGTCCTTTGGAACGCTGACGCGCTTGGTCGAGCATGCCGTGTAGGCTGCGGCAATGATGGCAGGTGTAGTCGAACAAGCTCACGATGACATGTGGAGCGTCGGCTGAGCCCAGGCGCGGGACTTCGTTCAAGTCCAACTGAAACAGTCCGTCATAAAGCGAAAGGGTGCGGCTGGCTGGCGACTCCGCAACCGATGGCGGCGGCATCGGGCTTACGCGGTTCGTAGGCTTGACTCGTAGGAATTGACCGCCGATCAGGAGTGCGATGGCCGTCAAGCTGGCGAGGAAATGAATCCCTCTCGGACTGGTCCTCAATGAACGACGGGCGTTGCCAATGAGAAGCAGCGCTCCCATGACGGCCGTGAGGTGGGCAGTCAGGCAAATGCCGCAGAACGCCCGGATTACCAGTCCTTGAAGCATCACGAACCACACCGCCGCTGCGATGACGACAATCGCCAACGGGGTTGCCCATGTTTGTGGCGCTCGGCTGCGACGGGCAAGTTGGCAAAACGCGGCGTAGCCAAGAAGCAGGTAGGCTCCTAGCGCGGGCAAACTGACCGGAATGCCAAGCCAATAGGCCCATCGGCTCTGGAGGACGCGACTGCATGAAGACTCCACGCCACAGCCAGCGAGCGCGCCGCCATGAAGCGCCACCCATGCCAGATAGCCGGCAAGACACACCGCCACCACGAACAGAGCGGCCGATACCTGTAAACGAAGCCGGCCCGCCCGTTCTCTTGCCGGTTCGTGGGTGTTCGGGTTTACCATGGGAGCATGCACACGGTGCCGGGCGTGTTAGTTCGGCACCTTGCCCGCTTCCCTGACCATGTCAGCCGCTTGCTTGTATTCGGGAAAATTTTTCGAGAGCGCGATCGCACGCTTGAACGCGTCCAGTGCCTCGGGCTTCTGATTTTGCCGCCAATGGGCCATCCCCAGATGAAATAGAATGGAAGGATCCTTGGGTGACAGCTCTGCGGCTTTCCGCAGGAGCGCTGCCGCCGGGGCGAACTCCCCGTGCAGGTAGGTGATCCAGCCGAGGGTATCCAGCAGTTGGCCGTTGCCGGGGACCAGGGAAACCGCGTGGCGCGCGTGGCGCAGCGCGTCATCGAATTTGCCCACGCGGGCGAGTGCCATCGCGTGGTTGTTGAGCGCCACGACGTGGTCGGGATTGGTGGCGAGCACTTCCTGATAGAGCGTGTTCGCTTGCGCATCGTCGTTGGATTGTGAATACAGCTCGGCGAGGAACAATTTGGACTCGGGTGTTGGCTGCTTTTCCACCATCAGGCGGGCAATTTCGATCGCTTGATCGCGCTGGCCACCTTTGTTGAGACTGATGGCCAGCGCCCGCTGAATCGCCAGGTTTTCCGGGCCAAGGGCAAGGGCGCTGGTGAGCCGGGCGATGGCCTCCGGGAAACGCTTCGCCTGATCGTAAAGCACACCGAGCCGGAAGGGCGGGAGCGAGTCGGCCGGGAAGCGCTTTGCAGATTCCTTGTAGGTTCTTTCCGCTGAAGCGACATCGCCGCTAGATTGATAAGCGGTCCCAAGCCGGTCCCGCGTGAGGGGATCGCCGACATTGGCGGTTACCAGCTTCTCAAAAATGGCGATCGCCTTCGGATAGTCTTTGGTCAGCAAATACACCTCGCCCATGCGTGAATCGATGACTGCGGTGTCGCTCCCCGCGGATTTTGCCTGGTTCAAGCTTGCGAGGGCACCTGGGAAATCGCCTGCCACGATCTGGGTTTCGGCAAGCTGGCTCCATGCCACGTCCCAGTTGGCCCTTTGAGAGATTGCCTGCTTGATCGACTCGATGGACTTGGGGAGCTGATTGGTTTGTCTGAAAATGATCCCCAAGCCCAAGGAAACGCGTGCAGAGGGTGAGGCCGTGCCGGCCGCCTGATAGATCGCGATCGCCTCGGTGAGGTTGCCCGCGCCAACGTAGGCCGCCGCCAGGAATTCCACCGCCGACTCGTTGGTGGGATTTTTCCTGACCGTTTCGCCTAGCAGGGCGATCGTTTTCGGGAACTCCTTCCGTGCGTTGTAAAGGCGGGCTAAATTGACATTGACGCCATAGGTCCCCGGCGGCTGGTCACGGATTCCAGCCTCGAAATGGGCCACCGCCTCATCGAGTTTGTCCTCCCGTTCGCTGACCAAGCCCAGTCCCTGATGACCCGCCGGCTCGTTGGCATGCCGATCAAGGATCATCTGGAAATATTTCCGCGCCTGCGCGAGATCGCCACGGGTCAGATAGGCGTCTCCGATCTCCAGCAACGGAGCTATCTTATCCGGACCCAAACGCGAGGCGGTCAGCAGAGCCGCGATGCCCTGATCGAAATCTCCCAATCGAAGCTGGCAAGCCCCGACAAGTGCGAAGGCAATGTAAGATTTCGGCGCAGCGGCAGCGGCAGTCTGAGCGATGGCTAGAGATTCGGCGAATTCGCCCACGACATAATGTTTCAGCGCGACCTTAAGATCCTTGAGAACCGCCTCGTCTGCCGGGTTCGCATCTGCCTCCAATTGCGGCGCTAAATTAAAGTTCCCCTGCGGGCCGGCCGGAAGCGCAAACGCGCCGGAAAATCCTAAAATTCCCGCTATCAGCGCCGCGTGCAGAGGATGCATCACGGCAGTTCTGGTAATTCCGGCAGCCACGGGCGAGGGACGGAGACGGAGGAGGGACGGTTTCATAATTTTCGGGGAGAGAATGTTTGGGGACCATAAAAAAGTGCCCGGCTCGGTCTTAAAGACTCTGCCGGACACTCCACTTCTAATGACTTTAATTGCAAGCCTTGATTGGCACTGAGCTTAGCTCGCGAACGACATCCGATTGAGTCTCCGGCGAAGGAAGGCCATTCCTGGAAGGGCCATTCCGAGAAGCGCCACGGTCCAACCGGTATCTGGCACGCGGGTGGTAACTCCGCCGCCGTCGATCTTGCCGTCCTTGAGGCCGATGGAGATGATTTCGGGAGCGCCGCTTGTTGTTGCGCGGGTTTCGAACACTGTGAACGCAGGGGCGATCGCCGTGAACCGGTTGTGGGTGGGGTTACCATTCACCATTCCATTGACGATGCCGATGGCAGCACCGGCTGCGGTCGGCGAAAATCCCGACGAACCGGAGATCGACACGCCAGTCGCGACGGCGGATGCCGGGAGGAATCCATAATAGGTTGGGTTAGTGGCACCGGAGTTGCCGTAGATGTCCATTCCGGCGTTGAATGCGGTGGCGATGTCACCGGCAACCGTGTTCAGGGCCGCTGAACCGGCGGACGTTAGCGAGCAGCCTCCGCACGAATCTTGGGACAGGACGACCAAGGCTCCGACCCCGCTGAGAATGGCAGCGCGGCTGGCAGGAGCCAGCGCGGCGAATGCTTGCGCGTCATAGAATGTGGTGGTGCCGTATCCCGCCGGGCTGGAGACAACCGAGCCGCTGGCTCCGCCTACGTAGGATCCTCCCGTGCTCCAACTGGCTCCACCGTTACCGGCGGTACCAATGACAGCGAGATTGTAGCTGGCGCTCGGGCCGCCGCTAAGATAGTTGAGAATTTTAATGTCGAAGCCGGCTTGGCCGCCGTGGAAGTCCACGTCGTGGCCGGTGAGGAAGATGTCGCCGGCCTGAGCGCTCGGGGCAAGCGCACCGCTGAAGCAAGCAATTGCCAGCAGCGAGGCGGGCAATCCAAGGGATTGTGTGATCGTTTTCATGTTTGGTCGTTTTGGAGTGTGGATTTATTTTACGATTTATTGGGGGAGGCTACAGATTTGCAGCCCGCTGCTCCAGACTGCATGATTCATGCCGAATTTTTTATTTCGATTGTAAAGCGCTTAACATTTGCAAGTTATGAATAAAAATGTTAGTGAGTCGGCCGACGACCCTTGCGGGAAGGCGCAAACTGTAAACCTGGCCGACACATTGAGATGGGCGACAGCGCTTTCGCATTGCCGCCGGCCGTCCAGGTGTGGCGCAAGGGCTTGATAGCCCACCGGCTTTCGTGGCGTAGTCGGCGGACCATGAAAAAATTCATTTCAACAGTTGCCGTCATCGCCGCGCTGATCGTGCCGCTTTCCGCCGCCCCGACCGAGCCGGGCTTTGTTTCGTTGTTCGACGGGAAAACTTTGGACGGCTGGAAGGTAAACGAAGCTCCCGAAGCTTTTTCCATCGAAGACGGAGCGATCAAGGCGAATGGCGACCGCTGCCATCTCTTCTACGATGGAAAGGTGAACGACGCGAAATTCAAGGACTTCGAGCTGCGGCTGGATGTAATGACCAAGAAGAACTCCAACGGCGGAGTTTTCATCCACACCGTATTCCAGAAAGATGGCTGGCCTTCCGGCTACGAGGTCCAGGTTTGCAACAGCCAGGGCGATCCGCAGAAGTCGGGCGGACTCTATAACACCGTGAAAAACCTGGAACCCTTCGAGGACGACACTTGGATGAAGTATGTGATTTCGGTGAAGCGCGGCACGGTGAAGATCTCGGTAAACGGTAAGGAACTGGTGGACCACAAGCCTGAAGCCGGCGACAGCAAGCTTCTGCCAGACGGTGGGACGATCGCCTTCCAGGCGCACGACGGTGGCAGCACGACCCTTTACAAAAACATCCGGATCAAGGTTTTGAAGTAAGCGGGGATTTTCCTGGAACCGCCGCGCGCTTGATTACGACGCGGCGGTTCTGTTGTTTGTTCTCCTCGTTGGTGTTCGGCGGGTCGAAGGATTTCCCCTTGCCGATGGCGGTGACCTTGTAGCCGAGAGTGGATGTAATGTAGTCCGCCACGGTTCTGGCCCGCATGAGGGAAACCTTGCGGCACGCCTCGTCGGTGCCGATGGAATCCGCCCAGCCTTCCGCGACCAGGCCGCCCCGCGCGATTTCGGGATGCATCTTGAGCCAGGACGCGAGTTTTCGGTCGATCGTGTTGCTCGACTCGGCGGTGAGCGTCGATTGATTGAACTCGAATTCCAGCTGCGGGCAAATCTCGTCATCGGTCAGTTTCGGCAGAAGCTTGAGTTTGCCGGACAGGACCTTCCGCTCGATGTCGGCTAGCCGGGCGAGGTAAGTCACGATCGGTTCGCCATCCAATCGGCGGACCTGGGCGGCGGTGTCCAGGGTGGTCGTTTCCGCGATGAATCCGCTGCTTTCCACGATCGCCTGGCCGCGCCAGGTCTGGCTCATGGCGGCAAACTCGCGGGCGATCGGCCAGTTCCGCCGGGCCGGCACGCTGGCACCCTTCGGCTCCTCCGAAGGGACGTAAAAATAGACGAAGCGGCGAAGGGCGGACGGGTAGTCGCCGCGCCGCACGGTTTCCTCGGTCGGCGCGAAATACGCGGTGGTCTTGGAATGGCCGACGGTGAGAACCTTCGCCGCGCCGGCGTTGGTCATGGGCACGAAACCGATGGCGTCGGGATCCTGCGAGACGATTTCCGACAATACGGAATTTTCTGCGTGGCGTTTGGCGGAGCCGGAAATGGAGCGGCCCAGCAACACGGAGTCGGAGAAATACTTGTAGGTCCCTGAGCGCTCGGGGCGGGCGTGCAGGCGGATGGGGCGATCGGTGCCGCCGAGGCCAGACCAGTTGGTGATTTCACCGAGGAACACCCGGCGCAGTTCGTCCACGGTGATCTTGTCGAGCGGGTTGTCCTCGCCGGTGATGATGGCCAGCGCGTCGAGGCCGAGGGCGAACTGGGAACCGGCCTGGGCGAGATTTCCACAGACCGGCATTAGGTCGCGCTGCTCGGCACCGCTGATCGGGCGGGACGACATGCCGACGTCGCAGGCACCGAGATTGAGATCGCGGAAGGCGTCGCTGGAACCCGTGGGGCGGATGGAAATGGTTTCCCAGATGCCGTCCGAGTCCACGTCGCACATGACGTTGTGGGCGAGCGCCTTCTCGCCCTCGGGTGTTTCGAGTTCGGTCGTGTGGTCCTCGATCGGCGGGGCTTTTTTCGAATCCTTGGTGACGATGGAAAAGTAGTTGAACGCGAGATTGACGGCGCAGACGGCCCCGACGGTGTTGGAGCCGGAAACGCGCAGCACCACGCGGGTTTTGCGATCACCCGGCACGGGTCCGACGGGGGGCAGTGGCTGCGGCACGGTGCGGTCCACCTTGGTGATGTGATCGTGGGTGCCTTCGATTTTCACCAGATTCCCCTTGTCGGCGATGATCGTCTGCCCGGCCTCGCCCAGCGCGAATTTCACGAAGGGCTGCATCTCGGGGTTGAGCGAATACTCGCGGGTGTAAAAATAAACGAAGCGCGACAACGGATAGATTCCCATCCGCACGGCGCCGTGGTCCGGAAAAACCGCGGCGTCCGGCTCCATTTCCATGCCGGGCGAGTCGTCGAAGACCTGCAGCCGTTTCAGGCCAGGCTGGGTGGCGTAACTTTCGCCGATGAAACCGATCGCTCCGGGAACTTCGGCCACGCGCTTCGCCAATTCACGGCTGCTGACGAAGGCCTGAATTTGTTTTTCATCCGCCATCGGCCCCGCTTCGGGATGGATCATTTCCTTGAAGAAATCGAGGGTGCCGCTCGGCTCTTTGCGGCGGAGCGGGACGATCGGCAGGCCCGCGTCCGCGCCACCGAAGACCTGCCACTCGCCGAGGTCTTTCCAATTGGTCTTCTTGCGGGAGTAGATCGCCTTGATTTCACTGAAGGAAATCCGGCCCAGCGGGTTGCTCTCGTGGATCACCATGGCGAGCCCGTCCATGGCGACCGGGTGTTCGCAGCCGATCCCCGGCTCGTTGCCGCGCCAGAAGAAATCGCTGCCGAGCTTGGTTTTAAGCGCATCCGCTTCCAAAGGGGTCACGCGACGGGAACTCATGCCGATGTCGCACGGTTCGCTCAGGCGGGGAAATTTTCCGAGGAAACTCTTGAAGCTGTCGCCGGAGCCGGTGGCATGGATTTCGATATAGACCGGACCGGCTCCCGGCACGTCGCCAGTGACGTAAATGATCACCCCGCGGGTCTCGATCTTCGCGGCGGGAACTTTTTTTTCCTGCTCCAGATAGGCCTTCGCCAATTCCGGGACGGCGTGCTCGCCGAGCGTGTTGGAACCCACGAAAACCAGCAGCCGTTTCCCCGGTGGAGGATTTCCTAGGGAAGCCGGAGCGGAAAAACCAAGCGCGACCAGCACTGTGACGATGGCGAAACAACGGCGCATCATTGAGAATGACGGAACGAAACGGCGGTCGCGGGGGGAATTGAAATTAGGTGACAATTGTGTGACGGCGTTGCTCCGATCCCGAGATCGGGCTTGAACGCGGTCGGCGGCGGGGTTGCATTGGCGCATGGGTCCGCAGTCTCCACGATCGTTGCACGATCTCGGTTTTTCCGAGATGGTTGAGGTGCTGGCGGCGGACGGCGTGATTCTGCATCACGTGAAACCGCTCTGGCGCGCGATTCATTCCGATGGCGTGCTCGACCTAACGCATTGCGATTTCCTGCCGCCGCTCAAACGCTGGGTCGCCCGATCCGTGGGGGAGGGGAAGGCGTTTTTCCTCGATGCGCCGGAGGTGGTGGACGAGACGCAGAGCTCCGACGGGCTGACACGGAAATTTCTCCTGCGGCTGCGCGACGGGCAGACCATCGAGACCGTGCTGATGGGCTACGCCGGCCGGCAGACGGTTTGCGTGAGCACGCAGGCGGGCTGCGCGATGGGCTGTGTGTTCTGCGCGACGGGGCAAATGGGATTCGTCCGCCATCTGCGGACCGGCGAAATCGTGGCGCAAGTCCTGCATGCCCGGCGGATTTTAAAGGAGATCCATCCGACCAAGCGGCTTCGCAATATGGTGCTCATGGGAATGGGCGAGCCGCTGCACAATTACGACGCCGTCATGCGGGCGCTTGAGTCGATTTCCAACCGCAGCGGGATCGGCATCGGACCATCGAAAATCGCCGTTAGCACGGTGGGCGTGGTCCCAAGCATCCTCCGGCTCGCTGCAGAAGGGCGGGAATACCGCTTGGCGGTTAGTTTGCACGGCTCGACCGAGGAGGAGCGCGCGGCGCTGGTCCCGGCGAGCAAACGTTGGTCGCTGGCGATGCTGATGGAGGCCTGCCGCGAATACGCGCGGATCACGGGCAGGCGGATCTTCTTCGAGTGGACGCTGATCGCCGGGAAAAACGATTCCGCCGCGACGGCAATGCGGCTGGCGGAGCTGCTGCGGGGAATCGACGCGCATGTGAATCTGATCCCGCTCAACCCGACCGGCGGGTTCGCGGGTTGCCAGAGCGACGCCGGGCACGAGTTTCAAAAAATCCTGACCGCCGCCGGATTTCCCTGCACCTTCCGCCAGCGCCGCGGCATCGACGTCGCCGCAGGCTGCGGGATGTTAAACGCGGAGAGACGGATCAAAGCCCATTTGTGACGGGAACGTCACATTCGCGCCCTTGAGAGCGGGGGCTGTGGGGGAGAAAGCTCCGCCCCGCTTGAAATGCGGGCTTGCAGCATGAGTTTGGAGAAATCGATTTCCGCGTCCCCACCGTTCCTCCGCAAGGTTCTTGCGCTGGTTTGTGGCCTGCTGGCGAGTGCTCCCGGCTGGCTTGCCGCCCAGGAAATCACGAATTTCTACATCCGCGAATATCGCGTGGAAGGCGCGCACCGCCTGAAAAGCCTTGAGGTCGAGGAGGCGGTCTATCCGTTTCTCGGACCTGCCAGGACTCCGGACGACGTCGAGCAGGCGCGCGTCGCGCTGGAGAAAGTCTATCACGCCAGGGGCTTTCAGACCGTTTCGGTGGTGGTCCCGCAGCAGGACCCGCGGCGCGGGATCATCCGGCTTGAGGTGGTCGAGGGTAAAGTCGGTCGCCTCAGGGTGAACGGTGCGCGCTATTTCCTCCCCAGCCGGATCAGGCGCGAAGCCCCCACCTTGGCGGAGGGAAATGTCCCGGACATGAATCAGGTCAGCAAGGAAATCGTCGGGCTCAACCGCTTGACGGACCGCCGCGTGACCCCCGTGCTGCGCACCGGCGTCGTGCCCGGGACCGTGGACATCGATCTCAATGTCGAGGACAAGATGCCACTGCACGGGTCGTTAGAACTTAATAACCGTTATAGCTCGAACACCACCGAGCTGCGCCTGAACGGTGCGTTGAGCTATGGGAATCTTTTCCAGCTCGGCCATACCGGCGGCCTGAGTTTCCAGATCGCCCCGGAAAACAAGGACGACGCCCTCGTTTTCACAGGCTACTACCTCGCGCGGGTTTCCGATGGCGTGAGCCTGATGCTGCAAGGCACCAAGCAGAACAGCGACATCTCCACGCTCGGCGGCGCCGCGGTCGGCGGCCGCGGCGAAATCATCGGTCTGCGGGCGCTTTTCGACCTGCCTTCCGCCGCGAAGTTCTATCAGAGCTTCAGCCTCGGGATCGACTACAAGAATTTCGAGGAGGACATCGTCATCGGCGCTGACACCATTTCATCACCCATCGAATACTATCCGATCAGCGCGAACTACGGCGCTACCTGGCTCGCGGAGAAAGCCTTCACCGAGTTCAACACGTCGCTCAATTTTCACCTGCGGGGCCTAGGCAGCAGCGAGCGGGACTATGCGAACAAGCGCTTCAACGCGGACGGCAGCTACGTTTTCCTCCGCAGCGATCTCGCCCACACCCACGATCTCAAGGGTGGCTCGCAGGTCTTCGGCAAGGTCCAGGGCCAGATCGCCAGCCAACCGTTGGTGAACGGCGAGCAGATCGCCGGCGGCGGCCTCGGGACCGTTAGAGGTTACCTCGAAGCAACGGTCCTCGGCGACAACGGCGTGTTTGGCACCGTCGAGTTCCGCGGTCCGTCCCTCATCGGCACTCCTGACAAGGACGGCACCCGCACCGACGAATGGCGCTTCCTCGCCTTCGCCGATGCAGGATTGGTCCGCATTTACGACGCTTTGCCCTCCCAGCAGAAACGCTATGGCCTCGCCAGTGCCGGTGTCGGCACCCGTTTCAAAGTTCACAACCACTTCAACGGTTCTCTCGATGTCGCCGTCCCGTTCATCGATCAGATCGACGCCGATTCCGGTGAAGTTCGCGTCACTTTTCGCGGCTGGGCCGATTTCTAACCAACCCTTTCCCCCAATCCTCTCTCATGAAGCTAACATCCTCCTTCAAACTCCTCCGGCTCGCCGGCGGCTTCTGCGCCGCGCTCTTTCTAACGCCCGTCCTTCGCGCCGAAGAACCGAAAGAAGCCTGGTGGAATGCAGAATGGACCGAGCGCGCCAAGCTAACGCTCGATACCGGTGGTGACGCCGCGGCGCTGGTCGATCCCGCCGGGACCGCCGCCATGCTCGTCCGCCTCTCCGATGGCAATTTTCAGTTCGCCAAAGCCCGCGAGGACGGCGGCGACAAACCCTTCGTCGCCGCAGAAGGCAAGACGCACCTCCCGCACCAGATCGAGAAATATGACAACCTTCTCAACGAGTCCTATGTCTGGGTGAAACTCCCCGATGTGAAGCCCGCCGCCAAGGAGTCCTTCTTCATCTATTACGGGAATGCCGACCCTGCCATGGTGGCCGCCTCGAAGCCTGCGGACGCCTTCGACGGTGATTTCACCCTCGTCTATCATTTCGGCGAACTGGCCACCCCTCCCGTCGATGCCACCGCCAATGGCAACAACGCCGAAAACGCGGGTGCGACCTCCGAGGCCGCCTTGATCGGCAGCGGTTTGCGCCTGTTGGGATCCGCTCCCGTCACCATCCCTGCCAAGCCTTCGCTCCAATGGTCACAAGGGCAGACTTTCACCCTTTCCACGTGGATCAAGCCCGCCGCTCTCGCGGCCAATGCGGTCCTCGCCAGCCGAACCGAGGGTCCGGCCTCATTCCGGCTGCTTCTCGACCAAGGTGTCCCGCTGGTGGAAATCGGCGGAACCCGCAGCCCGGCCGGTCCTCCCATTGCCGCCGCAACCTGGACGCATGTTGCGCTTGTTGCGAGCGGTCAGGACCTGGAACTTTTCGTCAACGGCGCCTCCTACGCCAAGCTCGCCGCCGCCCTGCCGGCCATGAACAGCCCGTTGCTCATCGGGGGTCTTCCCGCGGATGCGCCCGCTGCCGGCAGCACGCCCTTCATCGGGGAAATGGACGAGTTCACCCTTTCGAAGGTCGCCCGCCCGGCCGGCTGGATCAAGCTGGCCTCCGTCAACCAAGGCAACTCGGATGCCGCCCAGCGCACTCTCTCGCTCAGCCAGGGCGAGGCCGGTGAAGGCGGCGGCGAACACAGCGGCGGCGTCATGGAGCATCTTTCGCTTTTCGGCGACATCGCTAACAACATGATGTTCGACGGCTGGATCGCCATCGGCGTCTGCGCCATCATGATCGTCGTCGGCTGGACCGTTGCGGTGAAAAAATTCATCTATTTGAACTCGATCGAGAAGGGTACCAGGATCTTCCTCAAAAAGTGGAAGGAGCTGTCCACCGACCTGACCGCCCTGGATACCGAGGACAATTCCAGCGTCAGCAGCCTCGGCGGCCAAGTCGGGGCTTCGGATCAAAACCACATCCAGAAGTCCCCGCTGTTTCATATCTATCAGATTGGTGCCGACGAGATCCGCCACCGCCTCGATAAGGGCCGCAACGTGGACGGCTTGTCCGGCCGGTCCATCCAAGCCATCCGCGCCAGCCTCGACGCCGGTCTCGTTCACGAGACCCACCGCCTGTCCGACGGCCTCGTTTACCTCACCATGAGCATCGCCGGTGGACCTTACGTTGGATTGTTAGGCACGGTCGTCGGCGTCATGATCACCTTCGCCATCATTGCCAAGTCCGGCGAGGTCAACGTCAACTCGATCGCCCCCGGCATCGCGTCCGCCTTGCTCGCCACCGTGGTCGGACTCGTCGTCGCCATCCCCGCCCTGTTCATCTACAGCTATCTGAACGGTCGCATTAAAAACTCGCTCGGCCTGATGCAGGTCTTCATCGACGAATTCGTCGCCAAGATGGCCGAGTTCTACCGCCCGCCCAACGAGACCGAACCCAACAGCGGCGGCCATTGAACTCGAATTTGAATTTTCAAATCTCAAATCTCCAACCCGATGGCCTCCGCCGACGACCAACGCTTCGATGACATCAACGTCACTCCCATGGTGGACCTCTATCTGGTCCTCTTGCTGATCTTCATCATCATGACCACCGCCGGCGTGCAGGGGGTGAAGGTCAATCTGCCCAGCGTCAACAGCAAGCCGGCTCAGACGAAGTTAGAGGAGCCCAAGACCCAGGCGATCACCATCGACACCGGCGGTAACATCAAGCTCAACACCATGGGCGTCACGCTCGCCGAGCTGGAATCCAAGCTCGGTCAACTCATTGCCGCCACGCCCGAGCTTCCCGTGGTCGTCCGCGGGGACGGCCAGAACCAGTATCAGGGAATCATGGACGTCCTCGATGTCCTTGGCCGCGTCGGCGTGACCAAGATCGGACTTGCCACCCAGCCTGCGAAAAAATAACCGCCGCCACCCGCATGAATTCCAAGCCACCCGCTCCGAACCCGAACCAAGGCCGCCTCTTTATCGGCGCCATGTTCGCGCTGGTGTTGTTAGGCGGGGTCGCTTCGTTCTTCATTTCCGTTAAAAAAGCGCCCGTGAAGACTCCCCACAAAGACGGGATCATTTACATCACTCCCATTCCGCGGGTGTCGCCACCACGTCCTGTGAAACCGGAACTGTCACCTAACGGGATTCCGAAACCCATCAACCTGCGGATCTCCGCAAGCAATTTCTCCTGATGAGAATTTTTTCAAAGACACCGAATCCTTCGCCGAACAAGGGCCGCCTGATGCGCGGGCTGTTCTTGCTGAGCGGAATGGCCCTGCTGCTGGGCTCGTGCAAGAAGACGAAAGTCTCCACCGCTCCGGACCAAGAAATCACGATCACACTCCCACCGCCGCCGCCTCCACCGCCGCCGCCACCGAAGGTCGAGCCGCCACCGCCGGTCGAGAAGCCGCCCGAGCCCGAGGAGATGGTCGAGCAGGAAGTCGTCCCGGACGACGAGCCGCCGCCGGACGACTCACCGATTGACACGCCGCCCTCCGACCTCGGGTCCAACGCCACGGGCAGCGGCCCCTCCATCGGCGCGGGCACCGGCGGCAGCGGCAGGATTGGCGGCACGGGCCGCAAAGGCGGCGGCAGCAAATGGGGTTACTACGCGGCCAAGGTCCAGACCACTGTGAAGGACGCGCTGGGTCGCAATGGCAGCACCCAAAAAGCGTCGTTCAGCATGCAGGTGCGGATCTGGGCGGATTCCACCGGGCGCATTACCAAGGCGATTTTAGTCGGTAGCTCCGGCAGCCCGGCTGTTGACCAAGCCATCAAAAACCAGGTCCTCGTCGGCCTCCAGCTTTCCGAACCGCCGCCCGCGGGCATGCCCATGCCCATCACCATGCGCATCTCCGCCAGCAAACCCCGCTAACGCCTTTTCTTCCAAATGTCTCCTGCCCGTCCACTCCTTGCCGTCGCCTTCCTCGGAGCCTCCAGCCTGTCGCAGGCGCAGGAAGCCGCCACCGAGACCACCCCGGCCGCCGAAACTCCGTTGTCCGAATCTCTCGATCCCACGACCGACGTTCCACTCGCCACCGACCTTCCCCCCGAGCCCAAGGCACCCGTCGCCGCGCCGACTTCCAACGTCACCGTCAACCTCATCAACCGTCTCGTTCAAAAAGGCATTCTCACCGAGGCCGAAGCCGGCGAAATGATCCAGCAGGCCCAGGCGGACGCCGCCGCCGTCGCCGCCCAGGCCGAAATCGCCGCCATGCCTCCCGCCCCGGGCCCGGACGACATGCGCGTCACCTACATCCCCGAGGTGGTGAAAAACAACATGCGCGACCAGATCAAGCAGGAGCTCATGGCCCACGCCCGTGAGCAAGAGTGGGCCAAGAATTCCTCGCCCGAGTGGACCTCGAAATTCCGGCCCTTCGGCGACATCCGCACCCGCTATGAGAGCGTCTTCTTTCCTGGAGACAGCAACGACAACTCAGGGAGTTTCCCGAATTTCAACTCCATCAATAACGGCGCTCCGTTCGACACGGCCGGCACCCAGTTTTCCCCGCAGTATAACGTCGATCAGGACCGCAACCGTGCCCGATTGCGCGTCCGTCTCGGCACCGATATCATGCTCGGCGACGGGTTCAACGGCGGCATCCGTCTCGCTACGGGCGAGTCCAACTCACCCACTTCACCCAATCAATCCCTCGGCGGTTCCGGCGGCAATTTTTCCAAATACGCCATCTGGCTGGATCGCGCGTTCCTGAGCTACGACGCCGGCCCCGGTGACGGCCAAGAACTCCTGTTTCTGCTCGGTCGATTCGATAACCCGTTCTTTTCCACCGAGGTCCATTGGGACGACGATCTTGGCTTCGACGGCCTGGCGCTCCGCGGCAAGGTCAAACTCAACGATTGCGCCACCACCTTCTTCACGGCCGGTTACTTCCCGGTTTACAACACCGACTTCAACTTCGCTTCCAACCAGCCCTCCAAGTTCGAGAGCACCGACAAATGGCTGACGGGCGCCCAGGTCGGCATCGACTGGAAAATCACCGACGACCTGACGGCCAAGTTCGGCATCGCCTACTATGACTTCGACGCGATCCAGGGCGAGCTTTCCGACCCCTACACCCCTCTCACCACCAGCGACGCCGGCAACACCGACACCACCCGTCCCGGCTTCGCCCAGCGCGGCAATACTTACATGGCCTTGCGTGACATTGTCCCGACCGCCGCCAATGATTTTGGCAACAAATTCCAATATCAATACTACGGCCTCGCCTCCGAGTTCCGAAACCTAACGGTCACCGGCAAGCTTGACTACGACCGCTACGACCCCGTCCGCCTGTCCCTGCTGGGGGAAGTTACCAAAAACATCGCGTTCGATGGAGGCAGCATCAACAGGAAGGCCGTCAACAACCGCGGTCCTAATTCTGGCAACAATGCGGGTTCCTTCGAAGGTGGCGACACCGCATGGTTCCTCGCCTTCCAGGTCGGCAAGCCGGCCCTTGCCGCGTTTGGCGACTGGCAGGCCGGCTTCGGCTATCGCTACGTCGAGTCCGACGCCGTCGTGGACGGCTTCACCGATTCGGACTTCGGCGGCGGAGGCACCAATCTCCAAGGCTACACCCTTGGCGGCAGCATGGCGCTCTCGCCCGCCGTCCGCCTCGGCCTCAAATGGATGAGCTCCGACGAAATCATCGGCTCGCCGCTCAGCACGGACACCCTTCAAGTCGATCTCAACGCCAAATTCTAAGATGACCATGCAATCACCAGCCACGTGGCTGCGGCGTCCCGCCGCAGGCCGTGCTAGAAGCGTCTCGCTTTTAGTCTTCCTTTTCCTCCAGCCGCAGCTCCACGCCGCCGATCCGCCGGATCCCTCGCTGAAACTCCGCGAGCAGCTCCGCGGCGTCATGCTCCAGCTTCGCACCGCCCAAACCGAATCCGCCAACGCCCAGGCGGCCCAGGCTGCCGCCGAACTCAAGGGCAAGGAGCTCGAAGCGAAAATCGCCGAGCTCGAGAAAAACACCGTCGCACTCATCAAGCGCTCGAACTCCGACAAAACCGCCGCCGAGGAATCCATCGCCGGCCTCAACAACAAGCTCGCCGAGCGCGATCAACGCATCATCCAATTCACCGAAGCCCTCGAGAAGTGGAAAACCGGTTATCAAAAAGCCGCAGAGGTCGCCCGCTCCAAGGAGGACGCCCGGGCGGGACTTGCCGCCGAGGTGATCGTCCATAAGCGGACCATCGCCGACCGCGAGCGCAAGAACATCGCCCTTTTCAACACCTCCAACGAAATCCTCGACCGCTTCGAAGGCTACGCCCTTGGCAAGGCCCTGCAAGCCCGCGAGCCCTTCATCGGGACGACGCGCGTCAAGGTCGAGAACCTCGTCCAAGGCTATCAGGACAAGATCCTCGACAACCGCATCGAGGCTCCCGCTGCCAAACCGTGAATGTGACACAATCGTCACTATCCATTTCCCTGCGGTTCGCGGATTAATGGGGCCGGTTTTCCTTCCCCGATGTCATCGGAGCGCGTCATCCATCCTTTTCTTTATCATGAAGCCCAAACGCTTTTATTTCCGCACGACTTCGATCTTCGGCACTCCGCTCAAATACGGCGCTCCGCTTTTCATCGGCTTCACCGTCCTGATCAGCGGCCTTGATGCGCAAGCCGGTGACCTCCTCCGCGGCGGTGGCGGCGGTGGCTCCAGCAAGCCCGGCCGTGCCTCGTCCGGCGCGCCTACTCCCGCCGCCACCGATGCCGCGCGCGCCAATGCGCGCGACACCCTGGCCCGCACCACGCGGACCGTTGACTCCCTTCGTGCGATGCAGAACGCCGCCCGACTGGCGGCGAACAAGAGTGGTGCCAACCACCTTGGCAAAAATCCAAACAATCTCACCGTTACCCTGCCCCAGGTCCCCAACGGCCTCATGACCGGTGGCCTGCAGGTCGCCCCCACCGTTGCCACCGACCCTACCAAATGGACCGGTGCCAAGCTGCCGACCCAGACCGTCAAGACCGGCAAAACCAAGGTCGCCACCAAGGTCACCATCGAACAGACCACCCAGCAGGCGCTTCTCAACTGGCAGACCTTCAACGTCGGCAAAAACACCACCGTCACCTTCGACCAATCCAAAGGTGGAGCGGATGTCGGCAAGTGGATCGCCTTCAATAAAATTTCCGATCCCACCGGCAATCCCACCCAGATCCTCGGCAATATCAAGGCCGACGGGCAGGTCTATCTGATCAACACCAACGGCATCATCTTCGGCGGCGGCAGCCAAGTGAACGCCCGCGGCCTCACCGTTTCCTCCCTGCCGATCAACGAGAACCTCATCGCCCGGGGATTATTAAACAACCCGGATGCCCAGTTCCTTTTTTCCGGCCTGGCCATGCCCGCCGGGACTAACGGCACCCCAGCCTTCACGCCGGAGGCACCCCTGGCCGCCACCGGCAAATACGGCGATGTGATTGTGCAGGAAGGCGCAATTCTCGAAAGCCCCTCCGACTCCGCGAAAATCGGGGGCCGGATCACCCTGGTCGGGCCGAACGTATTCAACCGCGGCTCGATCCTCACTCCGGACGGCCAGACGATCCTGGCGGCGGGCTTGCAGGTCGGCTTCGACGCCCATCCCGGCGGCGATCCCAGCCTCCGGGGTCTGGACGTTTACATCGGTGCGGTCACCGACCCGATCAGCGGAATGTACGCCGGAAACGCAGCCCAAGACGGCATCATCGAGTCGAAACGGGGCAGCATCATCCTCGCGGGCCGCGAGGTCCATCAGTCGGGAGTTTTGGAAAGCACCACCTCGGTCGCGCTGAATGGCCGGATCGACCTGCTGGCCCACTACGACGCCATCAGAAACCCCGGTTACGACCCTGCCAGCGCCTCGGCGACGTCCAGCCCGTTTCTCAACCGGCAAACGGGAAGCGTGATCATCGGGGAGGACAGCCTCATTCGCATACTGCCGGAATACGATAGCAAGGAAACGACCATCGGTAAGGAACTGGCGCTCCGTTCTCAGGTAAACATCGCCGCGAAAGCGATCCATCTGGGCGTGGACTCGGTGGTTCTAGCGCCGAACGCCCAGATAAACATCAACGCAGGGGAATGGATCCAGTCAGGCACCTCGAGCAGCCTCGTTAGCCGCTTCGTCCAGTCCGCCGGCCAGGTCTATCTGGATGAGAATGCCCTGATCGACGTCTCTGGTTCGTCCGATGTGTCCGCGCCCGTGTCACAAAACATCGTGTCCGTGGACCTCCGCGGCGCGGAACTCGCGAACTCGCCGCTGCAGCGAGCCGGGATCCTGCGGAACGCCACCGTGAACGTGGACATTCGCGACGCCGGCATCTACCAGGGCGAACAATGGGTCGGCACCCCGCTGGCGAACATCGCCGGATTTGCGAATTTAATCCAACGCGGTGTCGGCCAGCTCACGGTCGTTGGCGGGACTGTGAATATCAGCGCGGGCCAGTCCGTGGTGATGCAGCAGGGCTCGAAAATCGACGTTTCCGGAGGATCCACCCTTTTCGAAGCGGGCACGGTCAATACCACGCAGTTGCTCACCGGCGGCAGGCTGGTCGATATCAGCGCGGCCGCTCCAAACGTGATTTACGACGGCATCTATAACGGCACGTCCACCCAGGCCAATACCAAGTTCGGAGTTTTCGACGTCTTCAAGGCGGCTCTCGCACCCGATGGCGGGCGCTTCGACCCAGGTTCGACCGAAGGCGCGGCCGGCGGCAAGCTTTCGATCCTGGCTCCGTCAATGGCGCTCGACGGAAAGCTCACCGGGAAATCCCTGGCCGGTGAGAAGCAGCTCCAGACGCCGCCCGCAGCGGGTTCCCTAAGCCTTTCGTTTCTGGCCCAAGATAAGACTTACGCCAGCCGCCCGGTTTTTTCCCCGACAGCTCCCAAGATTGTCTTCCGCCCGGATTCCGATCAGGTCGCGGCGGGAGCCTTCGCGCTCGACGTGAACGGCGATCCTCTCCCGCTTCCCGCCGCCCGGCTGGGGGAGGTGCAGCTATCCTCGGATCTGGCCGTGAGAGGCGGGTTCGACAAACTGACGGTCATCAACAACGATGGAGAGATCGTAGTCCCGGAGCATGTGGTCTTCCGGGCGAACGCCGGAGGGTCGATCACTCTCGCCGCTTCCAAAATCACCGTCGATGGCAGGATCATCGCGCCGGGCGGAAGCCTGGCGTTTGAAAGCTCCAACCTTTCTTTGGACACGATCAACCTGACCGCAAATACGGCGGACACCACGCTGCCGGTCGCGGATCCCGGCCGCGGAATTTTTTCCCTCGGGTCCGAAGGCCTGATCAGCACCGCCGGATTGTTGGTTGACGACCGCTCGAACGCCAGGTCGGCCGGACTACGGCCGCTGTTTTTGAATGGCGGCTCGATCTCGGTGAAATCCTACTCGGCTGAACTTTCCGCAGGCGGTCGCCTCGATGTTTCCGGTGGTGCCGCTGTCAGCCCGAGCGGGGCGGTCACCTATGGCAATGGCGGTTCTCTCGCGATCGTCACCGGCCGGGACCTCGGCATCTCGGCGGTCCTGGGTGGTCATTTGTCCCTCGGCGCCACTCTCGCCGGGTTTTCCGGAGCGAAAGCGGGTGCGCTGTCCATCCAGGCGCCCGCCATTCAGATCGGAGGAAACTCCGCCAATCCGGGCGTCACCGTGCTGGACTCCGATTTCTTCAATCAAGGTGGTTTCGGAACGTTTTCACTCACTGGCAGCGGACTCGCCAGTGGCACGGCCCGCGAATTTGTCACCGGTCTTTACATCGCTCCGGAGGCCCGCGTCCGCCCGGTGGTCACCGGCCTGATCCTCGATCCGACGGGTAAAACCCTGGAGCTCGACAAGATTGTCCGCGAGGAGGGCGTCCGCGCTCCCGCCTCGCTTTCCTTCCGTGCGCTCGGAAGTTCCGATCCCAACACGTCGATCATCCAGGGCCGTGGCGACGTGGTCCTGTCGGAAGGGGCGAAAATTCGAACCGACGCGAAGGGCTCGGTATCCTTCAGCGGAGAAACGGTCACTGTGCTGGGCTCCGTGATCGCCCCGGGCGGCAGCATTTCCGTCGCTGGCGCGGCGCGCTTTCCGTCCGCCAATCCTAATCTGCTGCTGCCGACGGCGTTGATCGGAAATACGGCGTTTCTCTCCGCAGTTGGGAAAACCGTGCTGATCGACAATCCGTTTGGCCTGCGTCAGGGGGAAATCGTTGCAGGCGGGACGATTTCCATCGCCGGCAACATTGTCGCGGAACGCGGCGCGAAATTGGACGTTTCGGGTGCCAGCGGCGTGCTCGATTTACCGCCATCTTCCCAATCGCTTGCTTCGTCCGAAGCCGGTTCTCTAAACGGCCGGGACGAGGTGCCGGTCCGCATCGATTCCAACGGCGGGCGAATCACGCTGACCGGCTCGCGAATGCTATATTCCGACGCGGAACTGATCGGGAAGGCGGGAGGTTCGTCCGCGATCGGCGGTTCCGTGGCGGTTTCCTCCGATCGTTTTGTGGCGGTCGCTGCCACCTTCACCACGGCTGACACGAATCTCCTAGTGAGACAGGATGGTTTTCTCATCCCCACGGGATTCGTTGCGCGGGGTATCGGCAACGCACTGGTCGATTCGGGCGGAAATCCGCTGGCTGGCATCGGCAATTTCACGGTATCCACCTTCAAGGCAGGTGGTTTCGACTCGCTTGCGCTGAATGGCAATGTCTCGTTCGAAGAGAGCGTTTCCATCAAGCTTCCCGGTGCGATCCAGGTTTCCAGCGGAGGCGTGATCTCCAGCGGGAGTGCGGTGAAACTGTCAGCAGGATACGTCAGTCTCGGGCAGTCGTTTGCCGCACCCACCCTGCCAGCCCAGCAGGTCTTGCTGTTTTCCCGGACGGATGGCTTCACCGGCGCGGTCACGCCTTTCACTTTCAGCCCGGTCCACGGCGCGGGAAATCTGAGCGTGAGCGCGGATCTCATCGACATCGGCAACCTGTCGCTGCAAGGCCTCGGCCAGGCGGACTTCAATGCGGTTCGCGGGGACATCCGTGGCAACGGAACTTTAAGCGTCGCCGGGCATGTCGAATTCAAGGCCGGGCAGATCTATCCGACCACGGCGGCCCGCTTCGACGTTTTCGCTTACGATTTCCTCTCGTCGGGAACTGTTACCCAAGGCTCCATTACGATCTTTGACGGGAAGTCCCGACCGGTGCCACTCTCCGCAGGAGGCACGCTCGGCATGTTCGCTTCCCGCATCACTCATGGTGGGACTTTGCGGGCGCCCGTCGGGAAAATCATCTTAGGCTGGGATGGCACGGGCACTCCGCCGGTGAACGCCATTGCCGGGACGACCTCGACCAGTCCGATCACCGCGCAGCTCACCCTCGCTTCCGGCGGAGTGACTTCTGTGGGGACGGAAGGAGCGCTGATCCCTTATGGCATCAGTCTTGACGGCAAATCATGGATCGACCCGGCCGGCACTGACATCACCGTCGACGGCGTTCCGGGAAAATCGGTCAACCTTACAGCGATCGATCTGGTCACGGAAAAGGGCTCCACGGTGGAAATCAACGGCGGCGGAGATCTCTATGCGTATCGTTGGATCTCCGGCAATGGTGGCACCAAGGACGTGCTGGCTTCCTCCAGCTCATTTGCGATCATTCCCGACTACGACTTCGACTACAGCCCGTTCGCGCCGTTCAACTCGGCTCCTTCCGCCGTCAATCTCGACGGGCAGCCCGGTTACACCAACCCGACGCTCAGAATTGGCGATCAGATCACCCTCGCGGGCGGCGACGGACTTGCGGCAGGCACTTACACCTTGCTGCCGGCTCGCTACGCCTTGCTGCCCGGTGCTTTTCTGGTCACGCCGCAGAGCGGAACGCCCACCAACTCCACCCGGGTTCCCGAGGGATCGGAAATCATTTCAGGCTACCGCTCCAACACTCTGGATGAATCCCGCAACGGACCCACGGTGATTTCCCGTTTCGAGATCGCGGATTCCAAGGTCGTGAGGGAACGATCGGAATACCAGGATCTGTTTGCAAATACCTTCCTGAAAGAGGCCGCGATCAAGGGTGAGTTCACGGTCCCGCGCCTGCCGATCGACTCGGGTTACCTCTCGTTTTCCTCAACTGCGGACATGTCGCTTAAAGGCGCTGTCCTCTCGGCTGGGGCGAAAGGGGGACGTGGCGGATTCATCGATATCAACAGCTCTTCGGACATCCTGATCAACAAAACCGGCACCGGCGGAACGGCGGGACAGCTTGTCCTGAAGGCATCGCAGCTGAACGATTTCGGAGCGGAAAGCCTGCTCATCGGCGGCCTGCGCGCGCTGGGTCCCGACGGTGCGCGGATCACCGTGAACACCGACAACCTGGCACTCGATAACCAGGGTGCGCCACTTAAGGGAACTGACATCATCCTTGTTTCCAAGGAAAAGATCACGCTGGAGGATGACTCGAAGATTGTCGCCAAAGGTGGAAAAGGAGAGGTGTATGACACGCTGTTGCTGGGGAACGGCGCAGTGGCGGGCAGCGGCAACGGCTCCCTCGTCCGGGTCAGCGCCAATGCTTCGGGCGGAGTCTTCCGGGCCGGGGTGAGCATCCCGAATGCCGCGGATCTCCAGATTCTCTCCGGTGCCAGCCTGGCGGGCGGTAACCTCGTCTTGGATTCCACGGCGGGGACTCAGTTCAGTTCCTCGGCCCTGCTGGACGCGGCGGACCTCGCTCTCAGCAGCGGCCAAATCAGCATTCGCCTGAGCGATCCGGGTGTGCTCAATCCCACCGCCGGGCTGGTGCTTTCGGGAAATGCGCTTGCCAGTTTGCAGGCCTCCGCCAAGCGGCTTTCCCTGCTGAGCTATTCCTCGCTCGACGTTTACGGCACCGGCACGGTCGGCACCCCCAAGTTTGAAAGCCTTTCGCTGCAGGCCTCCGCCATCCGCGGATTCAACAGCGGCACGGGATCGGTTACATTCACCGCGGCAGCCCTGATCCTTGGCAACTCCGCCAATACCGCCCCAGGCACTCCGCTGGCCGGGGGATCGACCGGGAATCTTGTGTTCGATGCGGACACCATCACCTTGGGTTCCAACGCCGTCCGCTTGGATGGTTTTTCCAACACGACCCTGTCCGCCTCCGGGGAAATCCTCGTCAGTGGCGCGGGCAGTCTCGACGCCAAGGGCGACCTCGAACTGGTCGCCAGCTCGCTCACTGGCGAAAGCGCATCCAAATACCGGATCGCCGCCGCCGGCTTGCTGGAATTGAGCCGCCCGGCAGGTGCCGGCACCGTGTCCGCAGGCGATGGCTTGGGCGCGGATCTCACGCTGGCAGGAGCCAGTTTGAGCCTCAATGGCAACGTCAAGCTCCCCAGCGGCAAACTCACCCTGCACGCCCTTGCCGGCGACATTGTGGTGGGGGACACCGCAACCGCCGCCATCGATCTCGCCGGAACCTCCAAGCCATTTGTCGATGTGATCCGCTACACCAGCGGCGGCACGGTGAATCTTTTCGCCGACAAGGGTTCAGTCAAAATCGATCGGGCGACCATTTCCGTCTCGGCAAAAACCGGCGGCGGCAATGCCGGAGCCATTCACGTGAGGACTCCGGGCGGTGGCTTCGAGCTAGTAGGCTCCATCGAGGGAACCGCCGGTCCCGCGGGGCTCAAAGGCACGTTCAGCCTGGATGCAGGATCCATCCCCGGCGGCAACACGGCCAGCCTCGACGCCATCCTCAACACCGGGGACTTCACGCTCTCCCGCGACTACCGCATCCGCACCGGGGACGTGAACATCGACGGTATCGCGAAATCGCAGACCTATCGCGTGGCCGCCGACTCGGGAGATATCGTTGTTTCCGACACGATCGACGCCTCGGGCAAAACGGGAGGAACCATCGACCTCAAGGCCAACGGCAGTCTGGTCGTGGGCAATGGCAGTTTGCTGGACGCTTCCGGTAGGGATTTCAATGCCGCCGGGAAAGGCGGCTCGGTCACGCTTGAGGCTGGCAATCAGCGCAACGGCGTCATTGATCCTGGCGCTACCCTCGATCTCAGAAACGGAGCGACGGTCGATCTATCCGTCGCGGAAAAAAAAGCGGACAGCGAGCTGTTCGGACGATTCTCCGGCACGCTTCACCTGCGGGCTCCGCGCAATGCCGCGAACAAGGATCTGAAGGTCGAGGCCATCGGCAGCTCGATCCTCGGGGCCTCGCACATTCTGGTGGAAGGGGTCAAACTATACGCCCTCACTGGCGCGGCCGGCACGATTACGACCGCCATTCAGACCAGTGTCCGGAACGACGCGACCGCATTTCTCGGTGCGACCGGAACGACCACCGCTGGCTACACCGCGATGTTTGACCGCCTGACCGCTGCTCGACCGGGACTCGACCTCATCCTGGCTCCCGGTGCCGAACTGTATAACGGCAACGGCAGCATCACCCTTGGCACGCTCACCTCCACCGCCACCAGCGACTGGAATCTCGCCAGCTTGCGCTTCGGTCCGAAGGGTGCCGCCGGGGTCCTGACCTTGCGCGCCTCGGAAAACCTCGTTTTCCACAACGCTCTGAGCGACGGCTTCTCTGGAGGGACCAGTCTATGGCTCTCCCGGCTCATAGCCTACAATCCGCTTCTGCCGGCCAACGCACAGTCCTGGAGTCTGCGTCTCGGCGCTGGAGTGGACCTGTCAGCCGCCAGTTTCCGCGAGGTCAGAAGTCTTGACCAGTTGGGACCGAACTCCGGTCTCGTGCAACTCGGGAAAAACCGTGGATCGGCAACCGCCACCGGCGGCCAGAATGCCACCACCGCCTCGATCATCGGGAACGCCTTCCAGGTCATTCGGACCGGCTCGGGCGATATCGACATCCACGCCGGCCGCTCGATCCAGTTGCTCAATGTCTTCTCGTCCATCTACACCGCCGGCACCCAGGTAGCGGATCCCACGCAGGTATTTGCCGCTGGCGATTTCTCGGTCCCGATTCTTTCGCTCAGCCCAACTCTCCCCCAGAGCGGGCTGGGTGCCGTCCAGCAGGAATATCCGGCGCAATACAGCATGGCAGGGGGAAATGTGACTCTCCAAGCCGGACTTAACATTGAGCGAAAAACTCAGAACAACTCCGGCTTGATCGACGATTCATCCCGCCAACTCCCGAACAACTGGCTCCTCCGCCGCGGTTACGTGGGACCGGACGGCAATTACGGGATCGTGGATCTCGGCACGACCACCCGCCGCTTCGTGGACCCGTCCGCCTCGACCTCGTGGTGGGTCGATTTTAGCAATTTCTTCCAAAGCGTCGGCACGCTCGGCGGCGGAAATGTATCGCTGGCCGCCGGCAACAACGTCACCAACATCGATGCCGTGGTGCCGACGAACGCCCGTGCGGCGATGGGCCGCCCCGGCACCGCCAATCTGCTCGAACTCGGCGGCGGCGATCTGGTGGTGCGGGCCGCCAACGACATCAGCGGCGGAATTTATTATGTCGAGAGGGGAACCGGCACTCTGGAAGCCGGTCGTGCGATCACCACCAACAGTGCGCGCTCGCCTTCTTTCGGCATACTCTCCAATCTTAACAGCCCCACCTTTCTCAGTCCGCAGGCATGGGTGCCCACGTTGTTGTTTGCCGGGAAATCGCAATTTGAGGTGAGTGCCAGCAGCGACGTGCTGATCGGACCGACCTATAATCCGTTCCTTCTGCCCACCGGCCTGAACAACCGTTTCTGGTATAAAACCTATTTCAATACCTTTGCCCCGGACACCTCGACCTCGGTCACCTCACTTGGTGGCAGCATCACCTTGCGCAATGCAATTACCCTTCCCAATTCCAACACCCCGGTTTCCGTGCTGCGGGGCTGGATGGACGCGCAAAACCTGCTGACGAATTCCAACACCTCCGCCGCATGGTCCCAACCCTGGCTTCGGCTTGGGGAAACCTCGGTCAGGGCGTTCTTACCGGTCCTCTCCCTGACCGCGCCCACCCTGCGGCTTTCAGCCATCTCGGGTGACCTGAATCTTGCAGGGAATCTCAATCTCTTCCCGTCCGCGATCGGTCAGTTGGAACTCCTGGCCGCCGGGGCGATCTCGGCCCTCCAGCCCACCGGATTGAGCAACAATCTCTTCGCGGGACGGTCCACCATGGTCTGGACGGCATCCACCCTCAACCTTTCGGATGCCGATCCGGACGCGGTCCCGGACGAGTTGTCGCCACTCAACTATTTCGGCATCGTGGGCGACAACGGCACGGCAAACGTCAGCACGCAGGATGGTTTCCTCGTCTCCCTCAGCAATCAATTCACGGAATCCGGCTCCTTCACCGGTGCGAACGCCTCGATCCAGTCCAAGCAGGCGCGCCATGACTCCGGACTCCTCCACCGCGACGACAAGGAGCCCGTGCGGGTTTACGCGCTGGGTGGCGATCTTTCGGGCCTTTCCCTGTTCGCCTCCAAAATTTCTCGACTGTTCGCCGCCCGCGACATCACCGACGTGGCGCTGTATCTCCAGAATGTCATCGCCGGAGACCTGAGCATCGTGTCCGCCGGCCGGGACTTGGTCGCCTACAATTCCAGCAGCCAATCGCGGATTCTCTCTCTCAGCCCCGGCAATGGCCTCGCCCGCGGGCAGACGCCGCTCGCCGGCGATTTGCAGATCTCCGGGCCTGGCACGCTGCAGGTTATGGCCGGGCGCAATCTCGATCTCGGCATCGGCGGCGGCAATCCCGACGGCACCGGCACGGGGATCACCAGCATCGGGAATTTCCGCAACCCGTTCCTGCCCGCCGCCGGAGCCGACCTGGTCGTCGGCGCGGGACTCAATGCCACGCCGACGCTGGGCGGGAGCACGCTGAATTTCACCGCATTCATCGAGAAATACGTCCTCACCGATTCCGGAGCCAAGTATCTCGAGGAGATCGCCCCGGGCATCGACTTCGAAAAACAATCCCCGGAAGAACAGGCCCGGCTCGCGCTGGAGGTCTTCTATCAAATTCTGCGCGACACCGGCCGGGATTTCAACAAACCCGGAAGCGCGGGATTCGGCAATTACGCCAAGGGCGAAAAGGCGATCGAGACCCTCTTCGGCAAAGCCAGCAAGTGGAATGGCGAGGTTCTCACCCAAAGCCGTGACATCCGGACCCGCAGCGGCGGGGACATCGGCATCATTGCGCCCGGTGGCGGGATCACCATGGCGGACACCAGCAGCGGGAACACGTCAACCCCTCCGGGCATCATCACCGAGGCGGGCGGGACGATTTCGATCTTCGCCGACCAGAATGTGAGCATCGGCATCGGCCGGATCTTCACCCTGCGCGGCGGTGACATCACCATCTGGTCCAGCGGGGGGGACATCGCCGCAGGATCCTCGTCCCGGACCATCCAGTCAGCGCCACCGACCCGCGTCGTCATCGACTCGCAAAGTGCCTCGGTGCAGACCGACCTGGCCGGCCTGGCGACCGGCGGCGGGATCGGGGTGCTCGCGACCGTCGCGGGCGTGGCCGCGGGTGACGTGGATTTGATCGCCCCCACCGGGTTCATCGATGCCGGCGATGCGGGCATCCGGGTCACCGGGAACATCAACCTGGCGGCCGTTTCCGTCGTGAATGCCGGAAACATCAGTGCCGGCGGCAAGAGCACCGGATCCCCTTCGGCAAGCGTGAGCGGACCCAGTATCGGTACGGTGACCAGCGCGTCAAACGCCACGGCGGCCGCGGGCTCGACCGCCGTCCAGCCCGGCACTCAGCCGACCGCCGGAGCTCCCGTGGTCGCGAATGACGAGCCGCTTTCGTTCTTCACCGTGGAAGTCATCGGCTACGGCGGTGGCTCGGGCGATGAGGAGGACGACGACGAGAAGAAGAAAAGGAAAGCGTTGGAAGAGGCCGAAGCCACGACGCCGCTTGAGCCATGACGCCACTGATCCATCTCACGAACCTGCTGGTCTTGTCCCTGCTGATTTCCGCGGGTGCGGCACCCGTGCAATCCGATGATGCTGCGGCCATCTATGAGCAAGGCATCGGTTTCCAATCCGGGAAATCTGCCGATCCGATCGCGGCCCGGCAGGCCTTCGAAAAGGCGGCATCTCAAGGTCATGCCCGCGCTGCGGTTCAACTCGGCATCATGCATGCCAATGCCAGCGGAGTGCCAAAAGACGACGCCCGGGCGTTGGAATACTTCAACCAGGCGGCCGCAGCGGGCCAGCGCGAGGGTATTTACAACAAGGGACTGTTTCTCCTCCAAGGTCGCGGTGCGCCGCGGGATGTGGACGCGGGTGTGGCGGCGCTCACCGCCGCCGCGGAACTCGGGTCGATTCCGGCCCATGTCCGACTTGCGGATGCATTTTACTTCGGCAGCGAGGGCCTCGCGGCGGACCGCGCCCGAGCTCTGCCTCATGTCAAGGCAGCTGCCGATGCCGGCGATGCATGGGCCTGCAACTTGTTTGGAACCATGGCGGAGTTTGGCTACGCGATGCCCGTGGATCGCCATGCCGCCCTTCACTGGTTCACCGAGGCGGCCCGGAAAAACAATGCGAAGGCGCAATACAATCTGGGACGCTTGCTTCACACGGGCAAATCCGCTCGATCCGATACGGTTGCCGCCTACACGTGGCTCAAGCTGGCCTCGCTGCATGGTGAGACGGCCGCGGCTTACATCCTGAAAGATCACGTTCTCTCGATGACTCCTGCTCAAATCGTGGAAGGGGACCGCGCAGTTGAGGAATTCAACGGAAAGTTCAGCGGTAAAGACGCAAAAAATGACCCGGCTGCATCCCAGGGAGGCGGGTGACATTATCGTTGCATCCGACTCCTTGTCGTTCCGGTCTCATTTGCAAACTCTCTCAGCGTTCATCCAGAATCCCCTGATTTTGAAGGAACAAAACAATTAATAAATCAATATAACTCATGAAATCATTCCTCAAAAAGGCCCTGATCGGTACCGCCGGTTTGGCCCTGTTCTCATCCTCCGCCATGGCGGCTTGGACCTTCAGTGATCCCGATCTTGTCATCGGTTTCCAAGCCCTCGCCGGCCAAGGTTCGACCACCAATCTCTTCTTCAACGCCGGCAACTCATACAACTTCGCGAACGGAACCGGTTCCAATGGTCTGCTCGGGAACATCAATGATGACCTCGTAGCCACTTATGGAGCCTCTTGGAACACCCGTACCGATCTCTACTTCGGTATCATCGGCAACCGCAGCAACCTGGCTCCGAATTTGGCCCCCGCCACCCCGGGTGTGTCCGATGCCGGTCGCACCGTGTATGTCTCGGCTGCAACGACGACTGTCGGAGGTGCGGCTCTCCGCCCTCAGTTCGGCAGCAGCACGCTTGGAACGACCGGTACGAACTATGCCGGCCTTCGCACCAATCTCCCGACCTTCACCGAAACCGCTTTCGGTGACGGAGTTGCCTCTCTGAACCAAGCCGCGCAACCGGTTGCTTGGAACAACAGTTGGTCCGTCCGCAATCCGACTCCAGGAGCCGCCTTCGGCACCCTGACCGGTGGCATCCAGCAAAAGTTCGGTCAAGCCGGCACGAACAACATCCTCGACATCCAGCGCATGGTTGCATCGACCCCGTCCGTCTATGTGGGATCCTTCATTGTCAGTGACAATGGAGACATCACCGCCATCTCCGCAGTGCCGGAAACGTCGTCCAGCGTCCTAGCGCTCGCCATCGCCACCGCCGGGACGTTCCGCCGCCGCCGCAACCGGGCATGATAAGCGACTATTTGCCAACCACTCCAAAACAACCAATCCATCCCCACAACAACACAATTATGAAAACGAAATCCATGCTCGTCATGAGCGCCCTCTTCATCTCGGCCACGTTCTCGAACGCCGCTGACACCCAGACCGTTTACAACATCACCGGTGCCACCGCGTTCCGTGCTGCCGCGAACCTGGCCATCATCGACCTCCTCGGTGGGACCGGCAATGTCCCGTACGCCTACACTGGTGCCAGCCTGGCCGCTTCCAACCGGACGATTTTCAAGAAGACCGTCGTCACGAACCTTCCAGCCACTGGCGACACCGCCACCACGATCGTTCGCGCCTCGTGGTCCGGTTCCACCCAGGGCATCCTGGATCTGGCCGACCAAACGGTCACCGTGCAGTTCCTCAAGACCACCGTCACCACGACCACCGCCGGCACCGTGAATCCGGGAGCCGCCGGTGATTTCGAAACCACCAACGCCCGTTTCGCGTTCTCGGACGTGGACAAACTTCTCTCGGCCCGCCCCGATTCGGCGATCCAAGGCGAAGGCGTCGGCGTCGTGCCGTTCATGTTTGTCGCCGGTGAAAGCGCTCCCGCCACAGTCTCCAACATGACCGACCAAATCCACAACACCCTCTGGTCCACCGGTTCGGTTCCTGCTTCGTTCATCACCGGAAATCCTGCGAACGCCGGTTTCACCATTTTGGCAACGGGCCGTAACAACGGTTCCGGCACCCGTGCCGCCGTGCTTTCCGAAACCCAATACGGTTCATTCACCAGCGTGGTGCAGTTCAACCAAACCAACGACGGCACCGGCGTTGGCGGAGCTCTCACCGGCACCCCGACACTGTACGCACCGGGCGGCAATGGCGGCGGAACATCGAACTCCTTCGTGAAGGACCTCCTCGTCCGCACGTCCAGCCCGACCCACCTCAGCGGCAATTACGCGTTCGTCAGCTATCTGACCATCTCGGATGCCGTTACGGCCACGGGTTATGATCAAGTCTCCGGCAATATCACCCTTCCCACCGAAGGTGCGAAGCCGATGACCTACAACGGCGTCCGCTACTCGGAACAGAACGTCAACAACGGGTCCTACACGCTCTGGAGCTATCAGCAGCTCTATCGCGCTGCGGATTCGACTCCTGCCGAAGACACGTTCGCCACGGACTTGAAGAACTCGATCGACAACGTGCTGGTTCCTACGATCGGCCTTAAGGTCTCGGGCTTGCAAGTCGAGCGCTCCGGTGGTGACGGCGGCCCTGTCGCCCCGCTGTAATCTCCGCCTGTCGGACATCCATGGCAGGTGCTGGCGGTCGCGCCGGCACCTGCCTTTTTCTCTCTAAATAATTTCCGTATGAAGCGAATCCATGTCTGTCTGGCCGCTACCGGGTTACTGGCTGTCGGAAGCGTCCTCATCCTGCGGCCCTCCGCCATGGAGCGGGTGAACCCGCCCCAGATTGAAAAAACCAGACCTCTGTCACGAGCCGCGCACCCGTCAGCCGGAGAAACAGCCGCCCGTTCCACCCACCGCGTCGAAATGGCGGTAAATGGAACAACTCCCGGAACGAGCGTCGCGCACAGCCGGTCAAGGGCGCAATTCACCCGGACCGCAATTCAGTCCGGACCTGCCCGGACATCACTCTCGCCGATCGCGCGGCAACCGATCCTCCCCGGCGTGCTTCAGGCCAGTAAAGCACCCCGTGGAATCGTTCACGATGCTCCCCTTGCCAGCGCCCAGATTGCTCGGACTCGCATTCCGGGTGGTTCGCCGCAGGACGCGCTTGGACTCACGTCGAATTTACCGCCAGCCCTGCCGCCTGCGGCGCTCATCGAACTCGACGATCCTGCCGTCGCGCAAGCGGACGCACAAAGGCGACTCACCGCGATCGCCTCGGATTTCACCGACGCCCTGAACCAATCAGGCCTCGATCCGGCAGATCCCGGCTACCGCCAGCTCTGGGACCGGGAACAAGCCAGTGCTGACGCCCGGTTTCGGTCCATGTACGGTGGCCAAGCTTGGATGAATCATCACATCCAAAGCCACCACGCCCAGTCCCGTTCTCCAATGCAGTGACGTCCCGACCATCGTGTGACGATCCTGTGACATTACTGTGACAATCAACAATTTGTCCGAGGTCACAATTGCCTTACTTTCCCGCTCGAACTTCTCCAACCAATTCCAAAACCATTCACAAATATGAACTTGTCCCTTCAATCACTCCGTGCCGCTGGCTTCGCGCTGGCGGTTTCCGCTCTCCCTCAGGCCTCCCAGGCAGCTCCGTTTGTTCTTAACGAGGCAGATCTCCTGCTCGGAGTCCAAGCGGTCGGTGGCACCGGCTCAACGCAAAATCTCTTCTTCAACCTAGGCAATACGGTCACGATCAAAAACTCCCCGAACCAAGGGATTGTCGGAACCATCGCCGCCGATCTCGCGGCCACTTACGGTGTGAATTGGTTTGAACGCACGGATCTTTACTTCGGTGTTTTCGGGAATCGCAGCAACCTGTCCCCCGCTCTCGAGCCTGGAACGCCTCCGGAGGAACCAGGCAGTACGATTTATTTGTCGATCCAAACCACGGCAGCAGGTGCCGCTGGCCCGCGTCCACAATTCGGAACTTCCACTCTTGGCAGCGGAGCCACCAGATATGCCGGCATGAAAGGCGCCCTCAGAGGTACCACTCCAGGTAACACCGAAACATTCACCGCGACGGCAAGCGGCGCCACCATCATGGATCAGGCCATCCACCCGGTTTCGTGGAACAACAGTTGGACCGTTCGCAATCCTGTTCCAGGCGCGGCTTTCCAGGTTTTCACCGGCGGTATTCAGAACAACTTTGGCAAACCGGTATCCGTCACCGAGGTGCTTGTTGACGTCCAGCGGATGGTGCCGAACACTCCGACCACTTATATAACCACCGTCGGCATCGACAGCAGCGGCCAGATCCGGCTTTTCAAGGCCGTCACAGCGTCCGCTTATGACACTTGGATCGCCACCTTTCCCTCCATCACCGCACCTGCCGACAAGCTGATCACAGCGGATCCCGACAAAGATGGTGACACCAACCTTGAAGAATTCGGCTTTGGCGGAAATCCTTCGAGCGGCTCGGACCAAGGCAGCCGCCAGATCCTGACGGTGGATGCGAATGGCGACTCGCAGAACGACATCACCCTGACCTTGGAAGTTCGCAGCGGTGCGACGTTCTCGGCTTCCGGCAACGATCTCGTCTCGGCGCCCATCGATGGCGTGACTTACCGCATCGAAGGCAGCACGGACCTCGCGACTTGGGACAGTGCGGTGAGTGCCGTGACTCCCACTCTGGGCACCGGCAGTCCCAGCACCGGCTATGTCTTCAGGACGTTCCGCCTAAACGCCGGTAACGGCCTCCCCGGAAAAGGTTTCCTCCGCGCCACCGTGACCCAGTGATCTGGCAGGCTTTTTAAGTGCGATCCAAAAACTCCCCTCCCATCCAGGGCGGGGAGTTTTTTTACCCCGGGTGGTCTTTCGCCCGTTTTTACCAAGGACGACAACAAGTGATCGAAGCTCCAGCATTCCAAACTCGTCGGGATACCTCCTCCGCCGATTACGGGCCGTGGATTCCCTGGATCGGGCTGCTGCTGGCGATGTGGACCCAGCTGTTTTATTCCGCGAGCTACGGCTGGCTATATGGCCAGTATTACGACTACGGATGGTACGTCCCGCCGCTGGCGGTCTGGTTCTTCTATCAAAAATGGCGGGGCTGGGCGACCGTGCCGCGTCCTTCGTTGCCGCGGTGGGTGCTCATCGGGGGACTGCTGGTTTTAGGGCTCGCCCTGGCGTCGATGAGAACGCTGTTACGCGCCGATCCAGCGTGGACGACGCCACTGTGGGGGCAGGCCGGCATTGTCTGCGCCGCCACCCTGCTCATCGTCTGGCGAATGGCCGGAAAAGCGGCGGTTTTCGGACTGATTCCAGTGCTCTTGTTCGCTCTGACGGCAGTCCGTCTGCAAGGGACCGTGGAGCGCTTCCTGGTGAACGGGCTCACGCTGGGGGTGCTGGACGCAAGCGGTTTTATTTTTCGCCTGTTCGGTCGCCCGGTGATGGTGGTGGGCAACCAACTGGAGCTAATGGGCGAGCTGGTGGAAGTGACAGAGGGATGCAGCGGGGTCCGCTCGATCCAGAGTTTCCTGATGGTTGCGCTGTTTCTCGGCGAATGGATGGGACTCAAAATTTTGCCGCGGTTGGCGATGATCGGGATCGGCCTGATCACGGCATGGGGCACGAACGTCATGCGGGCGACTTTCCTGGCTTGGATTCGCTTCGATCAGGGGCAGAGCGCGTTTGACCGTTATCACGACACGGCGGGCATGGTGGCTTATTTGATTGGTGCGGGCGTGATGATCTGGGTCTCAGCTCACATGGACTCCGAGAGGAAATCAGGCCGATTGGTTCGGCGTCATCCGGAAAGCAGGGTTGGATGAGTGTCCGGTGGGCTTCTTTCGGTTTTTTGCTGATCCTGCCAGTGCTGGCGGCCGAAGCTTTTTCGTATTTCTGGATGAACCCGGAGAAATCGGGCACGCGGCTCAATCGCCCCGTTTTTGCTGCTCCCGTGATCGACGAAACATTCGAATCGAGTCCCGAGCAGTTCGATCAGGTCAAGGGAGAACTCCTGTGCACCGGGGGATGGATCGGCAGGCAGGGAGGTGGGGCGGTGCCACTAACGCAGCTCGTCTGGATCGAGTGGGATCGGGCTGGCACGCGCAATACCTTGGAGGCATTCCGCCACTTGCCCGAGCAATGCATGGGCAGCGTGGGGATGAAGCTGGAACGTGAATTCCCCCAGCGAAGTCTGGGAAGCGGGGACCAGCGGCTCGTATTCGATTCCACCCTTTTCCGGCCGCTGCGTGGCGGTCCGGCCATGCATGTCTTCAAGGCGGTATGGGTCTCCGGTCGGGTAGGCGCGAGTCTCCGCGAGAATATTCTGGAAACCAAAAGCCAGAACTTGTTCGGACTGCGGCTCGCAACCGCCATCCACCGCTTCAAGCCGGAGCAAACCCGGGTGCTCATGGCAGGCGTGATCGGGCTTCCTTCCGAAGAACTCGCGTGGAAGTTTTTCTCCCGCGAGATTCTCCGCCAAATCCAATGGACGACGGAACCGACCCAACCCGCAAACTGATATGAACGCTGCCTCCCCCGACTCATCCCCCACGGGATTGCCGCTCCGTAAAATCTCATTGGTGAGGCGGCTTGGCTCTCGGTGGATGAGGCTGCATCTTTTGTGGAAAATCCTGACCGTCGCCGCTGCGCTGTTGATTTTGGCAAGTCCGTTCTACGGCCCGGCGAGAAAGGTGCATCGGACTTGGAACTACGAGAACGATCTGGCGGCCGCGAAGCAGGCGCTCGCGGACGGGCGGTATGTCGAAGCGCGCGATCTTTCACTCGCCGTTCTGCGCGGCGATCCCGGGAAAATCGAGGCCCTGCCCATCTTCATGCGCGCGGCGGAGGAAATCGCCGATCCACGGCTGGTGGGAGTGGCGCGAGGTTATCTTTCGCTGAACAGCGACGACAAAACCGAGCGGGTGTTCGCATGGAAATCAATTTGCAGGCAAAGCCCGATGGGGATTGCCGGTAGCACGTGGATGTCGCTTCAAGACGACGAAAAGACCGATCCGGATTTCCTGGCACCTTGGCTGGAGCGCCTTGAAAATGAGAATTTAAGCGCGGAAGTGGCGACCATGCTTGCCGGGCAGGCTGAGCTCACCGACCCCCGCCTGGTGCGGATCCAGCTTTCAATGCTGGCCAAGCGGGGCACGGAAGTCTCCTACCGCGATCTCCAAGCGCGCCTGCTGGAACGTCTCGCGTCGCACCCGGACGAGGGTCCGCTGCTGTTGGAGGCGATGGATGAAATTCCCCAAGCGGCTTTGATCCCCTACTTTTTCACCGCCTTGGGAGAGTGGCTCAAAGCCCGCGGCGGCGAGCCTTCGGTGGAGGACCAGCTTCGGTTGGCGCGGTGTGAAATGGCGGCCCGCCCGGAGACCTCGGAGGCGGTGTTCAGCCGGATGATCGACAGATTGGGCGGCAGCGATCCGCTCCCGGTCGCCAGGTTTTGCGCCATCCTGAAGCGCTTCGGGAAAGTGGAGGAATTGTTGGAACCGCTCGTGGCGAAAGGGGATTCGGGTGCTTTCGACCTCATGGCCGAAGTGCTGGAGCGTTTGGACAAGCTCGACAAATGGGACAAACTTCTGGAAACGCCGCCACGCGACGCCTTTCTACCCGGCATTCTGTGTGATCGGGCGTTCCTCGCATCAAACAGGGGTGATCAGAGAGCCCAGCCAAAGTTCGAGCAGGAGGCGATCGCCGCGGCGGTAGTGGGGATGAAGAACGACTCGCTGATCCGCCTCGCCAGGCACGCGGACGACCGTGGCTTGCACACCTTCGCCACCGCAGTCTGGGTGAAAGCGATCCGCATGGGACCGTCCAGCCCGTTGCCGGCCTTCTCTTCGGTCAGTCATGTGGTCGAGTCGCTCGCCCATCACAAAAAAGAATCAGAACTTCTGGACGTCCTCACGGTCTATCACGCGTTGGAACCTGGAAATTTGGATGTGGTCACCCAATACCTGTATCTTGCCTGCTTGCATGGGAGCGTCACTCCGGCACGGGTTTTGGCGGACTTGTCGCCAATCAGGGAAAAAATCCAGTCCCTCCCGCTGGATTGCACGGTCGCATTCGCCCACGTGCTGGAGGGCAACTACCCGGTTGCGGCGAAGCTCACCGGGAACCGCGAAGTCGATTGGTTTGCCCAAATTCCGGCGTTGCGGGCGATTCGGGCGATCGTCCTGGCCAAGACCGGCGGCCGCGAGGAGGCGGACGTCTATATGGACGGTTTTCCATGGGATGGTCTGCTGCCCAGCGAAATCCGGGTTTTCCGCGAACTTCTGGACGAGCCGGAGAAGGCCGGGGAACTGGATCCCGTGGCGAAAGCCGAGAAATTTGAAAAGGCAAGAACGGCGGAAGTCGCCAGGCAGGCGAACAAGGCCAAGGAAGCCAAAGCGGCGCGGGACGCCTTGGAGGTGGGTAAAACCGAGGAAACCAAGAAATTGGAAAAATTTGAGAGAGCGGAACACGCAAGGCGGGCGGAGCAAGCCCGGCAAGCGAAGAGAATCCAGGAAGCCGAAGCGGCAAAGGAAGCCAGGTGACGCATGGACGAGGGCGTCCATGCTCCTTCCTGCATTGCGCTTTTTTCAGCTTCTGCGTAGTTCCCTGCGTGACCCGGCCGCAAACTTCCATCGTCCTCAAGGTTTTCGTCTGTGTGGCGGCCCTCTTGCTGGTCGCCTGCGCTCCCCAATACACCCTGGTGAACAACCGAACGGCGCTCACTCCCAAGCCCGATTCGTTCGGCTACCGGAAGTGGATTTCGGCAAAAACCGAGCCCGACGTGGTCATCATCGGCATCCACGGCTTTTGCGGGGCCTCCATCGACTACGCCAATCTCGGCAATCACCTCCTCCGATATCAACCGCGCACGGCGCTTTACGCTTATGAAGTGCGAGGCCAAGGGAGCGACCCGATCAGCGAGCGGCGCGGCGATATTGGCGATCCGAAAGACTGGTACCGGGATCTTTTCGCCTTTACGCAACTCGTGCAGGAGCAGCATCCGGACGCGAAAATCCTGTGGTTCGGGGAAAGCCTGGGCGCGTTGATCGCCGCCCACGCCTGGCGCGAGGCTCCGGCCAACGATCCACCGTGCGACGGACTGATTCTGTCCTCACCCATCGTCCGATTCCGGGATGATATTCCCGCGTGGACGCCCGGTCTGGTGCAAATCGCGGCCACCACCCTGCCGCTCGCCCGGATTTCCCTCGATACCCTCGCCGGGGGACAGGAAGTCCAAATGACCCAGACTTCGAATCACGGCGATCAGGTGAAGACGAACTCCTACAATATTGAAAAGCACACCCTGCGACTGATCGGCACGCTGGGCCGTCACATCGACAACATGAACGAGTGCGCGACCCGCTTCACCGCTCCCGTTCTGGTGCTCCACGGCGGCAAGGACTATTTCAACAACGACTCGGATCTCCGCGGATTCGTGGCCCGCATCCCGGCGGGTGTTTCAAAAACCTATCGCAACTACCCGGAGGCCTATCATCTGCTGATGTACGACGCGAAAAAGGACGCTATTTTCAAAGACATCGAGAGTTGGATCGATCAAATCCGTTAGCGGAAATTCTCAGAATTCGTCTTGACGGGTTGGCGCTCGCGGCCATTCTCCGCGTCCCGCAACTCCAACCACTTTCTATCATGGCACGCATCTGCAGTATTCGAGGAACCCGCATCCGCTCCGGCGGCAAGATCCACCGTTCAGGTTTGGCCAAGAAAAAGGGCGGGATCGGTCGGCACGTCACCAAGGTGGTGAAGCGCACGATTTCTCCGAACCTCCACACCAAGCGCATCTGGGTGCCCGAGCTTAACAAATTCGTCCGCATCAAGCTGAGTTGCCGCGCACTGAAGACCATCAACAAGAATGGGGCCTTCGTGACGCTCAAAAAAGCGGGGCTCGTCTGAGGCTTCCGCCATATAGTTTTTTTTAATCGGCCCGGTGGAAACACCGGGCCGTTTTTTGTGCCGTCATCCCACCACACACGGCACCAGCACTCCGTCGGTCATGCCGTGGATCTTCTTCTTGTCTGCCGGAACGATGGTTGCAAGGCAGCCACCGAACTTGGTTTCTCCGGCATCGTTGGTGAAAAAGTAAGGACACAGGCGCACCCGGCCCTGCATCGTCTCGACCGTGCCGTCATCCCGGAAAACCGGGTGTTCGATCCGCCGACCCTCGCGGAACTCCTGCAGGATCCAAGGCTGTTCGGATGATTGATCCAGTGCGGTCCTGAGCCGTTCCGACCATTCGGCAGACGGCATGTCGTGACCGATGAACACGCCTCTCGAACCCCAGGCGGTTTCGTGGAATCCGCTGACCTTGAGCACAAGCTTGCGTTCTTTCTGACTGAAATTCGCAACCTCCTCCCAAGAATGCGCGTCAATCCGTGGCAGGGCCGCGTGAGGGGGCAGCGGGGCCGGGTCGAGCACCCAGCCGAAGGGAATCAGCTCCCGGAGGCGTTTGAGGTGGCTGCCGCGCAAGGTCTGCTCCCAGGTTTTTTTCAACGCCGGCGACCAGAGCAAGGCCAGCCAGAGCTTGTCCTCAAGGTGCGGCTTGAAGGGCGGAGTGATTTTGGTTTCCCCGGTCGCCGCGCTCTCGGCGAGCCTGCGGATCGAACCGATGGATTCCCAGTCGAAGAGTTCGAAAAACCGATAGAGCGACTTGCCATTGGGTTCGTATTCCTCCGCCGGAGCGACTTCCCATGGCTCGCCAAGTTGTTGGGTGAGCCATTCCATTTCCGGTCGATAGTCCGCAGACTCGTCGGAAACCAGCACCGTCCCTCCCTCCGGCATCAGCGAGCGGAATCCGTCGATCATGCCGTTCGGGCCGCCCAGCACCTCGAAGCCCGCCCGGGAATAAATTTGCGACAGCCAGGCGATCACTCCGATGCCGCCAGGCACGCTGTCCAGCTCGGTCATGCAGAACCCTGACTCGGTTAGAATCAAGTCCGGGCGGAAGACCCTCGGGAATTGCTCCGCCGTGGAAGTTTCCCGCTGCAATTGGACGAGCCATTCGGGTTTCCCTTCGTCCAGCAGTTCCGCCAGCCATGGCGGCAATTTGCCGGCCGCGCTCCGGCGGTAAAGTCCGTCGCAGGCTTGTTGAAATCGGGCCAGCGGATGGCCCAGCGCCATCATTTGACGCGCTTCCGCCTGGTTCAATTTCAGGGGTTCCGGCGACCACCGCCAAGCACCGCCTCCGAACAGCCCGCCCTCAGGCAGTCCGTTGCGCAACTCAGAAAGACTCAGACCCATCCCGCGCCGACCTTTCACCCCAGCCGCGTGCTTGCCAAGTGATTCTTCAGACTTGCGTGCGCTCGAAACCTTGCCCTTCATGACGACGATTCCATGAGTCCTGAGGTTCTAAGCTACGTTTGTCCCTTTTGCGGAAGTGAAGTCCGGGTGGGAACGGAGTGTGCGGGCTGTGCCAAAACAGCCAGCAAGCCAATGTCACGCTCCTGGCGGCAGGACAAATCCAAGGACGGTCTCAACCTGCCCGACGAGGATTTTGATTATGAAGAATTCGTCGCGCGCGAGTTTGGCAAGGCACCGCATCGCTCGCTTGGGATTAAATGGTACTGGTGGGCGCTGGCCGTCGCCCTGCTTGCCGCGATGATTTCGGGCGCACTGAGGATCGGCTGATCAAACCGGACTGGCCGGCCTCGGCCGGGCAGGGCGCGAACGGAGTTTCTTCGGCGCGGGGCTGGAGTAGCGGCGTAAAACCAACTCGCAACTATCCAGCACGATCCCCTCGGCAGGGATCGGGAGCGTCCTGAAACGGGACCGGCGAAATTCGCCGCTGTTCGTGGGACGCGCTGATCGATCATCTCGTGTCAGATAACCCGGTCGTTCGCCCGCCTGGCGTATTTCCTGAAAGACGATCCGGCATCCCGCGAGCGTCAGGATGAGCAGACTTCCAGCGACCATCCAACCGGTGGTAACCGACGTGCCGAGAACGATCACGACCCCAAATGAGAAGATCCCGATCCATGCCACGCAGGAAGCCAGGACAGCGATCATTACCTTAGAGGGTTGGCACGAAACGTTCAAGAATCGTTAATTATCAACTTTGCTCACCCGTGGCAAGCATTCAGTTTCCCTACGCGATCACGTAGTGCACGAAAAACTACCGCAAGAGTGCGATTTGCTCGCCGGGGCCGTGGACGCCTTCGATCAGGATGCCCTCCACATCGGCGGTTTTGGACGGGCCGGTGCACCAGATGATGTTCGGGCTATCGCCAAAAGCGGCGATGGCGTCCGGGATGGTGCGGAAGATTTCCGTGCGCTCTAACACCGCGACGTGGACCCATGGCGAAAGCGCTGCGAGACGATGCGAGGTGCGGCAGTCATCAATGATGACGGTGCCGGATTCCGCAATCGCCCCCGTGGCGCGGGTGATGCCGAATTGATAGTCGTCATAGCGGTCGCGGTGGAATTCGGTTTCAACGGTGAGGCCAGCAGATGCAAGGTGGCTGCCAATATCGGCATAGAGCGCTGGATCGCAGTAACCGTGTCGCTGCCCGGCTTGAATGAGGAAATCGCTGAGCTGGCCGACTGAAGTCATCGGCTTGCCGTTCACCGCGGAAAAGTTGCGGGCGAAAATTTCCCAGATGTCGGCGCCGTCGAGTTTCGGCAGGGAGTGGACGAGGGCCATGTCGTATTCCGGGTAGTCGGCTTTGGTTTTCAAAGCGGCGTTGGCGGATTCGATCTTGGCGAAAATGGCGGAGCGGGACATGGGGGATGGTTAGAAGTGATGGGTTTGGAGGATTGCGTTTAACGAATAACTTCTAACTATTAACGTTCTTCCTGCCCTTCATCCACTTGCGGAAGTCGCCGCCGTGGGATTTGGGCAGGGTTCGCTGGCCGAGCCAGTCTTGGAGCGGCTTGATCGGTGCGACTTGGATCGGGAGATGATTCATGGCTTTGGACATCGTCATCGCTGTACGCCACAGCGAGGGCGAGGTCGCGAGGACGGCGAAGGGCGACATGGGAATGGCTCCAGCGGACGGGATTTCTTCGCGTTTCGCCTTGTCACGGAGGCGGAGGAGAAGATCGGGAATCGGAATGTCCACAGGGCAGACTTCGTTGCAGGCACCGCAGAGGGTTGAGGCTTTGGGCAGGTCGGCGAGTTCGGGGAAACGGCTGCCGAAAAGGATGGGTGATAGCACCGCGCCGATCGGCCCGCCGTAAGTCGAGCGGTAGGCGTGGCCGGAGGCTTGGCGATAAATGGGGCAGACGTTTTGGCAGGCACCGCAGCGGATGCAGCGGAGGATTTCCTTGCAGTTCGAGGCGAGGACGTCGGTGCGGCCGTTGTCCATGAAAACGACGTGCATGTGCTCGGGTCCGTCGGGCTGGTTGGCGGAGCGGGGACCGTTGATGAACTCGGTGTAAACCGTGAGCTGCTGGCCGGTGGCGGAACGGCCCAGCAAGTTGAGGAACACCGCGAGGTCCTTTTCCTGCGGGATGATTTTCTCGATCCCGACGAGCGCGATATGCACAGGCACCGGAGCCATACCGAAACGCGAGTTTCCTTCGTTGGTGGCAATTGCCAGTCGGCCGGTGTCCGCGCAGACAAAATTCGCGCCGGTGATGCCAGCCTGGGCTTCCATGTATTTCGTCCGGAGATAGACGCGCGCGCGGCGGGTGATGGCCTCTGGATCGTCGTTGTAGTCGGTGGAAATTCCTTCGCGCTGGAACGTCTTGGCAATGTCCCGGCGGTTCTTGTGGATGATTGGCTTGACGATGTGGGAAGGCTCATCGCCATCAAGCTGGATGATGAATTCGCCGAGGTCGGATTCGAGGCACTCGACGCCGTTTTCGATCAGAAAAGGATTGAGATGGATCTCCTCCGCCGCCATCGACTTGGATTTCGTCAGTCGCGTCACGCCGTGTCCGCGCAGGATGGAGAGGATTGCCTGGCGGGCGTCCTCATCGGTGGCGGCGTAATGGACGTGGACGCCGCGGGAGGTGAGGGCTTGCTCGGCTTTTGCCAGATAATCGCCCAAGTGGTGGAGCGTGTGATCCTTGATGGCGGCGGCCAGTTTCCGCAGGGCGTCTGGGTCTGGATAGTCCTGGTGGAGGACGTGATAGCGCTTGTCCGTGCCGGCGGCGGAACCGTCAATGACCGAGTGCTGCTTCTCGTCGGAAATGTCGCGGGCGTATTGATCGATGGGTTGGATGCCGATCATGGTGTGTTTGGGGTCCAGGAATTGATGGGAAGCATACGAAAGCGGGCTTGGGTGAGAGTGGCCGTTAGGACGCAACCTCGCAACAATGATTCGGCGAATCGAACCCAAAGCCACAGGATGAGTTGGCAAAGCGATTGCCCTTTGAGTCCTTCCTCCCGGATACGGATCACCGATGGTTTTCGAGCACCTGATTTCGCCAACAACGCATGGAAATCCGCGTCGAGGGTGACCAGGATTCGGTTCTCATTGTTTTCACAGAGCAGGAGAACCGCTGTTCGCAGAAGGCGTTGATCAAGCAACCAGCGCATCACCGGGGAGATCAATGATAGGGTCGGGCAGATGAAGGGCCGCGTAGTGCAGCGCCTGTTTCACATCCTCGTCACCGAGTTCGGGATATTCCGAGCGTCTTTCGGCGGCATCCGGATAAAGCGCGGCGATTTCAATCACCTGCCTGACGGTCAGGCGCAGGCCTCGCAGGCAAGGTTGGCCGTTGAGCTGGTTCGGGTCCGAGGTGATGAGATCAAGAGCGATCATATGGCGAGTGTAGGACGGCAACAGTCCCGGTGAAAGCGGGATTTAGGCGGGTTTCAGGGTATCTCTTAGGATTTGGATGGCGTGAAGATGCTTGATCGGACGGCCTTGGGTGACGGCGAGGCCATTTAGATGCATCAGGCATGACATGTCGCCGCTGACCAGCAGATCGGGCTCGGTTTCAAGGATGTGATCGAGTTTGAGCGATCCCATGCGTCCCGAAATGTGGGGAAAGGTAACCGAAAACGTGCCGCCGAAGCCGCAGCATTGCTCCCCTTGACCGAACGGGGTGACGACGGAGTTTTCGATGGATTCGAGAAGCTGAAGCGTCGCCCCGCCGCTGCCGGTGCCGCGACTGTGGCAGGAGCGATGGAACGCGATCCGGGTGGGCGTTGCGAATTTGCCGGGCCATTGGGTGATGCCCAGGCCGTTGACGATGAAATCCATGATTTCCCACGTGCGATTGGCGAGCGAGTCGATCGCTGCGTCCGGCTGTTCCTCAAATTGCAGCGGATTGCCGTGGAAATTCATCGCGGCACAGGATCCGGACGGGACAATCACCGGCAGGTCTCCAGCGAAGACAGCCGCGCAGTGGCGGGCGACTTTTCGCGACGAGACCCAGTCACCCGAGTTGAAGGCAGGTTGGCCGCAGCACGTCTGGTTTTCGGGAAATTCCACGACTACGCCCAGATGTTCAAGGACTTCGACGGTCGCCCGGGCGACATCATCATAGAAGGCATCACAAAGACAGGTGCCCATCAGAAGCACGCGTTTGTTAGTAGGTCGTTGAGTTGCGCTGGCCATGGAAAAATGCGGGTGAGTCGCTGCTTACGGGCAGCGGAATGGCCAAAGGCTAAATATCCGGGCCGAAAGGACAATGGAGAATGTTTCGCTTTGCCCGGGATACCGCGCCCGATGCAGAGTGCATGTCATTTTCATGCAAATCCCCATTCCTTCGATGACAGGGGCAGCTTCGGTTTCCGCGCAGGTCATTTCCAGTCAGTGACTCAGCACGCGTGATCCACATTGGCCGATATCTTGCAAACGATGACATTAACCCACCACACTCATGCTTAACTGGACCATCACTTTTTCAATACTCGCGCTGATTGCCGGCGTATTTGCATTTACCCGGCTTGCCGGAACCGCCGCTGGCATCTCGCAGACACTTTTCGCGCTGTTTCTCGGGCTGATGATCGTCTCGATTTTCAACGAGGAACGTCGGCGGAGGTTGTAGCGTTGGAAACATCACCCCAGCCGTTCGAACCCTTGGCAAACGACCAGGCGCCAGCTTCGACAAACACGCTGGATTGATAAACATGGTGCACCGCCTCGATGCGATCTTCCTTCAGCCGAATCTCGTGAAATCCCTGAGGCTCACCTTGCAAGCGGGTTGAGCAAACCGTGGGAGCCTGGGAAATAATGGTTTTCCAGCTCCCGCTGAGGCCGGTCGCACGGATTTGAGACCGATGAAAATGCCCGCACATTACCAGATCGACCTGGGCCTCCTCGAGGACTTGCATCAGCTCCATTAACGGCCGGACGACGGCTCTGCCGGGTATTTGCAACGCCAGCAGCGGGTGATGGAGCACCAAAATTCGGCAATGTCCCGCTGGCCCGTCCTGAAATTTCTGCTTCATTCTCGCGAGCTGCCGCCGGGACAGTCGGCCCTCGGACCAATCCGAATGGAAGCCAAACGGCCGTGAACTGTTCACGCTCACCACGTGGACGCCGGAAGCGACCAGCTCGGGTTCAAGCTCCCCGCCGAAGGTTTCCTGAAACCGTCCGAAGGAGTGGAAAAAGCGGTCAAACGGTTGATTGATCAGCGGGATGTCGTGGTTGCCGGGGATGAGCACACGCGGTTCCGGCAACTGGTCGAAAAATTCCTTGGCGGCCTTCAACTCGCCCCGCCGCGCCCGCATGGTGAGGTCGCCGCTGAGAATCGTGAGCTGCGGCTCCATCGCTGCGGCGCGGTTTAGAAATGCGGCAGCCACGGTCGGATCTGAGGCTCCAAAGTGGGGATCGGATAAATGAAGAATGCGAGTCATCAGCGGTCCGGTGGAATTTCGGTGAGGATGTCCGGGCTTGTCAGGACTTTAAGGTGCGCGGGTAAAATGCGCAGCTTGATGGGGAAGCGTAGGCGGAGGATTTCCCCATCCAGCATGGCATTGCAACTTTTCCGCCGCGATGCGCGCAGCGTCATGTGGCTGGCCGCTACCAGTTGTAAACCGGGATTCTGTTCGTGGCGGCCCAGCGCGTAATCGAAGATTCCCCGCAGCGCCTCGGAGGGGTGGCGATGCGTGCCGATGTAAGCGGTGAGCTTGCCGGAAGCGAAATCCGTGCGAGCGGGAATGAGGCCGGCGCTGTCCTTGTAGCGTCCGGGGACGAACGCGGAAAACTTAGTGCGGGCCTTCCCGGTGCCGCCGTCACCCTCCCAGGAAAGCGCCAGCGGACGCGCGTTCATGAAGGTGCGCCGCAGCCCGGTGAGGAGCTTGATGGACTTCTTCCACCAACGCCCGCCGTGATCGCGCTTTTCGAAAATATTCGAGAACTCCGGGTAAAATCCAAGGATGGTCGTACACAGGCACGCGTGACCCGCCACATCCAGCACATCGATGGAAATCACCTCCGCCGTCGTGAGGAAGCGTGCGGCATCTTGAATTTCCAGCGGCACACCCAAATCCCGAGCGGCTAGGTTGAACGTGCCCATCGGCAGGATGCCCAAGGCGATCCCGGTGCCTCCGAGGTGGCGGGCTGCGGCGGAAACCGTGCCGTCTCCGCCGCCGACGATGAGGGTGTCCGGTGCCTTGGCGATGGCTCGCTCCAAGGTCTCGTCGATTTCCCCCGGCTCGATCAGCGAGGATGAAATTTCATGGCCCGCTTCTTGAAAAATCGCTTCCACCGAGCGGCGGACTTCATCCGCCTGGAGGCCCCGATGCGTTCCTCCCGATGCGCGATTCATCAGCAAAATGCAGCGGCTCATGCGGAGGTGACGGGGTTGAACGCTAGGAAAGGGAGATTTTTGCGGATCGATTCCTCAAGCTTCGCATTGGCCACGATCCCACCCGTTGCGACCTCCGGATCGTGCAGCGATTCCAACACGCTTAACCAACCGGCCGCCTGCGGGCAGCGGGAAGTTTCGTTAGTGAGTATGTAAATGGCCTCCTCAGGTCGCCGGTTGCGGGCGGCGTGCATCGCTCGGGCCAGCGATCCTCGTCCGGGCTGCCGGATGAACTCCACGACCTCCCGGAGATCGACGGGGCGCACCGGCTTGAGCAGGAAATCGAACACGCCTTGGCGGATCGCCTGCAAGGCGGAGTGCGGACTGATTGCGGCGCTGCACAGGACGATGGACATGTAATTTTCCTGGCCGCGGAGAGTTTCGATCACGCCGAGACCGTCCAGCTCGGGCATCCGCAGATCGAGGATCATGATGTCAAATTTCATCTCCGCGATCCGCTCCAACGCAAGCTGGCCGGTGGGCGCCGTTTCGACGGTCGTCGTCCGGCTGGAGAGGGCATAAGCGAAACCCAGCCGGAGCGTGGGCTCGTCATCGACGACGAGCACCCTCAGCTTGGTGCCGTCCAGCGAATTTTCCGTGTCAGGCGATTGGGACATCAATGTAAAATTCGGTTAGCTCCTCCGTCCGCTCGCACAGTCCGATGCGGCCCTCATGCGCCCTGATGATTTCCCGGGAGATGAAAAGCCCTAGTCCGACGCCATCCGACTTTTGCCCCGGAGCACGGTAAAATCGCTCGAAAATCCGGCTCTGGGACGTTTCGGGCACGCCCGGCCCTTCATCGATGACCGATACCCGGAGGTGGTCAGCGTCCGGTCGGGACTGGCGGACGATGACTTTTCCGCCGGGCGGGCTGTGCTTGATGGCATTGGCCAGGAGATTGTTCATGACCTCGTCCAAGCGCACGGGATCGCCTAAAATTTCGGTCGATTCATTGATGCCTGCCTCGATCTGAAGCTGCACGTTTTTCGTCGCAGCCGCGCCTTCGTAAAGGTGAGCGGCGCGGACCACGCAGTCCTGCAGGATCATCGGAACGCGGGAAAGATGGGTGGCACCGCTCTCCGCCCGTGAAAGATCCAGCAGGGTATTTAAAGTCGCGAGCAGACGTTCGCAGTCATCGTTCGCGGATGCCACCAGGGTTTTCTGCATCTCGTCGAGCCGGCCGGTCCGTTCTTCGAGCAGCAGGTGCAGGACCATGCGAATGCCGGTCAGCGGCGTCTTGATTTCATGGCTGACCGTCGAGAGTAGGTTCGTCTTCATGTCATCGAGCCACCGGATCCGGCTGACATTGTGAAGGAGGACCGCCCAGCCGGATTCCGCCCGGCTCTCGGCCTCGAAGCGGAAGATCCGGGGCAAATAGTAGAATTCTTCCTCATGCACGCGGAACAGCAGCGCTTCCCGCGGGTCTTCTGGAAGGAAGTGAGCCGAGGTCTCGCGGCAATCATCGAGGATGTGCTGAATCTTCAAGGGCAATCGACCGGTGACGCCCAGGCTCTCGGCCAGTTTCTCCGCTGCGGGATTGATCTGTACAATGCCGGTTTCATCGCTGAGGACAAACACGGGCGACGGAATTGCTTCGAGGATGGCGCTGTTGACCATTTTTGCCCGCATCAGATTCTCGTCGCTTTCTCCCCGTCTCGACTTCAACTCGACCGCCATGGAGTTAAACGCAGACACGACATTCGAGAACTCGCTGTCATGCGCAGGCTGCGGCAGGATCCGCTCGAAGTTGCCCTTGCGGATCTCTTCGATCGACCGGCGCAAGGAAACCACAGGGTCCACCAAATGCCGGACCAGTTGGAAATAAACGAGCACCGCGACGGTCGTCCCTAAAAAAACCAAGGTTACCACGAACAACGTATTCTTGCCGGAGTCCTTCCCAAGTCGGTCCGCTCCCGAAAAAAACTTATCCTCAGAGAGAGTAATCACATTATCCGTCAGGTCGATGATCCGCTGCGTTTGCGCGGCCATGGTCTGAAGGAGTCTCTCCCGCTGGCTGCGATCCACCGCTTTCCCGCTGAAATAGTGTTCGTATCCAGTGCGATACAATTCGAGCGCTTGATCCAGCCTCGCAACCACGCCGTCCCAATTTTGATCGTGACGATCGCTTGAGTGGATGATGTGGAGTTTTTCCTCTATCAGGGGAACGACCTTGTCGTAAAACGCGCGGCTGACCGGTTGCTCCGGTGGCGGACCTGCCAGGAGCGGGAGATAAGTGGTGTTAAGTGTGATCGTTAAGGTTCTAAAGCTCTGCGAGGCATCGATCGCGCGATAATCTGCCCGCAGCCGCCGATCGAATCGGGTCACAGAGTCCCGCGTCAGCATCAACGCTGCGGCACCGACGCCCCAGAGCAGAACCGTGATGGTGACGAGGCCATAGAGCAGGCGGAGGCGAAGCATGGGTAGTCAAGGTGGGGGGTCAATCGATACCAAATCGCTTCCGTTTGCGGTAGAGGGTGGCCTTGTCGATGCCGAGGACCGAAGCCGCATCGTGGAGCGAGGGTGCCCAGCCGAGCACTTTCGTGAGATGGGCCTGCTCGATTTCATCCAGGCTGTGCTCGCCTCCGATTCCTAGATTGCCCGGGTCTGGAGCGCTTCCTGCAACCGTGGGCGTGGGGCGCGGGAGGTCTTCCGCTTCTACCGTCGATCCACGGGCCAGGATGGTGGCCCGCTCGATCGCATTGCGAAGTTCCCGCAGATTTCCGGGCCAGGGATGGCGCATGAGGGCGCTGCGTCCGCTGTCGCTGAAGCCTTCGATTTTACGCCCGAGCTGGCCGGCGAAGAAGTCGAGGTAGTCCTTCGCGAAACGCGCAAGATCGGCCGAGCGGTCCCGCAGCGGCGGGACGGTCACGCTGATGACGTTCAGACGGTAGTATAAATCCTCGCGGAAATGCCCCTCGCTGATGCACGTCTTCAGGTCGCGGTTCGTGGCGGCGATGACGCGCACGTTGGACTCGCGGACCTTGTTTTCGCCAAGCCGTTCGTATTCCCTCTCCTGCAACAGCCGCAGCAGTTTCGGTTGAATCTCCATCGGCAGTTCGCCGATCTCGTCAAGGAACAAGGTGCCCCCGTCCGCCGCGTGGATTTTGCCCCACGTGTCCTTGATGGCTCCGGTGAACGAACCTTTCATGTGGCCGAAAAGGGCGCTTTCCAGCAGCTCCTTCGAGAGACTGGGACAGCTTACCGTCACGAATGGCTTGTCCCGCAAATGGCTCCGGTCGTGGATTTCCCGTGCGATCACGCTTTTTCCGGTGCCGCTCTCCCCGAGAATCAGAATCGAGGCATTCGTCGCCGCGGCGCGAAACAGGATATCGAATTCTTCCCGGGTTTTGGCGTCCTCAGACGAGAACCGGAGCGGTGGCGATGCGTGGCGGACCTCGCTCTTCAGCTCCTGGACCGTCTCTTTCAAGCGCACCACTTCGCCCTGAGTCCTCAGGGCTTTCTGAGCCTTGATCAAAATAGCGCGCAGTTGATCGGGCGTGAAGGGCTTCTCCAAATAGTCGAATGCCCCGAGCTGGGTCGCTTTGACAGCGGTAGGAATCGAGGCGTGGGCGGTGAAAATAGTGACCAATTGCTGCGGCTTGAGCGCCACAATTTTTTGTAGAATTTCCAGGCCGTCCTCGTCTCCCAAGCGGAGATCTAGAAACACCAGATCGAAGTTTTCCTCCTTGATCCTGCGTAGCGCAAGGCTGCCGTCCTCAGCCGTTTCCACATAATGACCCTCGCTTTCCAATGCCAGCGACGTGGTCAACCGAATCGACTTTTCGTCGTCAACAATGAGAATATCCATGCAATTTTTCGAAGTGGGATCTACGCCTTCTTACCATTCGCCGTACCGCCGGCTGTTGAATAGGCAAGGAATTCAACGCCAGTGACTTGGGTGGCGATTTGCACAACCTGGGATCATGCCCGTCGTGCAGGATGGTGTGATGCTCAGATTGGTCGTGCAAGATGCAATATGAATGCCTCGGGTTTGCTGCCGGATGGCAGGGTCATAGCGGTTTATTTTGAAAGAGTTGTAGCTATTCCAAATTCTGGCGCAGGACTTGCGAAACGGGCCTCACCATGAACCCAATCCTCATCGCTAAGACGAATTGCCAGAACACCAGCCCGTTTGTCCGACTCTTCATGATCGCCACCGGGGCGGCCCTCCTCCTCGCGGCCGGAGCCACTTCATCGTGCAGCACCGCCCGCGGCTTCGGACAGGACGTCGAGAGAACCGGCGACAAGATTCAAAACGCGGCGAACAACTGAATGGAACTCCAGGCCTCAGTGGGTTGATCCCTGATGGTCTTGAATATACTCTTGTTTCAGCCCCAGTGCCTCGGGTGCGTGCAGCACCAGCATCTTCATGCGGACATCTTTCGGGATCTGTTCCCGTGTCAATTTGGAGATCACAACCATCAGGATGATGGCAAGCGGCACCGTCCAAATGGCAGGCTGTTCGCAGAGAATGCGCAGCAACGGATGAGCCGCCCAGAACTGGTTCATCGGAGCGAATCCCGCAAACAACTGACCCATCGGACCTTTATCGAGGGACAGGTTGCTGACATTGGTCGCAGCAGCCGCGAACAGTGCGCAAAGACCGCCCGTGAGCATCCCGGCAGCGGCACCTTTCATCGTCATGCCCCGCCACCAGACGCTCATGAACAGCAGCGGGAAATAGCTCGCCGCAGCGATGGCGAAGGCCTGCCCGACCATGAAGTTGATTT
>JANMSI010000163.1:0-11489 GCA_031389115.1 Akkermansiaceae bacterium
CAACACCCCATATCCAGCCATGACTAAAAGCGAAGCTGCCTTCCTTCTATCCTGTGATCGCCTCGCCAAACAGGGGCGACTCTATTTCTGGACCTTCACTTTCGCGGAGGTCCTCGACCTTGTGGCTACTCGAAAGAGATGGAACCACCTTCTTACCCTTCTCCGCCGGCGGTGGCCTGAAGCGTGCGGCCTGCGGATCTTCGAGCTTCACAAGGAACACGGGCTGCATGTCCACCTCCTGACGAACAAGCGAATTGACGTAAACCAATGTCGGGAACTTTCCAAGCGCTCGGGGTGGGGGAGGATTCACGTGATGCGAATTCCCAAGGAAAAGACGCCATACCTTGCCAAGTACCTTTCGAAGGAACGGCCCAAGGCCTTCAAGCGCTGGCGCCTGTGGGCGGGTTTCGGGAAGTGCTGGGACTGGACCAAGGTGGCCAATATCCAAGTTGAATCGCTGCACGCCTCGGTGGCGCGTGCTCTCCGCGATGCCTACGAATGGAAGGGCAACCGCGATTTTCGGGAGCGAAAGCGGATGATCGAGGAATTTGTGGTGTTTACAATCCTTCACGGATGGACTCCGGGGCTAGGGCCGGGAGATCGCAACTATAAGGATTGCAAGTCGCATGAGATGCTAGCATCGCGTCAACGGGAAAAGTCCAACTAGAACGCTTTTAGTCGAGCGAATCTCGCAACAAGCGATGCGTCGAACACTCGCCTATACTACCGCCCGTAAGCGCCTTTCTTTAAACGCGTCATCACTAACAGCATTTCACTTTGCTGCTATGATTCTAAAATGTTTTATCAATCGCACAGCGGAGTTTTGTATCAGCAATGTGATGAGTGTTTCTTCGAGATAGGCAGAACGATCCTGTAGAGAGAGCGGCTATATTCCTGAAAAATCGCGGCTCTATTTAATGTTATTGCTGCATACTCCTGAACATTTTTAGCTGACTCCAATGTTTCGGAGAAAATTTGATTGACCAGTTGAACTCCCGAAGCGATAAATATTTGGTCTGTGTCCCATTCCGTAGTATTCGAGCCGATTGCTAGCGACTGATCTAAATATTTCTTCAGTTTTGCGCTTCGCGAAAAGTAAACACCAAGCATAATGAGATTTGGTGGCAATTCCAGATCGGAGCAATGATCTGGAAATTCCTTCAAGCCAGATATAACCCGAATGTGCTCAGGAAAATCCCACAAGTCGACTGACGAAATTAATACATCAGATATTTTCTGCGGTTCGTTGGATTTTGGGAAAGCAGAAGTCAGGAGATGCAGATCTGCATTCGCACACTTTCCGCATTCTAGCTCGTGGAATATCAAAGCAAGTAAATAACTGTTGAAAACAAATCGAAAAGTCGTTAGATTATCAGGCAATAAACTTGTGATCTGAGGTATATTCAGCCATGTCTGCGCGATGGCGTGCGTGAATTCTTGAACGAATTTCTCACGATTATTCTCTTTTTTGAAGGGCCACATAGCGATTCAATCTAACCTCTTGAGTCTGAATTGTTTTTACTTATCTGTTTTGATTTTAAAACGGCTTCTTGTTCCAGTGGCGCATTGGGATATCCGACATTAAAACACTCACCGAGATATTGTCTCAAAAATGCCTCGATACTTCCAAATTTCTCATATTGTGAGGTATGAACGCATTCGTGTGCGACCAGACTGCGGTTCATCCAGCAGTCGTCCCGGATAAATATTCCGTATCGCAAAGTCAATCCAACCGTTTCTGGGGAAATCAGCCCGGTTTGATGAGCTGCCGTTTTCAAGATTGAATCGGTCGGAATTGGAATGCTTTTTACCTTGAGCAGTCGAATTTTCTCTGGACTTGCAACCCCCATCAGCTTCGCGTCGAGCAAACCCTGATCCGAAAGGGCCTCACCGCAAGAAATAATCAGTCCTTCTTTTTCCTCTGCCCAATTAGTTGCGAGTCGCAAAAGGTCGTCAAAGTCTCCGGGTAACATTTTCATTCTTAATGAATATTTTTCGCTTTGCTGATGGCAACCCGGATTTCAAAGGATGGCTAGAGGATTCTTCCGAGGAGCAGATTATTTTAGACCCAAACGTTTGCGCTTCTTGTCGTTACACGGTCAATTTATACGGTAGCGGAAAAAAACAGGCGTATTCGTGTTTACTCGGGCTAACACTCCAAGCTCGTAAAAGCTCACTTATTAAGGGGTTGCGAAACTCAGAATACGCGGGACAACATTGGAACAAAGTGTGTTTCTTGTTGCGAACGAAGCGCTCTACCAACTGAGCTAATGCCCCTCACGACCCAGCACCGGATTTCCTGCCATCCGGCGGCGCAGGGCGCAAGTTCCAAGTTCCAACCGAGGCGTCTTGGCCGTAGGGAAAAACATTCGGCGCAATTAACAATGTTTTGCCAAACCCGACCCATCGCTCATCATCCCCGCATGAAACCGGTTCTTTGGATCCCCTCCGCGTGCGCCATGGTCCTTGCCCTTTCGAGCTGTGGCAACACCGACAGCGGCGGTGGCAGCGGCCCGCAGGCAAGCACCGGACCCTTCGACCGCCGTGGCAACTACGTCGAAGAATGGGCCGACAACCCCTCGAAGTGGCGGCGCAGCGGCGGGTCAGTGTCGCCTCACGAAAGGAAATCCGACGAGCTGCCCGAGATTGCGAAAAATGACCAACCGCCCCAGAACTCGATTCCCTTGTTAACGGCGAACCCCAAGCCAGCCCCGGTCATTTCCCAAACGCAAGTGACCCGGCCCAAGCCCGCTCAGGTAAAATCCAGCGAGGTTGTCGTTCGCTCGACCCGCCCCGTGGAGAAACCGGCGAAGGCGGTGGCGAAAGCCAAGCCCAAGCCGAAACCGGTCGTCGCCAAAGCGAAAGTTAAAGCGAAGCCAAAACCGGCCCGATACGTTGTGAAACCGGGCGACTCCCTTTCCGCCATCGCAAGCCGCACCGGTTCATCCGTGTCCGCCATCAAAAGTGCCAACGGCATTTCAGGCACGCTCATCCGCCCCGGCCAGTCCTTGGCGATCCCCAAGCGATAGCCGGCTCAGGCGGGTCCATCATCCGCGTCCCCGCCATTCGGTGGATCAAAAATTTGCCGATCACTCTGGAAGCGGGCGGGAGTGGTCCGATAGAACAAGTGGAACTGGCGGCAGAACGTGTGGACGGACATGAATCCCAAGTCCCGCGCCACCTCTTTGGGGGATTTTCCGCCTTCCAGCTTCCTCCTGGCGACTACCATCCGCTCGAGCTTCATCCAATGCTTCGGCGGCAGGCCGATATCCCTCACGAAAAGGGTATGCAGGTACCGGCTGCTGCACCCCAGCGTGGCACACACGTCCGCCACGCGGTAACCTTTACGAAATGCAAGGCGCTCCAAGCAGTGATTTACGCCCGAAAACGACTCGACCACGCGCCACGTTTGATTTGACCGGATAATCCTCAAAAAAACAATTAGATCTTAAACAGGGAAGAACCTAAATTCCATGGCCTAATCACTGATTGGTCAACGTACCTTTTCGGCACTTTTGACCACGTTTTGGCAGAAGTCCGTTAGGCCATTTGAACATGAGGGCACTTCGTCTGCCGTCAACCGGGCGTTCGGCATCGCTATTCCAGAACGATTTTCCGAGGATCGCGCCGTGACCTCGACGCAAGCCATCGTGATTCGCCTCACCCGCCTGACGGAGACCAGCCTGATCGTCCACTGGTTCACCGAGGCGCACGGACTGGTCAAAACCGTGGCCAAGGGAGCCCGTCGGCCGAAGAGTCCTTTCGCCGGTCAGCTCGACCTGTTTTTCAGCGGAGAAATCACCCTCAGCCAATCGCGGCGGAGCGAACTGCACACCCTCCGTGAAGTCGTGATTCATCAATGGCGCGAAGGCCTCCGGCGGAACTACACCTCCACCTTGCTCGCCGCCTATTGCTGCCAGTTGTTGGAGGCGGCGGTCGAGCCCCAGCATCCAGAACCCGCGCTGCACGACCTGCTGAAACGGGCGCTCGATCATCTCGATGCCGCCCCCCCAGGCCTGCGGGCGCTCTTCCATTATGAATCGGAACTGGCCCGCCTGCTCGGCATCACCCATCACCAATCCCCGGCAGCGCGATCGCTGCGGGACGCCCTTGGCGCGCTTCCCACCTCCCGCGTCGAATTGATGGAAAGACTTTCTCCCGAGCGAGATTTCCGCTCGTCAGGCGATAGAAATGGCGAATAATGTCCTCAATCCCAACACTTATGGACTCTCCCACCGCAACCCTCATTGGCATTCTTCAAGATCGAGTGGAATCCCTGCGCGCTGCTGGAAACCTCAAAGAGGCACTGCACGCCGCCGCAGCTGCGGTTGAAAAATGTCAGCAGGCGCTCGGCCCCGATCTCGATAGTATCGACGCCTTCGCCTCAGCGCTCGAAATCCGGGGCGACATTCACCGCGAATTGGGAAACTTTGAGGAAGCCCGCGAAGACTACCGCCAAGCGATCGATCAGTTGCAGGAGCGGCCCGACCGATTCGATCAGGTCGGCCGGCTTCACGCGGCGCAGGGCGCGGCCTACGATGGTCTCAACGATGAGGAGAGAGCGGTCAGTCACTGGACCAGGGCGATTGATTATTTCGAAAAAAACGATCCCCCGCTGCTGTTGGACATCGCGGCGATGGCCAACAACCTGGGCTTCATCGCCAAAGCCTCGGGCAATCTGGAAGGAGCAGAAACCCATTTTCTGCGGTCGTTGGAAATCCTGCACTCCCAACTGGGCCAGGAGCACGAGCAGACCGCCACGGTTTCCAGCAATCTGGGCGCACTGTATCAGGCATCCGGATTCTACGAGCAATCCCGGGAAATGCACATGATCGCCCTTGAAACCCGCCGCAGCCTGCTGGGCGAGGATCATCCCGACACCGCTCAGTCGCACAACAATCTCGCGCTGGCCCTGCTTAACACAGGCGACCGCTCATGGGCCCGCCGCCATTTCGAAAAAGCGCTCACCGGCTACGAAACGCTCGGTGCCGAATACTTTCCTGACTTGGAAGCCGTCGCCTCGAACTATTGCGACTTCCTCCGCGAGGACGGCGAGACGAACCTGGCGGATGTGATCGCAGGGCGTGTCCGCGACGTCGTCGGCACCGCCGCCGTGTGAAGCCGGTCGGAGAGAGAGGGGTGACCGTATCGGCTGTCCGGAAACACGGGTTGTTGGACATCATGGATCCAATTGACCGGCTCACTCCAAAACCATCCACCGGTGCATCGTCACCAGCGAGTTGAACCAGGAAATCTCATCCGGCACCGCATGACCGATGATTACCTTGGCCGCCAGCGGATCCGATTGAATCCACTTCCCGTCGCGGAGGTAAACCATCACATGCCGGCCATCCGCCGTCACCGCCAGATCGCCGGGTGAAAGTTGACTCATGTCCAAGTCCCGCAATTTCCCACGGATTCCCAGCCGCCGGGTGAATCCCCGGTAGTTCTCGCCCATAGCCTTCGCGCTCGTGTCGAACCACCACTGCCGCGCCCACTCGCGGAAGGCCGCACCGTTGCCGTTTTCCATGCCGGTTTCCCATAACGCATCGCGCATTCCCCGCCGCGGCAGCCCCGAGCAGTCGATCCCTCGATGGCTCTCGCCGCCCCAGACGTAGCGGGTTCCTTCCATGCGTTCCATCGCTGCGAGGTAACGGATGCGCAGGTCTTTCGGGTCCATGGGCTTTTCCGGCAGGCAAAATGGGATTGCCACCAGCGGCGGCAGCATCAGGAGAAACGCCCGCAAAAATTTCCGCTGCCAGAAGAACCCCAGCCCCGCCGCCCAAGTCATCAGCGCCGCGAGCGGCAAGCCGTAACGCAGCGCCCCATCGTGATACGGCCAGACCGCCAGCGCGAGCAGCCCGGTGATCCCCGCGATGAATATGAGCCGGTGAAGTTGACGAATCATCCCGTGTCATCTCCCGCCGCGCGGAGATTGACGACTCGGAAACTCTCCTTCACCGAAAATTCACGCGGGCTTCATGAGCTAGGGAGGCATGGACGTTTCGTCCATGCGACGGGACGAGGCGTCCCTTCCCTTTAAATGGCGGCAAACCACCTTTGACGTCGGCGTGCTGAAGCAGCACGTTCCGTCCGCGATGGCTTTTGCAGATGTTTTTCCTGAACTTTTGAAGCGCCCGACTCCTTTGATGCGGCGGTTTCTGCAGCTTGTGTCCGAGGAAACGGGCGGGCCGCTGGAGGCGTTGGCGCGGCGGAGCCAGCAGGTGACGCGGCGGCATTTCGGCAAGACGATGCGGTTGTTCGCGCCGTTGTATGTGTCCAACGAGTGCGTGAACAATTGCAGCTACTGCGGTTTTTCGCGCGATGCGGGGATTTTCCGGACGACGCTGACGGTGGACCAAGTGGTGACGGAGGCGCGGCATTTGCACGGGCTGGGTTTCCGAAATGTGCTGCTGGTGGCCGGGGAGCACCCGAAGTTTGTGTCCGAAGGCTATTTGCAAAACTGCCTGGACACGCTCAAGCCGCTCATCCCGACGCTGGCGCTGGAAGTCGGGCCAATGGAGGACGACCAATACACGGAAATCGTCGGCCACGGCGCGGAAGGACTGGTGGTTTACCAGGAAACTTACCACCGCGAGACTTACACTCAGCTTCACACGGCGGGGCCGAAGAAGAACTTCGACTGGCGGCTGGATTGCCCGGAGCGGGCGTATGCGGGCGGCTTCCGACGGATCGGGATTGGTGCCTTGTTCGGGCTGGCGAACTGGAAATTCGAGGCGCTGGCGCTGTGCGCGCACTTGGAGCACCTCTACAAGCATTGCTGGAAGGCGCAATTCACCGTGGCGTTTCCGCGGATGCGGCCGTACGCGGGAAATTACGAATACCAGCCGGACCCGGACCTTTACCTGCCGGACAAGGCGTTTGTGCGGCTGATCACGATTTTCCGGCTGCTGTTTCCGCAGGTCGGGATCGTCGTTTCCACTCGCGAGCCCGCGCCGCTGCGGGATGCGATCGCGACGCTCGGCGTGACCCACATGTCGGCGGGCGCGAAGACGGAGCCGGGGGGTTATACAGGGGCGGGCGGCGACGATTTGCACCTGACAGTAAAAGGCCGGCGCGTGGAGCTTCAGGAAAAATCCGGCTGCGAGAAGGCAACCGAGCAATTTCAAATCCACGACACCCGCAGCCCGGCGGAAGTCGCGGCGATGCTGCGGGCGCGCGGCCTCGATCCGGTGTGGAAGGACTGGGATGCGTCGCTAATGGCGCTGGCTTGAACCCGGGAAAGCGTTCCGGCTGTTTCAGCGGGAACACGTTGCTTGACTTCGCGGAATGCGAATTGATATCTATTTGGTTTTGTAAACAATCAGTCTCAACCGCGCACGCTCATTTCAATCAACCATCCATTCAGAACCGGAATTCTGGCATCCTTGTCGATCCTTTGCGGCCCGCAAGGATCTGCCGATGTGAACTACTCGAAAAGAGGTCTGTTCGACCAATCCACGGGTTACTTGGAAAGCTTCGTCGGGGGTGGGTGGTATCGCGGCAGCGGGGTGGTGGCCCGCGATCCGCGGCTCATTTATTCCTGCGGCCATCTCTTCTATGACAACGGCGTCTGGGCGACGGATTACCTGTTCTACCGGGCCTATCACGACACCAACATTCCCGATCCGGCCTTCGGTGCCTCGCCGCGCGGTTTCCGGTATTTCACAAACTATGGGGACCACGCGACGGCTTACGGGTCGGATTCAGGCAGAGCGTTTTCTTACGATTTCACGGTGCTTTACGGCGCGGCGTCGTTCGGCCCCGCCGTCGGCTACTGGCCGGATGGGGGCGCGGTCATCCGCTCGACCCAGCAGAAGCAGATCGTCGGTTATCCGGCGAGCATCGAGTACACGGGTGACTCGGGCGACAGCTACCAGTACGGCACCGACCCATTTACCGATAGGGGTTACCAACTTCGCGATGCCTACTACGGCTTCGACGATATTTCCACCGGCGAGGGAAATAGTGGCGGCCCGATCTTGGTGAAGGATGCCGCTGGTGAAGAGTCGTTCCTCGCGGGGATCCTCGTTTCCGGAAGCTACGCCACCGCTGGCGTTTATGCGCTGAACGACAACTCGAACAGCATGGCGTCCGCCGCGCTTGGACTGGAGACCGTCACCCGGACCTTCGCCAACACCAGCCCGTTGAATCTGCCGGATGGGGGCAGCACTTACTCGACTCGGAAAGCGACTTCATCCGGGTTTTCCGACACCATCACCGGCCTCAAATTCAGCATGACGCTCACCACTCCGCGCCGCGGCGATATGGACGTGTATCTCCGGTCGCCAAGCGGCCGCATCCGCTGGATTAACAAGGCGTCCAGCGATTCATCCCGCGACATTGTGATCAGCGGCGCGAATTTCACGAAAACCTTCCGCGGCTACGCGCCCAACGGGGGATGGCACCTCAAGATGCGGGACACCGCGCGAAGCAATCGGGCAACCTTTAATCGGTTTAGCATCGCAGTGACTGGTTACGGGGAATGAATTCGTCTGCGGCACGCCTGTGGATCGCTCTGGGGATCGCGGCGGGAGTGGTCGTCGTTTTCCTGATTTCCACCGGGCATCGTGACGCCGGTCCGCACCAGACGGACCGACCCGCGGAGCCCGCTAAACCGCAACCAACCCGGCCGTCCGAGGCGAATGGTGGACGTGTGGAGGGGGCCGCCTTGGAATCAGCCACCGGATCGGCCATTCCGCCGCTCATCGCTGATTTTCTCAAAGATTTCCGTGCGAACGCGAGTCCTGAACAGGCGGCGAGACTTCTGCGCGCGCTGCGTGCCAGAATCCGCGAGCTGCCCGACGAGGAAGCAGCGGCAGCCATCATCGCTTTCTTGAAATCCGGGGAAAATGCCTCGCTCGGCCTGCCCTTCGTCGTCGGGGCTGACGGAATGATGGATTTGGTGCCCACCATGCGACTTGCCTTGCTCGACCTGCTTCCCTCCGTCGATCCGGTGGCCGCGCTTGAGATGGCGCGCTCGATCATGGAACGGCGGACTTCGCCGGACGAGTATGCGATCGCCCTGCGCAATCTGGCTTGGAACGACTTGGACGGTGACCTGCGTGGTGAGCTAGCGGGGTGGTTCATCGATCTTCTGGAGTCGCATTGGCGGAATCAGCCGACGGCTGGGTTTCTCGAATCCTTCGACATCGCCGTGGAAGTGGGCGGAGCGGAAATATTTTCCCGGCTCGTGTCACTGACCGAAAACGCTAGCGACAGCGATATCAGTCCGGCGGCGTTCATGTCGCTGGACCGGATGGTCCTGCGGGATCACTCGTTGCTGACCGCCGCGCTTGCGGCGGACCCTCAATGGATGAGTTTTGCTCCCCAGCAGCGGGCGTCGTTGCTCTCGCGGTTGGACATCACCCGGCCGACGGAGCGCGAGGTTTTTAGCCGCTACCTTTCCTCCAGCTCGCATGGAGCGGGGGAATTGGAATACTTCGCGAAGGTTTTCCCCAACCGAAATTACCTCTATGGCCACCGTCTCGTGACTGCTGACGACGCCACGCCGACGATCAATGAAGTCGCGGCGGCCGATGCGCAGGTGGCCGACGCACTGGCTGCTTTGGAAACGTCGGCTTCGGCAGAGGCGGCGGAGACGATTCGGAAAATCCGCGACCGGCTCCAGAAACTTTCCCCGGCGAAATAGTTCCACCTTTGACGCGAGGGTCATCTATCGGCAACCTTCGCGCCTCATGACCAATCAGGAAGCCCTCGTCGCCCTCAACATGCTGCCGAAGATCGGGCCGGTGCGGGTCCGGCGGTTGCTCGAAGCGTTCGGCGACCCGGCTTCCATCCTCGGCGCACCCAAGGACCGACTGATGCGGGTGGACAGCATCGGCGAGGAAACCGCGAAAATCCTGCATGGCTGGCAGGATCACGCCGACCCGCTCACCGAACTCCGCGAAGCCGGCGAACGCGGGATTTCCATCGTCACCCAAGACGATGGCGACTACCCCGTCCCGCTGCGGGAGGCCTACGATCCGCCGCTGCTGCTGTATGTCTGGGGAAAACTCGAACCGCGCGACCGGCATGCCATCAGCGTGGTCGGCTCGCGGCGGGCCACGCACTACGGCACCCAAGCGACCAAAAAACTCAGCTACCAGATCGCGCAGGCGGGCTTCACGATCATTTCCGGCCTTGCCCGCGGCATCGACACCGCCGCCCACGAGGCTGCGGTCGCGGCCAACGGCCGCACCATCGCGGTCCTCGGCTCCGGCTTGGCGAAACTTTTCCCGCAGGAGAATCTGGCCCTCGCGGAAAAGATCGCGAACGGCTTCGGCGCGGTGGTTTCCGAATTCCCGCTCCACACCGCGCCCGACAAGCAGACGTTCCCCATGCGCAACCGCATCGTTGCTGCCTGGGCACGAGCGGTGCTGGTGGTGGAATGCCCCGCCTGGTCGGGTTCTCTAATTACCGCGAATCTCGCCTCCGAGTATGGAAAGCCGATCTTCGCCGTCCCCGGCCCGATCGACAAACCGACCTCGGCCGGTTGCAACCAGCTCATCCGCGACGGCGCAACTCTCGTCGCCGATGCCAGCCATCTCCTCGACGACCTCGGCGAGCTGCCCTTCGCCCGCAAGGCCAGCATCGCGGAACCCGCTGCGGAAATCCCCGAACTGCCGGAGGAGGAAGCCGCCGTTTTCGCCGCCGTGACGGTGGATGAGTCGCCCGTGGATCTCATCATCGAGCGCAGCGGCCTGCCCGCCCACGTCGTCACCGCGAACCTGATGAAACTGGAAATGCGGCGGCTGGTGAGAGCGTTTCCCGGATTCCGTTATGCAAGAAGATGATCGCCAACCCCGATGCGCCTGAAAATGTGTTCCGACTGTCTCAGTCGGAAGCAGAGCCACCGCAAGATCCGGCTGAGACAGCCGGAACACATTCCCTCAAGCCCTTCGATAAATCCGCCCCGATCCTCAAAACCCGGCGCATCCTCCCGCACTGGTCACAGTCCGGCTGCACGTATTTCGTCACCTTCCGTCTCGCAGACTCCGTGGCCGCGCCCGTTTGGAAAAAGTGGAAAGAGCAACGCGCGACGTGGCTGGAAACCCACCCGAAGCCGTGGAATACCGAAACTCAAAAGGACTACAACGCGAAGTTTCCCAGCCCAAATGGAGCTCTGGCTGGATGCCGGTTACGGTTCCTGCGCCCTCCAAGACCCGACCCTCTGGGAAACCGTCGTGAAAGCCATGCACCATTTCGACGGCCAGCATTTCACGCTCGGCGACTACGTGCTGATGCCCAACCACGTCCATGTTCTCCTAACGCCACACGAAGGTCACACCCTAGGCGACATCCTGACTGAGATGCAACGGATTTTTGGACCGGTGTTGGTTTAGTTAAGAGAGTGGTTTTGGGCCTCGTACTGGGCTGGGGTTTGGTAGCCTAGGGACGAGTGTTTGCGGTGCGTGTTGTAGTAGGCTTCGATGTATTCGAAGATCTCGGTGCGGGCGTCACTGCCGTCGATGAAGCTGCCGTCCTGA
>JANMSI010000177.1:0-7789 GCA_031389115.1 Akkermansiaceae bacterium
TTATGCCCCCCCCACGCTTAGCGTGGACGGGGTGTGGGGGTGGGGGTAATGGGTGGGGGGGTTTTCACACCTCTTTGCATTTTATTCTCGGTGTGGGGGTTTGAAACCGCCCGCCACGGTCACACCTGCAAATCCCCTTCGACGCTGCCGTCCTCCATGGTGCCTGTGACCGATGCGATCATGATCTTCGCCATCGTGATCATTTTGCCGTTTTCCGTGTCCCAATAATGCGCCTTCAGCGGGCGGACTTTCAGGAGCGTTAGATTTGGATCGTCTTTCCCGTCCGGGAACCACGCCTTGACCATCTGGTTCCACAGTTCGTCGATTTTCCCGCGATCCGTCTCCACCGAGGCGTTGCCGTAAACCACGACATATTTGGTGTCCTTGGGCTCGCTGAAGATCAATTGCACCCGCGAATCCGCTTCCACGGCGGCGTTGTGCTCGCTGTCCGCGCCGCTGAAGAACCACAGGCAGCCCTGCACGTCCACCTGCTGCAAATACATCGGGCAAACTTGGAACGGAACCTCCGCCAGCCGGGTGGCGAACATGCAGGTCCGCGCGGCTTCCGCCAGTTCCCTCAGTTTATCGACCGCTTCCTTGGAGACTAAATTCTTTTCACTCATGGTTGGGGAAACTCCGATGGGATGTAGAATCGTCAAGGGAGAATTCGGGACGCAAGGTCCGGGTTGCAGTTAGAGATCGAGACATCTTACGCTTGGCAATGCCACTGCTCACCAAGGATTTCGACTACCATTTGCCCGACGATCTGATCGCCGCGCGGCCGCTCGCCGACCGTTCCGCCTCGCGGATGTTAGTGATCCATCGGGACAGCGGCGTGATCGAGCACCGGAGGTTCCCGGATTTTCCCGAATACCTGCGGGCCGATGATTTACTGGTGCTTAACGACACCAAGGTGATCCCCGCGAGAGTATTTTCCGACGACGGGAAAATCGAACTGCTCTGCCTCGACCGGCTGTCCGCATTGGAGTGGCGCTGCCTTGTTAGGCCCGGCAAACGAATGAAACCCGGGCGCACCGTCAGCGTCGGCGGCACGACGGGAGTGGTGACCGAAGTCTTCGAAAACGGCGACCGCCTGATCCGCTGGGAAGCGCCGGTGGACCTGGAAAAACACGGCCACCTCGCGCTGCCGCACTACATGGGCCGCGACGATGAGCCGGCCGACCGCGAGCGCTATCAGACGGTCTTCGCCCGCGAGGAAGGAGCCATCGCCGCGCCCACCGCCGGGCTGCATTTCACGCCGGAATTGTTGAAAAAAATCCCGCACGCTTTTCTAACGCTCCACGTCGGCGTTGGAACCTTCCGCCCGGTCAGCGCGGAGGTCGTCGCCGACCACATCATGCATTCCGAGCGCTACATCGTCAGTGCGGAGACCGCAGAGCAGATCAACGCCGCCAGCCGGGTGGTCGCCGTGGGGACCACCGTAACCCGCGTGTTAGAGGCTCTGGGCCGACCACTCGTAGCGAGAGAAGGCGCGACCGACATTTTCATCCACCCGCCCTATCGGTTCGGAGTCGTCGGTGCGCTGCTGACGAATTTCCACCTGCCGCAAAGCACGCTCATCATGCTGGTGAGCGCGTTCGCCGGGCAGGAGCTGGTGATGGAGGCCTATCGGAAAGCCGTCGAAGCGCGGTATCGGTTTTTCAGCTATGGCGATTGCATGTTGCTGGTGTGAGGTGAAAAATTCCCGCCGATGAAACTCATTTCCTGGAACGTCAATGGCGTCCGCGCCGCGCTGGGCAAAGGCTTCGGCGACTTTGTGACTGCGGAAAAACCGGACATTCTGTGTCTGCAGGAAACCAAGGCGCGGCCCGAGCAGGTGACGCTCCCGCCCGAGTTGGAGGGCTATCACGGTTACTGGGATTCCGCGCAAAAGCCCGGCTATTCCGGCGTCGCAGTCTTCACGCGCGAGCAACCGCTCGACATCCGTGTCGGTCTCGGCATGGACGAGCACGACAGGGAAGGCCGCATTCTAACACTCGAGTATCCGGATTTTTTCCTGGGGAATGTTTATACGCCCAATGCGCAGGACGGACTCCGCCGCCTCCCCTATCGGCTGACTTGGGACGACGCGTTCCGCCGCCACGTCGCCAATCTCGCGACCACCAAGCCCGTGATTTTCTGCGGCGATCTGAACGTGGCCCATCAGGAAATCGACATCGCGCGTCCGAAGGAAAACCGCTTCTCCGCAGGCTTCTCCGATGAGGAGCGCGCCAGCTTCGGCGAGCTGCTAGACGCAGGTTTCATCGACACCTTCCGCCATTTCTATCCGGACAAACGGGACGCCTATTCCTGGTGGTCATTCCGCGGCGGAGCCCGGCAGCGCAACGTCGGCTGGAGGATCGATTATTTCGGAGTTTCCACACCGTTCATGAGCCGCGTGGAGGACGCGGAAATCATGCCGCATGTCCTCGGCTCGGACCATTGCCCGGTGGGGATCACGTTGGCTTGAAAAAGTAGTCCAGGACTTCAGTCCGTTCTTCATTGATGCGGACTGAAGTCCTCCACTACGTTCATCCATGCCCTTCACGCCTTACGACGGTGATGAATCCGTCCACCGGCACCAGCTGAATCTTCCCCACTGGCGGCAATGGAACCGCACCTATTTCATCACCACCCGCCTGGCGGATTCAGTCCCGCAACCAGTGATGGAACGATGGAAAGAACAACGCTCGCTCTGGCTCACTAATCACGGCCTGCCACCCGATGGCAGTCCTAACAAACTCGCCGATACGGAACGGACAGCGTTCCACCGCGAGTTCACCGCGCGATTTCACGAGCTGTTGGACACGGGTCACGGCGAATGCCTTCTCGCCCGTCCGTCCATCGCTGAAACACTCGTCACGCAACTCCCATCAGGCCACGGCACGAATGATCGGATAGACGCATGGGTGATCATGCCCAACCACCTCCACGCCCTGGTGGAGCCGCTGGAGAAGCACACCTTGGGATCCATCCTCCAACGGTGGAAGGGAGCCAGCGCGCGGATGATCAACTTGGCGCTTGAACGCTCCGGCAGTCTCTGGCAGGCGGAAACGTTCGATCACATCGTGCGCAGCGAGGCCCAGCTTGATCACTACCGCCGCTACATCTCGGGAAATCCTGGGAAAACGGGATTGACGGATGGGTTTGTTCTCGGGCTGGGTGACCGGGTGGGATTGACGGCGGCGGAGGTGTTGGAAAAGTAGTCGAGGACTTCAGTCCGTCTGATGATTCCCAAAGAACGGACTGAAGTCCTGAACTACATTTCAGAATGCACCAGCAACACGATCTCCCCCTTGGGCGCGTGACTCTGAAAATGCGCCAGCACCTCAGCTGCCGTGCCCCGGTGGTAAGTCTCGAATTTTTTCGTTAGTTCGCGTGCAACGCACGCGCGGGCAGCGGGATTGATTTCGGTTAGAATTTCCAGCGTGGAAATAATGCGGTGCGGCGACTCGAAGAAAATCCCGGTTTCGCCCGAGTCCAGCGCGGCGGTTAGAGCGCTCCGGCGTTTGCCGGATTTCACCGAGAGAAATCCACCGAAGCGAAAAGCGTGACAGGGAAATCCCGAACCGATGAGCGCGGTGATGACGGCGGATGGGCCGGGCAGAACTTCGAGCGGAGTGCCGGACTCGATGCAGGCTTGCACCAGCCGGTAGCCGGGGTCCGAGATGCCGGGCATCCCCGCGTCGCTGATGACGGCGATGGTTTCCCCCGCCCGCGCGGCGGCGATGAGGTCGGGGGCGCGGCGGGATTCGTTGTGCTCGTGCAGCGAGACGAGCGGTTTGCCGGAAATCCCGTGATGCGCTAACAGCTGCCCGGAATGACGGGTGTCCTCGCAAGCGATGCGGTCGGCGGCACGAAGGATTTCCAAGGCCCGGAGCGTGATGTCGGATAAATTTCCGATGGGTGTCGGGACGAGGATAATGCGGCCTGAAATTTCCGGCGTGGATTCCATCGGAGACTCACTCGAACTTGCTGACGAGCACCGAGGCGTTGTGACCGCCGAAGCCGAAGCTGTTACTGAGGGCGACCCTTACCGGCACCTCGCGGGCGGTGTTAGGGACCACATCGAGATCGCACTCAGGATCCTGATCGTCCACATTAATGGTCGGCGGAATGACGCCATCCTTGATCGCCATGATGCTCGCGATGAGCTCCACTCCGCCGGCCGCGCCGAGCATGTGGCCGGTCATCGACTTGGTGGAACTCACCATCAGCCCGTTGTTAGCATAGTCGCCGAATGCCAGCTTGATCGCTTTGGTTTCCGCCACATCGCCGAGTCCGGTGGAGGTGGCGTGGGCGTTGAGATAATCGACGTCCTGCGGATTTTTCTTCCCGTGACGGAGAGCCATCTGGATCGCGTATGCCGGACCGCTGCCATCCGGCGAGGGTGCGCTGAGGTGATACGCGTCAGCGCTGACGCCGTAGCCGATCAGTTCCGCATAAATTTTCGCGCCGCGCTTGAGGGCGTGTTCGAGTTCTTCGATGACGACCACGCCCGCCCCTTCGCCCATGACGAAGCCGTCCCGGCCCTTGTCGAACGGCCGTGAGGCGCGCTCGGGCTCATCGTTGCGGGTGCTAAGCGCTTTCATGTTAGCAAAACCGGAGAGGCCCATCGGCAGGACCGCGGCTTCCGCGCCACCGCAGAGGAAGGCATCGGCATCGCCGAATTTGATGATGCGCCAGGCCTCACCAATGTTGTGGTTCGAGGTCGCGCAGGCAGTGACGATCACCATGTTAGGTCCTAGCAGGCCGAACTCCATCGAGATGATGCCGCTGGCGATGTTGGAAATCATCATCGGAATCGTGAACGGCGAAACCCGCTTGGTGCCTTTATTCAGATAGGTCGAGTGTTCGCGCTCAAGCGTGGCCAGCCCGCCGATGCCGCTGCCGACCATCACGCCAAACCGGCGCGGATCCATTTTAGAAACGTCAACCGCCGAATCCTCCATCGCCATTTTCGAGGCGGCGACGGCGAATTGCACGTAGCGGTCCGAGCGGCGCGCGTCCTTGGGAGCGCCGAAAAATTCGTCCGCATTGAAGTCTCTTACCTCGCCCGCAATCCGGCAATCGAAGGGTGTCGGATCGATGTTAGAAATGGTGCGGATCCCGCTGCGTCCGGTCTTGAGACCTTCCCAAGTGCTGGTCAAGTCGTTGCCTAACGGGGTGATACATCCAATGCCGGTGATGACGACGCGTCGTTCGCTCATAAATTAGTGGAAAAGGGTGGCCCGCGACGGGCACCCGCGCAAGCCTCTTCGTGCGCCTGCGGGACGGGTTTCTAATGAACGACTTACCTTGCCTGTGAGGAGCTCCCGGCGGGTGACAGCAGCAGGTCGTCGGCGGTGTGCGGAATCCGGTCCGGACCGGCCGAACGAAGTTCCAGTTCCCGCCATGCCTGCGGGTGGACGATCAGCGGGCTGCCCCAGCGGTCGAGCAAGAGTCCTGCGGGAGAGAAGATAGGATTGCCCGGCCGAATGAAGACCTCGCGGTTGGGATTTGCACCCCGGAGTGCCGCCGAGAAATCCTCGTTGCCGCCGATTGGAAACCGCTGCGCATCCTTCACCAGCGAAAAGTAACCGACCGCGACATGCTGGATTTTCCGCAGGTCGTCGATCGGGGGAGTCGCGGGATCGCCGTAGCCTGTTAGCAGGGATTCGCTGGCGGTGGGGATTTCCGGGGGTGTTAATTCTGACTCGCTTTGCACCGGATTCGCAGGCCGCGGACTTCTGAAAAAATCGAGGTGGTTGGAAACCCAGGCAAGTATCGCGACCAAGGCAAAAACGAGAATCAAGACGGCGATGGGAAACAGGCGGCGCATGGAACTCTCAGGCAAGAAACCCCACCGGATTCGTGGCGCTCGCCGGATCGTAAAAGCTGCGGATGTTAGGCAGGACCATCTCCATGTCGCCCGAGGTCACGCCAAACCAGCGCAGCAGTTCGCAGAAATACGCATCGGCGGAGAGTTGCGGTAGAATCCGGCCACCCCGGCCGATGTCGTCGGGGCCGTCGATGACGAGCGACGGGAAGATCCCGCGGATCTGGCCGCCGGCAACCGGTGCGCCCATGACCAGTTGATTGCCGCCCCACGCGTGGTCGGTGCCTTGGCCGTTAGAGCGCAAGGTGCGGCCGAAATCCGAGCAGGTGAAGGTCACCACGTCTTGCGCGAGGCCGAGCGTTTCGAGGGATGTCTGGAAAGCGTAGAGCACGGCATCGAGCGTTAGAAGCATGTTGCGCTGGTTGGTGAGCAGTTCGGCGTGGTGGTCCCAACCGCCGAACTCGATGAAGATCGTCTGCCGCCGCAGCTTGAGCGCCTCGCGGATGGCGATGGTCTTGATGGCCGCCTTGAACTGATCGGACAGCCAGTGGTTCGGAAACCCGGCGGCTGCTAGAACCGTGTCGAGATTGTGGCCATTGATCAATCCGGGACTATCGAAACTCGTTTGAAACTCCGCCCCGCGCTCGATGCTGTTGGAGGTGATCCGGCCGTGGGTGCGCTGGAATAGATTCTGATAGTGGTTCTCGATCGGGCTGGCCACCATCGAGCGCAGCACCTGGTCCTTGGCCTGGTTTACCGCAGAATTCCCGTTGCTGCCGGTAAAGGAAAGCGCGCCGCCGCTGGTGATGACGAACTGGCCCTCGCTCTGGCCGATCTGGAACGCGGCATTTCCCGAGAGCGAGAAATTCATCGGCATGTAGTAGCTGCCGGTTTGCTCGGTATTGAGCGCCGAGTGGATGACGTCCGCCGCGCGTCCGCCCCAACCTGATAGAACAGACATCCCCTGCGGCACCGAGGTTTGCCATTGCTCGATCTGGTCGCGGTGGGAAAACAGAGCTTTGGGAATCGCGACGTTGCCATCGAGGTAGTCCTGCTTGATGGCGATCGGCTCGATCAGCGTGCCGATGTTCGCGAGCAGGGAAAGGCGCTTCTTGGTGGTGTCCCCGCCCATGCCGTTAAACATTTCCGCCAGGCGGGTGCAGGCGGGATGCAGGCCGAAACTGCGACCGAGGCTGTCGGTGAAATTGAGCGGCAGCAACTGGTTGCGCGGGATCGCCAGCGCCGAGCGTGAGGCCGCGTATTCATCGTAGCCACCTGGCTGGTCGCGGGGAATGAGGACGTTAAACGTGTCGCAGCCACCGGATAGAAGCAGGCAAACGAGCGCCTTGCGCTGGCCGGGCAATCCGCCCTGGGCCGCGGCGTGGTTGGCCATCGTCAGGTTGAGCAAGGTCGAGAGAATCGAAGCCGAGCCGATGGCGGCGCAACTGGTTTCTCCGAGGAACTGGCGGCGGGAGCGAATCATGGAGTTATACGTTAAGAGTTATGGGTTAAAAGGGAAGAGGCTGCCGTTCACATATAACATTTAACGAATAACTTCTAACCACTTCACTTCTGCACAACCCCTTCCGGGCTGGTCATCGCCGTCCAGATGGCGAGGGCGACGCGATCGTTCGAATTGAGGGAAGAATCCGCGAGAGCGCCGAGCATGATGCCGCGGGTGCGGGCGGTTAGGTTGCCGGCGCAGATGAGGAGATCGATGTGATCGACCAGCGCGGCGGGGCTCTCGGTAAGCAAGAGCGTGTCGCTGTAGTCCATCGGGAACTCCCAAGTCCATCCGGATTTGAAGCCGTCGTGCAGATAGTCCCACAGCAAGTTCGGAAATGAGACCGCCGAGTAGGTGTTGACGATCTGGAAGCCCGGGCTGACCAGACCGGCGGTGCGGATTTCACCCGGTGCCTGATAGACCGGTGTGTAGAAATTGAAAACGCTTGGCGAGTTCATCGGCTCCTG
>JANMSI010000120.1:0-15193 GCA_031389115.1 Akkermansiaceae bacterium
GCGCGGGATCGGGCGGTAGGGGCTGATACAAGGGCCTCGGTGCCTAAAGCGTGGTATTGGACGCAGGCAAACAGAACGAACGGGAGATATGTTTTCATGAGGAAAGGAAAAATTATGGGTCCTTCCTGGTGGACGGGGAGTGAAAAAGCCGCACTAAGTCGACCGCAACGGCCTTTAGCCTCCCCCGAAGAGGCGACCTGGACATGCGCCGCCGCCCCCCCGGCCTTTGGGTCGGTTTGGCGGCATCGTTGCGGTCGATGCCGACCGCTTTGTGCGAGAGGTTGAGAAATCCTCGTCCGCCGGAGCGGACTGGCTGACAACGTTCAATCTCCAGAAGAATGGCAAGAACCAAATTTACAAACGCCCATGGATTTCTTGGAGCCTGCGGACCACAAGACGTGATGGGGCGGGCACGCAAATACGGATGAGAATCTAAATGTTACGGGATGGTCGCCGAGTGCGGTCTTTCCCGCGCACGCTTCCGCGCCAAGGGCACCGTGAGCGCGAGCCGCGTCCCATTTCCCGGACTGCTCCCGACTTCAAGCTCAGCGCCTAACGCCTCGGTACGCTGACGCAACGCCCGCAATGTCGCCGGCCGCTCGAGCCGGCTTGGATCGATGCCGACGCCGTCGTCGGTGATGGTGAGGTGGAATTGGCCATCGGTCTTCTCCACGCGGATCTCGACCTTCGTCGCCCCTGCATGGCGGATGATGTTGTGGAGGGCCTCGCGGAAAAACAGGAACAAGTGCCGCGTCGCCTCCTCGGGGAGTTCCACCTGCCAGGCCTCCTCGTTTGCGGAAAATTTCCATTCCAGCGTCTCTAACATGATCGAACTCGTTTCCCGCAAGTGCTCCACCGTGGCGATGCGATGGTCCCCTTCAGGCCGCAGCAACCACACGATGTCGCGCACGGCGCTCACCGTTTCCGCCGCGATGCGTTGGATGCGTTTCAGCTCGTCCGAAGGTCCCGCCCGGCCCTCGGCCAAATCCGCGATCATCTGAATGCTGCCCAGGTTGCTTCCGACCTCGTCGTGCAGGTCGCCTGCGATGCGTTCCCGCACTTTCACTAGCTCTCGGTTAGCCTGAAGGCGGTAGCGGATCGGTAAAACAACGATTAGAAAAGCGCCTGCTAGAACCAGAACCACGATGCCCGTCTGCCCTGTCCGCCGCCAGCCACTCACCAAGCGCGCGGCCTCGGCCTGCAATTCGTGCCGCCGGGTTTCGAGCCGGAGCCGTTGGTCGAGCTGGAGCATCCACTCGCGGGTCGAGACGAGCTTGCCGTCCGGTCCGAAGCCATCGCTGAGGGCTGCGGGCGTCCACGATCTCCCGCCGGGCGCGAAAATATTCAGCATTCCGTCGGGCGAACGCACAGGTTTTCCTGCAACCCAATTCCGATCTCCAGACAGAACCTCTACCTCGCTCAGAGCGAAAAATGCGGGAAAACTGTCGAACGCCTTCCACAACTCCGTGGCATCCACCCGCACATGCCGCGCCCGGACTTTGGCGAAGCTGACTTCCACCGGATTGTGGCCCGGGTTGGCCATTTCCCGGCTGGCGACGACCGACCAGCCACCCTTGGCCCCGGTTTCGCCGGTCGCGGAAACCGCAATCTGCAACTTCCGGGGAAACCCAAATCCACTGGGCAGGTCGGACGTCGGACGCTTGGCCGGGATCAGTCGAACGGCTTCCACCTCCACCGATTCACCCAGATCCACGTAAAGCGCCACTGCCTCGTTCGCAGAGTTCCGGCCCTCCGAAAGCCAGCCGATGTTCGCGTGCTCCTCCGCGGGAATTTCCGGCAGGCCCAAGGGCACCTGGCCATCTACCAGAAACCCGGCGCTCCATTGCCAGGGAGCGGTCGGGCTTCCCCCGCCGAGACTGCGGACCTCGCTGTCTTGGGCGATGTTCCGTTCATTCTCAAACGCTAACACCTCCGCCCACGCCTGGACGAAGGTCGCCTCCTCCTCTGAGTCTGGATTCAGTCGTTCGCCGGAAACCCTCAACCCTGCCGCTTCGACCGGCGGGGAAATCCGATAGACGAACGGGTGGCCTTTTCGCACCGGATTGGCCCGGGTATCTCGCTCGCCGGCCACGCGGCGGACGACCGCGCCCTCCGCATCGATCAACTCCACCGTAAAGGCGGCGGGCAGTCCGTATTGCGCGTCGAGGCCCTTCGCGTCGTAGCGTCGCGCCGGGACCAGTGCCACCAAGTCCACCATCGCGCTCTTGGTCCAGCGGACTTCGACGGCGCACTTGGCGTCCCCCTCCGGAGTCGCGGACGGATAAACGCCCGCGTAGCCGCCAGTCCCGCCCTGGTCGTCGATCGGGATGCCCGGCAAGTTCTCTAACTGAGGGGCCAGCGCGGCCAGCTCCTTTTCAATCTCTTTCAGTCGCCCGGAAAAACTGGCAGCAAGGCGTTCGTCCCAGCTCGCTTCACCTGCCCGCGCCATTTCCAAGATCAGGAAAAAAACGGCGAAAACCCTAAAAAGTCCGGCGATGCAACTCATGTCCCCGGCTATCTAGCGCATTGCATCTGCGGTAGGGAGCACGGATTTCGGGGTCCGTTTTTTCATGGCTCGTCTTACCAATCCCTGCGGTGCAAGGTCACTTCAATCACCCGCCCGCCGAACTTACGGCGGGGAAATCTCCACGATCCACCACCTTGAAAACGTTCAAAGACCTCGGCATTCCCGCCAACCTGCTGCTGGGCCTGCAGGAACTCGGCATCATTCATCCCACGGAAATCCAGGACAAGGCGATCCCGTTTTTGCTAGAGAATGGCGGCGACCTGATCGCCCAAGCCCAGACCGGCACGGGCAAGACCGCCGCGTTCGGCCTGCCCTTGCTGATGAAGGTAAATCCGAAGTCCAAGGAAATCCAAGGGCTCGTCGTCGCTCCCACCCGCGAGCTCGCGAAGCAAATCGGCAAGCAGCTTTTCCGCTACACCAAGTTCTCCGAAAAAATCTTCGTCGAGGTCCTGTGCGGCGGTGACGACTTCGACAAGCAGGTCGCCGCGCTGCAGCGGCCCACCCATCTCATCGTCGCCACGCCCGGCCGATTGATCGACCTGATTCACAAGAAGGCGCTCACTCTCGTCGGAGTGAAGCATCTCGTGTTAGACGAGGCGGATGAAATGTTGAGCATGGGCTTCAAGAAGGAGCTGGTGAAAATTTTCGGACTCACGCGGGCCAGGAAAAGCACGTGGTTGTTCTCCGCAACCATCCCGGATGCGATCCACGGGCTGATCAAGGATTGCATGACGGGCAAACCGCATCTGCTGAAAATCGACAAGGCACACGTCGTGAACCGCGACATCGACCATCAATTCGTGATTTGCAGCCGTGACGAAAAATCCAACTTCATCGCCAGCTTCCTCAAACGTCAGAACGAGAACCGCGGCGTGATTTTCTGCCGCACCAAGGCCGGCGCGATCATCCTCGGAAAGCAGCTAACCACCAAAGGATTCCCCGTCGATGTCCTGCAGGGCGATCTAACTCAAAAGGAGCGGGACACCGTGATGCGCTCCTTTAAAAAAGAGCGCACTCAGTTCCTCATCGCCACCGATGTGGCGGCCCGCGGGATCGATGTCGAGGGACTCTCGTTTGTCATCCATCACCAGCTCCCCGAGCAGATGGAATACTACACCCATCGTAGCGGCCGCACCGCGAGGGCAGGCAAAAAAGGGATCTCGATCGCGCTGATCGAGCCACGCGAACGGCCAAAAATCACGAAGCTGGAGAGCGATTTGGACTTGTCGTTCTCCGAGGTTCACTGACGGGCGCAGAGTGAAACCTATGTCGTGCAGATTGCGGCATCCGCTGACTTTCCCTCACGTGTGAACCTCGCAACCACGGGCGATTCCCGTCACGGCACGCCATCCGCTACAGTGTCGGAATGAAAACACAACTTGACTCACCTTCAGGAAATTTCCGTTCTGGTTTGGCATTCCTATTCGCTCTATTGTTCATTTTACTATCTCCGGCTGTCCGTGCCGACGTTTCTGGCGCGCCATCCGGCGAACTCCGCGGGATGTATAAAATCGTCTCTAGCAGCGATCCAATTTTCCCCATGCAAGCGCGGCAGGAATGGTTTCTGGATTTCGGCAAAGGCATCAGTTCGGGAAGCTTCAGCGGCAGTGTGGCGGTCTCTTTGCGACAGAATCCGAACGTGAAGGTCAAAATCATGGCGTGGCAGTATTTCCCCAAACAAGGCTCCCTCATGATTGGTAATCCATACGGTAACGGTTCTAGGAATGCCGTCGCTAGAGGCAACTGGCAGTTGCGCCCGACTTCCGCAGGAATTCATTTCGAACGGGATAGCTATCAGATGGTTCTTCATCGTGCTGATCCGCGGGATTATTAAGCGGAGAAAATCGCCCAGGCAACGTATGGTCGGACATGAAGTTGAGTTTGACGTTGCTGGCGCTATTTCAGACCACCGAGGCTGCGACGGACTTCTGGGATTTGGAACCCATCCGTTATTCCGACACGCAGCCCGTGGATGCGCTAGCGATCCTTGCCGGAAAAAAAGTTGAAGGTGCGAGCGGGCTGGACCGGCTCCGTTTCGTCCTGAAGCAACTGCGGATCCCCGAAGAATCTCAGGTCTTGGTTTTTTCGAAAACCAGCCAGCAGAACGCTCTCATCCATCCTCGCAATCCCCGCGCCCTGTATTTTTCCGAAGACTCTTATGTCGCTTACGTACCGGGAGGTCATATCGAGGCTATCGTCCAAGACCCGGTGCTGGGCGCGGTGTTCTATCAGATCGAAACCGGCGCTGCGGGCGGCTTGAAAATCGAGCGCGACCTGTCTAACTGCCTCTCGTGTCATGGCACGTCGAGCACCGAGAGCGTGCCGGGGATGCAAGTTCGGTCGGTATTTCCCGATCCGGACGGCCATCCGCTGCTGGCGATGGGAACCAGCCAGGTCAATCACGAGACGCCGCTGGCCGCGCGCTGGGGCGGCTACTACGTGACAGGCCGTAGTTCGCTGCCCCATCTGGGGAACCGCACTTATACGGAAGGCACCGCTGCCGAACCCGCCTCCAGCAATCTGCCGGATTTATCTAACAACATAGATGTCTCGAAATACCTGCGGCCCACCAGTGACATCCTGGCGCTGATGGTCCTGGAGCATCAGTGCCGGATGCACAACCTTTTCAATGCCGCCAGCCTGCATTATCGGCGTGCCGCGTTTCTGGGCCGGACACTCGACCCCGCGGCCGATCCCGACCAAGGTTCCGCCGGGCGCGTGGCAGACAGCATGGCGGATCGAATTGTCGATTGCCTTTTTTTCAAGGACGAGGCGGATCCGGGCGAGGGCATTGAGGGCGGCGAGAATTTTCAGAAAGCCTTCGAAGCACGCTTCCCGCGGTCCAAGGACGGACACTCGCTCGCGGATTTTCAGCTCTACAACAGGCTCTTCAAAATCCGGTGCTCCTACATGATCTACTCCGCTGCCTTCGCGAATCTGCCCGCACGGGTAAAATCCGGGACGATTGAGAAAATGCGGACCGCGCTAACAGGCGACGGTCCGGGGTTCGAATGGCTGAAAGCGCCCGAGCGAAAAAGGATCGCCGCCATCCTTGCCGACACCCTGCCGGCGTGGTCGAAATGATTCGGCGTTGAAGGAAGTTGCGCGGTCCGCCCGTTGATGGGCGCATGATCGGAAAACTGCTGGCGGCATGGGCACTCATCACCTGCGCGCGGGCAGATGAAAAAATGGAGCGATGGGTCTATGTCCCCACAAACTTCCAACTGGAGTCGGAGGTGGTCCGAGTTGGCGGTCTGTTGGAAAGGGCGGCGGCGGCCGGATACACCCACGCCTTGGTGCAGGATTCCAAATTCTCCCGACTCGCGACCGTCACGCAGGCCTATCGCCCGAACGTCGAAAAGGTCAAGGCGACCGCGGATCGCCTGGGGATCGAACTGGTGCCGGCAGTTTTCCCGGTCGGCTATTCGAACGACCTGTTATTCAATGAACCGAACCTGGCGGAAGGCCTGCCGGTCAAGGACGCCCTGTTCGCCGTTAGAGACGGCGTCGCCCGGATCGTGGCTGACCTGCCGGTATCGCTGCCCGGCACGGCGTCGCGGGATGGCTGGGATTACGTGGACGCTACGATCGTTCCAGAAGACGGCGCGATGAGGAGCAATCCGATGCAGGTAAACGCCCGGATGCACGAGAAGCTCAAAGTGTCGCCCTTCCGTCAATATCGCCTGTCCGTGAGCATCCGCAGCGAAGGTCTCGGCGGAGGAAAGCCCGAGATCAAGGCTCTCTCCCCTAACGGCAGATCCCTTCAGTGGACCAGCATCGGCGTGAAGCCGGATCAGCCGTGGGTGCGCTACGACGTCACCTTCAACTCTCTGGACAGCCAGGAAGTATCGGTTTATTTCGGCGTCTGGGGCGGTCACCGCGGATCGCTTTGGTGGCGCGATGCGGCGGTTAAGGAATGTGGACCGGTGAATCTGCTGCGGCGCGACGGCACGCCTCTAACCGTTAAGCGCGACGGTGGAGCGGAACTGCGCGAGGGCACGGATTTCGAGCCGGTGGGAAACCCACTAACAGGCACGAAGCCGTGGCCTGGTTCCTACACGCCGTGGCACGAGCCACCCGTGCTCAGGGTGAAGGGCTTGGCAGAAGGTGAACAACTACGCGTCTCGTATTTCCACACCCACATCATCTACGACGAGCAGGTCTGCGGATGTGTCGAGGAACCCGCCTTCCAAAATCTCCTGCGGGATCAGGCGAAGGAAGTGGTCAAACTTTGGGGCACCAAATCCCACTTGATGAGCCATGACGAGTGGCGGCTCTTCGGCTGGGATCCCGCGTGTGTGAAAAGTGGCAAAACCCCTGGCAAGATCGCTGCCGACAATTTGCGGTTCTGCACGGAACTCCTCCGCCAGCAGGTGCCCGACGGTCGCATCCTGGTATGGAATGACATGTTCGACCCATCTCATAACGCGCTGAAGGACTACTACCTGGTGAACGGCTCGCTTGAGAAATCCTGGGAAGGATTGACCCCCGGCTTGGAGATCATGAACTGGAATTTCGGGAAACGGGAAGAAAGCCTTGCGTTCTTTTCCGCCCGCGGCCACTCGCAGGTCATCGCTGGTTTTTACGACGACCCCCTGGCTAACGTGAATGCCTGGCTAACATCCGCCGCAAAGGTGAAAGGCGTGCGCGGTTTTATGTACACCACCTGGCGGCAGGATTATTCCCAACTGGAAGCGGTGGCGAAAATTCTATCCGATGCTAACTGGTAGTTGTCTCCATAAGGGGCATGAACGTCTCGTCCATGCGTGGGGACGAGACGTCCCCGCATCGATGTATTGCCCACCGTTATTCTGCCGGCAGTGGATGGCCATAACGTTTCGGCCGGGACGCAATGCGCGGGCCGCTTCGATTGGCAGCCCGATTTCCACATAACCCTGCGTCCACCGCGGAAGATTGGCCACTTCGACTCCATTCACCGAGATTTCCGCATCCTCGTCGTGATGAATTCGCAGGACGACGTGTGACTTTGCCCTCAAGATTTCGCGCGGTGGCTCGCCGGAGTCACCCTTGAGATCCTGCGAGAACCGGTGCTCCATGATGAGCGTGGAAATTTTCCCCTGCCCGCCGATTTGATACTTGATGAAATATCGAAGATTTCGGGAAACTTCGGATGGAAAGCCATCGACAGCAGGCCCGTGGCACCACCGACGTGGACGACTTTGCTGAAATCCAGGAACGGAAGTCTCACATCACCGGTCGTAGTTTTCTCGATGATCCAGGCCCGTCCGCAGTGCTCTAACACCACATACGCTTTTTCCCGTCCTGGCACCGCGCCGAACCACACCGGTTCGCGGAGTTGGATGCCGTCGTCGAAAAACGATTCCAGCGTGGCCGGATTTCCCGCTTTCGGAACCTCCGTAAAAGCACTGCCTACCTTGGTCTGGTGCAAACCGGTGAGGTAGGTCACTAGATTCGAGAATTTTTCCGGCCCGGCGACCATCCCCAAGTAAAGAGGGGCGCCTGCCGACGCTCAGCGTCAACCCCAAAAACGGGATTTCTTTCCGGGGAAATTCAGCCAACTCATCGTTTGCTTTATGACTTCCGCAAGCTTATCTAACCATGATGAAACCCATCTGGTCACTGTTTCAGACCTTTGTCATTCTGACAATTTCATGCATTGCATGGATCATGATCACTGTTCTGTTTGCGGTCCAAGTGTTAGGCGGGTCGCTGTTCGCCGGCGGGATCATCACGGCATCTCTAACGGTTGTGACGATTGTCCTAGTCGGGGTGTTCTATTATGAAGTCCGTCATGCTTATGACCTTACCGATAAACTCCACAGCGGACCATCGCACCTCCGCCCGCAGGCCGGAAACCGAAGCAGTTCAAAGTCACGTTTCTCATCATCTTCTCCTGGCTCCCGCCCCCAGATGCGGGTGGAGTATTGATGAAAATCGGCTCATGCCTGAGATCCCTGTGGCCTTTTCACGCCTGATTGATTTTCCTTAAGCCAGCCATGGCCCAATTCACCGCAAACGCCGACTACGAGGACAAGGATAGCGATCCCATTCACCTGCAATCCGGGGATGAAGTCACCGTCGGCATCGCCGACAGAGCCTGGCCGGGCTGGGTTTGGGCGACTGATCGTAACGGCAATGACGGCTATGTCCCTGAGGAAATCCTCGAACCCCTCGGCGAAGGGCGCTACGCCGCGATGGAAATCTACGACCCCACCGTTCTCACACTCAAGCGGGGGGACAGGATCGAGTCACTGCGTCAAATCCACGGCTGGCATTGGGCGCGAAATGAGCGTGGCGAAGAAGGCTGGGTCGGCGGCTATCTGCTCAAGCCTGCCTAAGGGGCATGGACGTCTCGTCCATGCGTAGGGACGAGACGTCCCCACTCCCTATTTTTCACCCGCGATTGATGCAGCGTCCTTGTTTGCAAGCCACCCGCGGAGGTTGGTGCCGGGGAATTCGGCAAAGTGGAATCCGCTCGTTTCCTTCCCAAGATGAACGATCCTTCCGGGGCCGGAAGTGCCGAGAGATTCGGCGCCTTCAAACGGCGAGAGCCGGACCGTGGCATTTTCTGATAGGACGATGCCAAGGCTCGCTTCATCGCGACGCAGATAGAGCGCGGTGGCTCCGGCAACCATGACGAGACCCGCCACACCGGCGGAAACGAAAACAAACAAATGCGTGCGCAGCGGCAACTTCACCGCCCCGCCAACCACGGCGACACCGCCGAGAAACAACGCCGCTCCAGCGACCAGCCACGACCATTCATTCCGGCTCAAATAGCCGAGCACCGCTTCCAATCGTGGGTTGCGACCGGTTTCCTCAACCGCGGCGGCGGCCTTGCGGGCGAGGGCGAGGTTCGCTAACAAATCGGGATCGCGCGGGATGAGCAGGCGGGCGCGTTCGTAAGCAAGAATGGCGGGACCGTATCGCTTGAGGCTCTGATAGGTATTTCCCAGGTTATAGTAAACGGCGGCGCGCGGCCCTTCTTGAGTTAGAATATTTTCATAAGCGGCCGCAGCTCCGGCAAAGTCTCCGGTTTTGAATTGTCTATTCGCATCGTCAAACTCACTGGCGAAAAGGACACCCGCTCCGAGCAGATAACACAGCAGGCCTACGTGAAAATTCCGGATCATGTTAGCGAGTGGCGGGAGTCAGTGAAGATAGGGCATCATCCAATAGCGAACGCCATTCCGACAGAATTTCGCCGTTTGCCTCGCGGTTGTATTCGTGTCGGTCCGCCTCCGCGAAAAATCGGGTGACAGGTGAGTCAGCGGGGATGCGGGCGGTGATTTCCGCGAGCGTGATCGCTTGGGGCGGCTGGTTCCAACGTGCGCCTAACCGATGCTGGAGGGCGAGCCGCGCGGCCGCGAAGTAGCCGCTGACATCGTGCGCCGCAGCGCATTTCCCTGCGGTTTCGAGCGCTTCCGCGGTCGCTTTCTCCGTCGCTGCAAACGCAATCCGGTGGGGATCGCTCCGCCGGATCCGGAGCGAGGCGAGAATTTTCCCCACCACGCAAAGCAACCCAGCGAGAACTAACAACGGGATGAAAACCGGCCGCGAAACCAACGGCACGAGCAAGGCGCGCGGCGACAACTCAAGGCGCTGCGGGATGAGGCTCGCGATTTTCTTCTCAGGTTCTATCGCTGGCAACGTGGCGGCCGGTTCAGTATCAATGATGTCACTGCCTGTGACCTGAATTTTTTGAGGCGGGCTGGTGATGGTCTGATAGGACTCCGCAGCGGGATCGAAATAACTGAACGTTAGCGCCACTTCCAGATCCCCGCTCTTGCGGGACAAGGCACTGAACTGAAATTCCTTGCTGCCGGAAAACGACGCCTGGTCGCCAGCAGTGAACTCGTCCTTGCCGGGATAGGATTTCAGCGCGCCCGCCGGAGTCAGCTCGGGGGCTCGCATCAGCGCGAAATTTCCCGATCCGCTAAGCCTGGCTCCAATCTGTTGGGGCTCGCCGGTTTTCCAGAGGTTAGGGATTTGCGTGCCTTCGAATTTGAAGTTCCCGACAGCTCCAGTGAACCCTTCTGGCTTGCCCTCCGCAGGCAGCGGCCGGACCTCGAATCCCTGGTCGTCCGACTGGAGAGTGACGTCCTTCTGGACCATCGGCACATTCATCTGGTCGAACACGTTGTCGAAAAACGGATCGTCAAAAGGGCCTCCCATCCGCCTGCGCTGTGGCTTCGGCGCCGTGGAATCACGAACGGCAACCGTGGCATTCAACGAGAGCGACGCAGGATAGTTGCCAGCCTTGCTCGCGGAAATTCCGCCGAACCAAGTGATGACATTATAGCGTTTCCCGTCCCTCATTTCTTGGGTTTCCTGTGGCCGCTCACTCACATTGTGAAGCGTGAAGCCCTTGCCTTCCGGCTGGATCCCGCCGCGCAGTCCGACCCGCGCACCCTCGGGAAGCCACGCCCGGATGCGCACCGGCGCAATTTCCCCGACATAGACGTGCTGCCGTTTGTGATCCGCGAGTTCGACCGTTAGAAAACCGAAGCGCTCCTCACCGGATTCCTCCGCTTCCGCGGCGGGTTGTGGTCCCGGCGCGGCGGGCGGATTGCCTGGGGGGATTTGCGCCGCTCCGGAATCGAGAACTTTGAGCTTGAGCGGTTGCGTCGTGAGTTTCTTCCCATCGACCATGACATCGATAGCGGGAATCCGATAGTCGCCCGGAGTGTGGGAACCCACCGCATACCGGTAGGTCACGGCATGGGTGATTTGTCCGTTCGACATCTGCATCTGAGTGCTTTCGCCACGGCTTTGAAAAATGAGATTCTCCACTTCAGGGATTGTGGGCCGGCCTCCCCGGCCCCCGGAAATCTTCACGGTCAGGATCGCCCCGTTGCCGGCGGGGACGGATTCGCGGTCGAGCTGCGCCGCCACTTCCGCTGCGGAAACAGAAGCCGTTAGGAAAACGAACGCCAGCATGAAGGAAGCGATCCGCTTCGCAAATTGGACGGAGTTTACCATGTCTTGCCTTTGGTTGAGTTGTCCGGGTTGTTGAAACGAGTGCGCCGCGGAGCTTGCGGGATCGGGATCACCGTGCGTTCGTCCTGCCGCAAGGCTTCGAGCAACTGCTTGGCTTCCCCGGCCGTCATCTCCTGCTTCTGCCCGCGCTCGCTGCCGACTTCGCCATCTTGTTTTTCGCCGGGCTTCTCCGTGCCTTCTTTTTGCTCCTTTGAATCCTGCGGAGATTTCTCATCACTAGGCTTTTTCTCGCCGTCCTGGGATTCTTTGCCGTCTTTCATTTCCTTGGCATCCTTCGCGTCTTTTCCGTCCTTGGGCTTGTCGCCGTCTTTTGATTCCTTCTGATCCTTGGACTCCTTGCCATCCTTCGGTTCTTCCTCATTCTTGCCATCTTTCTTCTCATCGGAGTCTTTGCCATCCTTGGACTCCTCGTTGTCTTTCGAATCCTTGCCGTCCTTCTTTTCCTGATCTTCCTTCTGATCCTTGTCATCTTTCTTTTGCTCGTCGTCCTTCTTTTCTTTATCGTCCTTTTTGTCGTCCTTCTTTTGCTGCTTCTTCAGCTCTTCAAGCTTTTTCTCAACGAGTGCCTTGTTGAACTGGGCGTCCTCATCCGAGCCTTTCAGCGAAAGAGCATCCTGATAGGCTTTGATCGATTGCTCCCAGGTCTTGATCGTTGCCTCGGGATTTTTCTCCAAAGTGCCCTGGCCTGTCCGATAGAGTGTATTTCCCAAATTATAATAAGAACGCTGCTGGAGCGCCAGATCTTGAGTCCGCAACGAGGCTCGGAGGGACTCGGAGGCTTTCGTAAAATCGCCTTTTGAATAGGCTTCCGTGCCTTGGTTATAGATCCTCCGCGGGTCCTGATTTGCATCCACCATTTCCGCCGCGCGGCCTTCGGTGACGGCGAATACTATAAAAACAAAAGCGGCAGTTGCTGACGGCCGCACTTTGGCCATTCGCGCCGCCGAAACTAACGGACGCACCTTCTGCGCCCGGCGACGGTCGCCGATGAAAAACTCCAGTAGCAACAGCGCGATCGCCGCCCCTGACGGCCACTCGAACCGCTCCAGCGGGATGCGCTCCATACGTTGGTCCTGCTCGGTCTGCGGGACCAGCCGGAGTTTTTCCTGATAGAGGGTATTCAGTCCCTCGGCTCCGCGGCCTAGCGGGACGTAAAGTGCGTTTGTTTCCTCGGCGATCTTTTTCAAGGTCGTCTCATCGAGCGTCGTCTTCACGACGTTCCCCTTTTCATCGCGGACAAAATCCGTTCTGCCGTTTCGCTGGAGGATCGGGATGGACGCCCCCCCCGGACTACCGACACCGACGGTGTAAATCGCCATGCCTTTTCCGGCGGCGGCCTTGGCGGCGTCGATCACGTCGCCCTGGAGATCCTCGCCATCCGTTAGGAGGACGAGGACCCGGTGGTTGTTGCCGTTTTCGTCGAAGAGTCGTTCCGCTTCCTTGATCGCGCTGGCCAGATCGGTGCCCTGGCGCGGGATCAGATCGGTATCGAGCGCGTTGAGCGATTCGCGGAACGCCTCGTAATCCAGCGTGAGCGGACACAGCGCGAACGCGCTTCCAGCGAACGGAATCAGTCCCACCCGGTCACCTTCCAGGCGGTTCACGAAATCGATGATGCCGAGCCGCGCGCGTTCCAACCGGTTGGGTGTTAGATCCTGCGCCAGCATGCTGCGCGAGGTGTCCACGGCGAACAGGATGTCGATGCCCTTACGCTTTACCTCGCGCCACTCGTAGCCTTTCTGCGGCCGGGCGACGGCCACAAAGAGCAGCATCAGCGCGAGCAACCAGAATCCGCGTTTCAGATTCCGCCGCCACGGGGAGAAGCCTTCGGTGAGACGCTGCCGGAATCGCGGGTGGATTAGTTTTGTCAAATCAGCCTCCCGGCGGCGGTCAAAACGGATGAAGAGGCCGACGATGCCCGCACAGACGACGAGGCCGGCGATCATCCAGAGCGGTTGGGCGAAATGTAGCGCGGTGTCGTCCATGGTTCGGTTAGGGCAGTCTGCGGAATCGAGTCTGACTCAGGACCAGCTCCAACAGGAGCAGGCACAAGCCCGGCACGAGAAACCATAAATAGAGCTCATCGTATCTCTGGTATTTCTTGAGCTTGCGGGTGGTCTTCTCTAGCAGGTTAATCGATTCATAAATCTTGTCCAGCGACCCGGTATCGGTGGCCCGGAAATATTGACCGCCGGTCTGGGTAGCCACCTCGCGCATCATCTCTTCGTCGATCTCCACCTTGACGTTTTGCAACCGGGTGCGGCCGAAAGCGTCGCGCACCGGCATGGGTGCTTCCCCGCGAACTCCCGTGCCGATCACATAGATCTTGATGCCCAAAGCCTTCGCCGCCTCGGCGGCGGTGAGCGGGTTCACCGATCCCGCGTTGTTCACGCCGTCCGTGGCGAGAACGATGATGCGCGATTTTGCGGTGGAATTGCGAAGGTGGCTCACCGAAGTGGCGATGGCGGAACCGATGGCGGTGCCGTCCTCCACCTGACCCATTTTCACACTGGCGAGACGTTTTGCTAGAAACTCATGATCCATGGTGAGCGGGCTAACAAGGTAAGGCCTGCCTGCAAAGGCGACCATACCAAGCTTGTCGTTAGGCCGTTGACCGACGAATTTTCCAACGACGCTTTTCACCACCTCGAGCCGGTTGATTTGTTTCCCATCGAGCTTGAAATCGAGAGCCTCCATCGAGCCGGAAACATCCAGAGTGAGCATGATGTCGATCCCGCTGGCTTCGATGTCCGTAGAGCCTTTGCCATGCCGGGGCCTCGCGAATGCGATGATGAGCAGCGCAAGTGCGAGCAGTCCAAAGAATGCCATGAAGCCGCCGAACTTCGAGCGGGGCTTGGCACCGACGCTGATGGCATCTTCCGTGGACGGCATGCGCACCGCGACGGGCCTGCCCCAGCGGCCCTTCCAAATTGCCATCACCGGCAAAAATAACAGGAGCCACAGAAACCCCGGGTGAACGAATTGAAAACTCTCGGTCATGGCGTGGCGACTTCGGACGTCGAGCGGATAAAGCCGCGCGCGGCATTGATAAGCTCGCCGCGTTGGGTGGAATCGAGGTTCGTGCCGGCGAACTTCGCGAGATCGCAGGATTTCAGAAATGTCTGCAAGTGGTCGCTCTCGCCGATGATCGACGAACCTTCATTCTTCGACAGTTCACGAAAGAATTCCTCAGTCGTGCGTCGCGGGGCGGCGAGGCCGAAACGATCGGCGATGTATTGTCTAACTGTCTGCGCGGCGCGGTTCGCGAAGGCCTCAGCGGCGATCACCCCGTGGCCCGCTTCCAATTCGGCCAAAGCCGCGAGAGCAATTTCCGGCGGCGTTTTGCGGCGTTGTCTGCCGGCGTGCCTGCGCCACAGCGTCGCGGCTAAAACGAGCAGCACCACGCCACTGCCGATCCCGGCCCAGAGCGCGTATGACGGCTTCTCCGGCACGGGGACTTCCACCAGCGCCTTCGGGCCGCGGATGTCCTCGCCCGCATCCGGCGCTTGGGCTGATAGCGGGCCTGCCAGGCTGAGGACGGCAACGAGTAGCAGGGAGGCTGCTTTGCGGACGGCGGGAAGGGCTCCGGGCAGGATGCCCGGGCCACAGTGGCGCGGGGCTCCAGCCCGCAGCCGGGCGGACTGAGTCCAAGAAAAAAAAATAGAACCGGGTCGTTGGGGGGGG
>JANMSI010000185.1:0-32405 GCA_031389115.1 Akkermansiaceae bacterium
CGGAATTCCTCATGAAACTCCTCCGTCGAACGCGCGAAGTAATCCAAAGCCGAGGCATATCCGATTAATCCGACAGGTCTGAACTTAATCAACTGCCGGGCGATGTCCTTGCACTTTTGGGAAGACAACGAGTAGGCATTGATTCTCTTATACCCGAGAAGGGTGTCCTTGAGCTGCCGGATGCCATGATTCATCTGTCCCTTCCACCCCGTTCCCAAGAGATGGAGATGTCCCCAAAGTAGAAACAGTCCTGAACGAGGAGTGTATCCGACTTGCTGCCAAAGCATTAGCTTTGCGATGCGATGGACTTCAGCCTCCTTTTTCCAGACACCGATGCTAACCGGAACTCCCGTCGAACCACCGGTTTTTCGACTTTCGTCCGGAGGGCCGGAAATCCGTCGAAATTCGCTTTGCCTGTCTTGAAGGATCTTCCGATGTAATAAAGGGATCTGGCGGAAGTCTTCCCAGGATTCGAGTTCTTTAGGAACAACTCCCTTCTCTACCAGATTGCGATAGTAAACAACGTCGGAGACGGCATCCGACCATGCCAATTGGATGGCTTTCCACTGCAAGCGCTCTATCTCCTCCGGATCTAGAGTGGAAAGCCACGACCTGCGCTTTTCCGCAGCCGTATAATCGCGACTCACCTTGTTAAGTAGATTCATTGCTGGCGATACGACTTCCAGAGCGCTCGTTCAGGTTGTTGACAGACCCTTGCAACCCGTGCTCGTGGTTCGGATTGCGGCGAAGCGCCCGAGGTTTGTGAGTGGCCGGATTCCTTGCCCCCCTTCGCCTGGATCTCACCTGCCGCTCGACCACCTTGCGGCGGGCGACCCCATAAAGCAATCCCACGAAGATTAACTGATAGATCAGCCCAGGCAGAAAATCCACGGTCTGGTGGGTCACGGCCCGCATCGCGGATGTTACGGTGCCGATATACAGAAGCTGGGCGAAAACAGCACCGCTACGGGACGCTGCGGACCACATGGTACGGAAGAACATCCCGAATAGGGCGAACACCCCGGCTCCCATAAATCCGAATTCCCGAAACGAGTCTCCCACACCCGTAAGTGTCGAACCGATGGAGACTTGGAATCCTTCCTTTGCGAATGCTTCTTCGGCTTCATCGGAATCCCGTCCCACCATCAGCCAGTCCTTCAGATCCTTGCCAATCACTTGTGCGGGCACGAAACGCCAGATCACCTCATCCCAGTAGCCTGTTCCCCAGTCATATTCTCCGCGCGCGCGGGTAGACTGAATGAGAACCGCCGCGTTTCTCAGCTCCAAGATCGACTCACGGTTTACAAAATTTTTGAAGTTCCCCACCAAATCCAGATTCTCGAGCTTGTCCCACTCCTTGGTGGATGCGATGGCCCGGTAATTGCCGGTCGCAGGAATGATCAGCATGGCGGCGGCGGCGGCCACCGGAACCACCCAGCGGGGCGGAGTAATTCGCTTCTCGAACAGCAACACCAAGCCAATCGTTAGGAACAACTGGCTCGTTGCTTCCCGCCGACCGGCCAGGATGGTTGCTTGAAGGGGCGGAATCAGGGAGAGCGCGAACAGAAACCATGAGACCACACCTCGCTTTCGCAATGCGTGACGGAAAAAAATCGCCATTGCCGGAAAGATCACTCCGGTAAAGAAATGGTAGATGGTGACCTTCCCCGTCCACATGCCGCCTCCGGTTTCCTCTTCGGTCATCCTTCCGATTAGTGAGCCCATCACCAACGCCACCGCGAGGAAACAAGCGCCGCCGATTAGTAGCACGGACTCGTTGGCGGGGACGGTCGCGAGTTGCCGGATTTTGGAATGAGGCCGCATCCTGTAACCTAGAATACAAGCCAGCAAACATAGCGCGCACATCCAGAAGACCGAACTGACCGAAGCGGCGGAAGCCGCTCCAGGAAACTTTGCCAGGGAGAAAGCCTGTGGCACCAAGAACACCCCGAAAGCAAAAGTCATGAAACCGGGATATTCATAAATTCGACGTGCTGATAGTAGTGTCCATAAGACACCATAGCCGCACACACCTAGAAAGATTAACAATTCGATTTGCATTTCAGCGAGAACTAGAACTCAATGTTAAAGTCTAAAGCAGAGTTTCCGTGTGCCAGATTCGGCCCTTCAAGATTTCCTTTTCCGACCAAAAACACTTATGAATGTTCCGGAGTGCGGAGAAAGTCCGCTAATCTATAGCAGAGAGCCATCACAGTCAGTGTCGGATTTGCATACCCACCCGTGGGAAATACCGAGCTCCCCGCTATAAATAGATTTGGAATTCCATGAACACAGCATTCTTTGTTCACGACTCCAAGCATGGGATTGTCGTGCATCCGGGTGGCTCCCATATGGTGATGCCCGGATGGATTGACTCGGGGAGATTCGAGACATCGAAAACTCCCAATACCTGCCTGATCGAAAGCCTTGGCGAGAATCTTTCCCGCCGCCTCCGCGCTTTCGTGGCTTTGACGACCCCAGCGCCAATGCACAGCCGCAATCCGCCTTCCATATGAATCGTGTTTGTCTGACAGTTTGATGCGGTTTTCCGGTTCGGGCGGCTGCTCCAAATAGCATTCCGGCTCGAAAGTCGCAAACCGACTGCCCTCCTTCATTGCACGATGCCAGAAATGCGCCTCTTCACGAATTGGATTATGCCTGACCTCACCAGTATAAGCTTGAATATCTCCAGCACCCCGAACTGTGGGCCATAGCCATTTTGCAGCACTCACGAAACGACGTTGTCGCAGATTCGACCTCAGTTGTCGGAGCGCCTCGATTCCAGCAGAACGATAACCGGCAATTTTGGGATACAGCACCAGGGACAAGTTCAACAGTTCGTGACGCTTCAATGTGTCCGGGGACAAAGTCAAACGACCCAAGATCGGAATGCCACGTACTTCCCGTAAATCGTAAAATCCGAACCGTTCAAGCAGGGCCGGGTCTCGTGGAATCATTTCGGTCGGAAAGTAGATCGGGTGATCCATATAATACCGCCCCACCACATCATGCTCGTTTCCAAGACCGGATGGACACTGACTGGTGGAAGCCAGCAGCAAGCGCGCGTTCTCGATTCCGCCCGCCGCTAACACAAACCGCTCCGACCGGAACGTCACTGTGCGATTGCCGGCGATCGCCACTTTGATGGCGTCAACCTTAGCCGCTCCTGCTTCTCCCATCAGCTCGACCGCCGGGGCGTTCAGCACACAAGTGATGTTTTCATTCGCACGAATCGATTTGATCAATCGATCCAGAAAAGGCCCGGGACCTCCCAACTGATAGACCCCGGATACCACCCCTTCATCACCGAACGAGATCGGTTGATGTTCCGGATCCGCCCAATCCTCTGCTTCGTAGGTAAAGGGGCCGAGCCCACACAACTCCTGCGCCCTCTCGTAATACGGCAATAATTCAGTGCGAGGAAACGGCCAACCGCTATAAGGGACCCAATCACGTTTTTCGAAATCAATTTCATCCAGCGGAACATATTTTGCCCCTTTCCCCCCCCCCACCGGCGTATTCCAGATCCGCACCGTTCCTCCCAACTGGCAGTGTCGGGAGTCGCGGGGGTTGTGATACTCCCCCGTCAGGTCTTCACCCTCCAACAAGGCTTGCGTTCGTTCATCGGCACTTTCGCCGCCGGCTTCCAGTAAGGTCACGCGGACGTTCCGGCTTGCCAGTTCGTGGGCAAGCAGCAGGCCCGCCGGGCCGGCACCTACGATGCACAGGTCACTGTCCAAAACCGAATCGGGGCTCAGATCTTTAGCGTCAATGATCATGGGTCACATGTCGGAACATTTCGGCGTACTGCGACCGAAGGCTGTGCCAGTCAAATCTCTCCCTCACCATGTTCCATCGCCGAATCTGGCTGGCCTGCGAGTCGGTTTCCGACACCGCATTGTCCAACAGACGCCTAAGACTCCCAGCTTGGGTAAAGTCTCCATAGCGTCCCTCGTCCGCTAGCACATATCGCATCACCGGATGATCATGGACGAAACAACGCAGGCCGAAGCACAGGGCCTCCAAAAACACCCGCCCGAATCCTTCAACGAGTGATCCTAACACAAATGCATCCGCTACGCGGTAGTAGTCTGCCACGTGATCGTACGGCACAGAAACCGCAACGAAGCCATCCTCGCCCAAGCGCTCGCGCGCCAGACGGATGATTGCGGATGAAGATTCATCCATGCGCCCTACCATCGCCAGAAAGGGACGCTTCTCTTCCATTGTGGCGACTTCCTCAATGACATAGTCCATTCGCTTGTGGTGGTGGCTGATCCAGCCAACGCTCACCACAATCATCCGTTCTTCGGGTAAACCCAGCCGCCGTCGCAGCGCCCGACGTTCCAACTCGTCAAGGCCCGGCGGTTGTGATGGCACATTGATTCCATAAGGCACCATGACGTGTTTCGACTCGGGCTCACCCGACTCCAACGCCACTTCCAAATACAATGGTGCCACTTGGTGCACATAATCCGTGCGTGAAAACGGAGGGCGGCACGGCCCGCCATTGGAGAACAGTAGTTTGAAATCAACTCCAATCTGCTTGCGCCACTCGAACAGTTGGAATCCATGATTGGAATCGCTGTAAAATATGACATCCGGGCGCCACTTCCGGATGAACCGGCAAAACGCGGGAAAAGCGGTCAACTGCTCAACCACATATCCATCGCGTCGTATCACCCTCCCCAACCAGCGCGCCAACCTTGTGTTCCGCGGGATGCAAGGTAGGGCATATTCATTCGCTCCTGTTGCTCCAGGGCCACGACATAGCCTCAAGTCTAATCCTTCGGTATCGCGCAATCCCTGAAAACATTCTTCGAAAAATGTTTCGACTCCGCCTCGATGTCTGTCAATACCTGTGCAAAGAAGCGCCACGCGTAGAGGTTCATCTGATAGGGATTTAGTGGGGCACATTCAAACTTATTGTTTTAATTCGCGGGCCAATAATTCGATTACCTCAGGTGTAATCTGCTGGGGATAGGCTTCGTCTGACCATCCGACGCGGCGGCTGTCTAACCATGGAAGCATATAAGCATGAACCAATCGCTGCGTAGCTCGAATATGAAGAGGGCGCAAATGGCTGAACTGATGCACCTCTGGAAGGGGAGATCCTACAACCCAATGCTGCAAGCCGCTTTCATCATCCGGTGTGATGAATTTCTGCCATTCTCGATTTTGCCAATAATGATATCCTATCAACCAATTGGCTCGGTTCTCATTATCGGCCATCATTACAGACCTAAGCCGACAGCGGCGATCCAACTGTATTGGGTCACGATGGGGATAATGACGAATCGGCAGACGCTCGCGTGCCACAAATCCTGCATTGAATGGGAAAGAAACCGTCGGTGGCCATTGCATTGTCTCGCGATACCGGCACAAACGCGGCTCACTATAAACACTCGGCGTATACCACCGACGCCGCTCCGCGATAGGTCGTGTGCGATCCAGCAGCGTCTCTTCTCCCGCTTCCCAAGCTTCCACTTCTGACGCCCGCAACACAAAGTTGTAATACTGGTGATAGACAATAGTCTCGTCCGGATGCAACCGGGTGCGCACAAACTCGGGGGGCGGGATGTGGTGGAACTCATCCGCATCCACGCGCAGGAACCAATCACCATCCCGCATTTGCTGCCGTGCCTGATGGAATATCCATCCGCGCAAGCGGGTCTCCGAGAAGTAAACCGAATCCTTCTTCAGCGGCACCACCCTTTTGTCCCGCCCCGCGAAGTCTTGAACAATCTCCCACGTTTCATCCACACTGCCGGTATCGAATACATACACCTCATCAGCCCAAGTGAGCAACTGCTGGAGGCACTGACCCGCGATGTCGGCCTCATCGCGCAGAGGTAGGATACAAACAAACTTAGGCATAAAATGGTTGGGAGCTAATTTACACCCCGGGGTGCAGGACCAGCGGATTATTGCGAAACCACTGAGCCGCCCCGTTTCTAGTGAACGCGTCACGCAATTGTTTCGTCGCCTCGCTGTCGAACCTAAACCCGAATTTTTCAAAGCGCGCAATCCAATAGTCACACGGTTGCTCGTTGATGTGTCCTGTTCCGCCCTGGCCGGGTTGTGCGGCGGAGAAAACCACCGTGGAATTAAACCCGGCGAGAAACTCTACCAAACGGTCCCCAAGAGCGACGGGCATATGTTCCGCAACTTCAAAGCAAAAGAGGACATCAAATCCCTCGGAAACTTCTGCAGCGGGATTTTTCGTGAGATCGAACGGCCGGCAATCCACACCTTGCTTTGTTGCTAATGCGCGCCCATGGGGTGAGCGCTCCAAGGCAACAACAGTCTTGCTTCTTCGCATCAATTCCGCTGAGAATGCGCCGCTGCCGCTGCCCACATCAAGATACCGTTGACTTGCCGGAAAGTATGTCAGAAAGGCGGGGATGACCTTGGCAGCGTTGGCAACAGCCTCGTCATGGAATTGTCCCATCACCAGTCCATTATAGATCAGCCTTTCACTGCCAATCACCCCGCCCATCTGGGCCAGCCGCCGAGCGAAACCATTGCGGATGTAGAGCCCCCAGGATATGTTTTTTGCTTTCATAGTGAAATCGAGTTGGATAGCGAAGGCGCCGCGAGGCGCACGGAACCGTCTTTCTTTAACTTGCGGAACATCCGGTAGGTCTGCCGCGAAACGGGATTTCGCTGCCCCCACTCATGGAATATCGCTGAAAATCCGAGCAGCGTCCCTCGCAACCGGTAAGCCAGCCAGCCCTTTCGCGCTCCCCAAATAAGCCCATTCAAAACCGTGGCGACCAGGTGCACCACGACTTCAGGAAAGGGCGTATTGTGCCAAGCAAACAACATCAGGTTGCGCTGCCCGAACACGTTGATGCGTTCAAAACTACGTCTTGGCGATTCGTAATGATAAATTGCCCGACTACGACCCAACCGGACGAAGCATCCTCGCTCCAACAGTCGGATGCATAAATCGCCCTCTTCGCCTTGGTGAAATAGATATTCACGGTAGCCGCCGAGTTTAAGGAAAATTGACCGGCGTAGCGCATGAGCTGTGCCGATAAACTCGTTGGCAATCCAGATGCCTTCAGCCTCGGGCGCCATTTGTTTGACCTCGTCGGATTGCCTAACATTAACGAAAGGAATGGCAACCGCTGCAATTCGCTCATCGGAGAACTCTTGCAGAACCGTGGCAATCACATCGGGGGTGGAGAATTCTGCATCGTCGTCAATGGAGATAATGATTTCGCAGGAGGCTAACTCCGCTCCGACATTTCGCTGAACGATCAGGCCCTTGGAAATCTCGCATCGATGAATCCTTGCACGAGGAAACGTCTCTCGGACCATTTCCGACGTTCCATCGTCCGACCCGTCGTCAATCACAAGCACCTCTACCGGCACATTCTGTTGAAAACATGAGGCCAGTGCTCGCGCCAAGTCTTCCTTTCGGTTTTTGGTAGTGATCACCACCGTGGCCTGCGGATCGTTCACTGGCTGCCGATTTTCTGAGCATTCCATAATCGCAATGAGTTCACCAATCGATTGCCATACTTTTCCCAAGTGTAATCTTTCGCCCGCTCGCGCGCCGCCGCGGCCATGCGGTCGCGCATGTCTCGATCCTCAACCAGCTGTTGAATTGCATCCGCCAGCAAGGTGGCATCGCGCTCTGGCACGATGAGTCCCTCGATTCCATCTCTAGCCATGGATCCGGCCGCATGGGTAACAACCTGCGGCACTCCCGCTGCAAGAGCCTCATAGGTCACTCCTGCCGATCCTTCCGAAAGCGATGGCAGAACGAACACATCAGCCCGCCTGTATTCCTCTAGCATTTCAGGGCGAGGCAGGCGTCCAATGAAATTTAAGTGCCTGCATACCGATTGCGAGCACACCAGCGAGCTGGCGTTGCCAGCAACCCGAAAGTCATATTTCAAACCTCTTCCAACAAGAATCTCCGCCGCCATCGCAAAATAATGAATTCCCTTGCCCAGGGAACAGGTGCCAGCGAACAGAATCCGCCCCAGTACCGGTTCATTTTTGAGTTCCAGGAAGGCGGAGCTTACCGCGTAGGGAACTACGTTAATCCGCTCTCGGGGAAACCGGTGAACTTCAGCGATATCGTCGGCAACACCTTCATGCGGCACGATCACAAAATCGGAGACCGTACAGGGATCTGTTTCTGTGCCTACGTCACTTATGTAACCCTCGAAGGGCATCCGCTCCTGCCATCCGGGGTATGCAAGATATTCCTGCTGATAGACCTTCCAAAGAGACGGTCTCACATAAAACTCAGTAACAATCTTTATTCCCCTTGATCGTGCCTCTTTGAGGAATGAATGCCCCCAACCTAGGGACGAATAAATCATCTGTGCATCTTGAAAACCTTTATGCAACATCGAGCGCTCCGTGAGGCTTGGCCGAAAGGCATTGCCGCGTACCCGTTGCATCAGGCGGTCAACGACTGTGGAAACTGGAAAAGTCGCAGTAATGTTCTTTGCTTGGCTGCTTACCTGCCGCTGATGAAGTCGATGAAATTTCCGACCTACAAGCGGCAGGCACCTCAATGCAGAGAGACTCCGACCAAGACCAACGTCGCCGCAGATGTCTGTGTAAAACCCAGCAAGCATTCCGGCATCCTGTAGGACTGCTGGCACCGCATAATGGTGTCGTGCACCGTTCTGAACAACTAACACTTTCATAAATTTAATGAGAAAACACCCGACCATGACAGACACTCTCCCAAAAGTGACTTCCCGGTTAATTCCGGAACTTGATAAATTTTTGACTGTAACCGAACATTCGCTGCCATATTTCCTCCAGCTCGACGAACCGGGGTGTGAGAATCTTGATAACAGAGGTTTCAAAATGCGAAGCGAAACAGAATGCCATGACTCCAAGAACGACGATCTGCGCGAGGACGAAGGCGAAAACAACGCCTAGTAGTCCGAAAATAGGACTAAGCGCGCACCCCGACACGATCATAACAATCAGGCCGAGAAATCGACCCTTCACCCCAATATACGCCTGACCTTGGGCTCGCAAGGCATCCTCCAGGATTCCAGCCTGCCCGCCGAGCGCGGAAGCAGGTACTAGGAACAGGGCGGGGACAATTGCCGGAATAAACTCTCTTCCATAAATCATGGGAAGAAGAATGGGAATGACGATAGCCAGCCCAATCGCAACTAAAAGCCATACCCAGCAGCAAAGACGGAATATTCTCGCGATCTGTTCATAACCCCCTTGCTGCCCCGCTTGCGCTGAAATACCAAAGACCACGGTGCTAGCGGCCGATGAGAGGGATCCGCCCACAACCCCCGCAGTCATGGCGACTGAATACATGCCAAGCTGCGCGGTACCAAGGAGAAACAACAGAAGTGCTTTGTCAACATGTTGGAAGAGCGGTCCAATGAAGCCAGCGATCCCATATGGAATTGATTCTTTACAAAGGTCTTTTGTCCGAACATCAGGAAGGCTTTCTGTTGCACGAAACTCCCGGAGGATGGCAAGGGCACCAACGATGCGAACTGCTGCCACGATTGCGTTCGCAATAAGTAAAGACATTGCATAGGCTAATGGATTCCTCACTCCGCACATCCAAAGCAGGAAAGTGCCTATCAAAAACACAGGGTTAACAATCAATCGGGTCCAGTTGAATTTGGCAAAATCACCTTTTCCTTGGTCAATTGCCATCAGAGTCAAGGTCAGTTGACTAAGAATAATGAAGGGTAAATACCAAATTGCCCCATGAAGGACCTGTTCTTCGGATGACGGAATTAGCCAAGGCAACAACAAGGTGCAGACTAAAATTCCTAAACAGCTTGTCGATAAGGTCAGAATCAACGAAGCTTTGATTAAAGCTCCAGTATTGGGTTCTCTGGCGCTTCTTATGGCAACTGCCGTTGGAAGACCTAGGGAACAAAAGGCAGCGAAGAACGCTGGCCATAGAGTAATGGCAATGAATTCCCCCCGCCCTGAGGGTCCGAGCGTGCGTGCCAGAAGGACTCCTTGAATCAGCGTGCATGCTTGGATCGCGAGGCTAGTGGCGAAAGTGGACGCATAATCTCGGATACCAATTTTCCTAGCCTTTAGCATTGAAGTATTTAGTCATGCAATCTAGCACCACCTTCCGTTCTCGGTGGCGCTATTCAAATCCTGCAGGATTTTGCTTCTGCCAATTCCAGCCATCGGAACACATTTCTTCCAGCGTGCGTTGGGCTTTCCATCCGAGTATGGAATAGGCAAGACTTGGATCCGCGTAGCACTCGGCCACATCACCGTGCCGGCGATCTTGAAAAGTGCAGGGTATGGGGCGGCCGACTATTTTTTCAAAGGATTTCACGATATCGAGAACCGAATAGCCGCTGCCAGTACCGAGATTAATTGGCACCGCACCGTCCAATTGATTAATCCGCTGGATTGCGGAGACATGGCCCGCGGCGAGATCGCAAACATGCAGGTAATCCCTCACCCCGGTGCCATCAGGCGTGGGGTAGTCTTTTCCGAAGATCAGTAGTTCGGGCATCTTCCCGACGATGCATTGAGTGATGGACGGAAACAGATTGTTGGGCCTGCCATTGGGCGACTCACCGATTCGACCGGACGGGTGGGCACCAACGGGATTGAAATACCGCAACAGGGCAATCTTCCAGTTTGAATCCGACGCTGCGAGGTCGCGGAGAATCTCTTCGGTGTAGAGCTTGGTGCGTCCGTAGGGATTGGTAGCTGACAGCGGATGGTCTTCTGAAATCGGTAGAGCAACGGGAGATCCGTATACCGTAGCGGATGATGAAAAAACCAGCTTGAAGCACCTATGTCGCTTCATAGTGTCCAAAAGCACAAGAGTGGACCCGAGGTTGTTTTTATAATACTCTAGCGGAATTTCGGAGGACTCTCCGACTGCCTTGTAGCCTGCGAAGTGAATTACCGATTTAATGGGAAATTGCCGAAAAATTGCGTCCAGAGCGTTCTGATCCCTGACGTCCGCCTCAATGAAAGGAATCTCAGGATCTTTTGCCAATTCGCGGATGCGAGCGACAACTTCACGGCTACTGTTTGACAGGTTGTCGAAGATGACCGGCTGAAAGCCAGATTCCCGCAATGCAACAACTGTATGACTGCCGATGTAACCGGTGCCGCCGGTGACGAGGATGGTTTCCATAGAATCGCGTATTAGTTAAAGGACTGGAGGCGGGTGAGTGCCGGTCCGAAGCCAAGGTCGAGAATGCCGAGAGCCACCCAGCTTTGACCGAGGAGGAGCCAGATTCCGAGTTCCTCTTTCGGCAGATGCCGGAAGAGGACAGGCATCATTACAAGACCCAGAAAGATGGTGATGCGCCGGCTGAACCAACTGGCGGCAGCGCCGAATGCGATTCGTTTTGAAATCGACATTTTTTTCTTGAGGCGGCCGAGCGACCCCCTCAGCGGTTTAAATTTCTTCAGCCCTTGCCTTGACCAGAAGATGACCCAAAAAAGTTGGCTCCGTTGGGGAAATGCCGAGTCTGGCTGAGTGCGATTTAGCTAGAGCACGGTCGGCAGGCTGCGGCGGAAAATGAGATCCTGCGGAATGAAGTTCCGCAGTCAGTGATGAAGACGATGGGACTGCAGGTTTGCTTACGGGCCAGGCGAGAGAAGAGGCGGAATGTCTAAATCACCGGGGAAATCGGCCGACGGGGATCAGGGAATCTCTCCCGCGAGGCCAAGCGCTCTGTGGATGACCGATGGGGCGAGTATCGATCCAGCAGCGACAAGGTGGTCGATCTCCGGTTGGAGCCGCGGAACGATCCCCGCTGCTTTGGCTTTGAGAAGGATTCCGAGAGTGCCGATTACCGAAGTTGAAATACTTCCGCACAGTTGCGGGCGGCAAGATCGTCGAGGATACAGATGGATGAGCTCAGAGACGAAGCCAAGCCAATGACGGCGGTTTCCCCCGCGCCAAGATCCCATGCAATGATTTCCTCCGGGATCGGTGTAATTGGCACGATGCGGGCGGTAATGCCATCAGTTTGGATCCAAACCTTCGCGCGATCGTCATTAGGGCCGGCTAGAATCTCGACGGAGACTGCCGCAGGAATGACAAACGATGGACAAAGTTTCTCCAACAGATCCAGGCGGTGAATCTTGCCAAGCAGGATCAACGGCGAGGCATTGACAATCCAAGTGCTCACAGGGCGAGTTCTTGCTCCAAACCGGATGGGTCGATCTGGATCGCGGGAACGTGGTATTCCCGGAGGGCGTCGATGAATGCCGCACGGGAAAGACCGGCAATTTCAGCGGCTTTGGCTTGGGAGATCCTACCCAATTCATACCATTTCACGGATGCGGCCAAAGTCAGCTCGGTGGCAAATTTTGCCGGACTTTGGCGCAAAAAGGCAGTTTCAGGCAGGTCGAGAGTGATTTTCATGACGGAAGAATAGGATTTCAGGCCCCATTAGCAAGCAGGGCTAGAGGATGGTTCGCATTGGGGAAAAGCTGATCCGACGTCGCCTATGGGCTATGCCGGGACAAGGATGCTGAGAGCGGGCAGATCCGGAATGAAGACGAGTTTACCGCAAAGGCACGAAGGGCTCAAAGGGCTGCGGAAGTTGGAAAACCGTGGGTTGCGGGATGGAACGTGGAAGGGGGAGGTGAGAAAAATCTGAAACGCTGAAGCGCTGAAAAGGGATCAGAAGTCAGAGGTCAGAATGCGGGGAGAGCGGTTCGCGAACCAGGAGAAACTCGGCGGAGCCTTGGCTGGCATGGCCGAAGGCAGGTGGGAAGACAGGGACGTGACGGATCGCCGCGCCGTCAGCGAATCCAGAGAAAACGAGCCTCACCCGCGGTTCCGATGGAATCGAACTCGTGATGATCGCTGGTAGCCAAGGGCGCATTACGAGTTCCGGCGAGAGCGAGAGCTATTGAATCCGCAGGCGAGATGCGAAAACGTGTTTTGAAACGCGCCGCGGTTTCGACGATTTCCTGGTCGATATCCCAGCGGATGAGGATTGGCAGTTGCCGGACGGCATCAATGACGTCCGTTGCGGAGGAAGGCCGCCTGGTTCTGCGCACCGCATCGTAGGTGATTTCCAAGAGATTGATTGCCGCCATTTCCACCGCAGGAATGTCCTCCAAGATCGCGGCAATCACATCAGCACCCAATTCGTCATTGAAAAACGCAATCAGGGCGCAGGCGTCGAGAACGACGATTGGCTCAGCCTTCCAATTGGACTTCATTGGATTTTCTGGCCGAGAACTCTGCGACCGTGCTCAGCCGACCTTTGAATGTCCCCCTCAAGCTCTTGATGGCAGCGATTCGAGAGGTGTGCTCCAGAGCATGTTTTGCGGCCACGAAATCGAGAAAGTCCAAGACTTCCGAGGCAATTTGCTCCGGAAGATTTGCCGCCATTGCTTGGAGTTGTTGCGCCTTTGACATGAGTGAGAAATAGACCTGCAAAGAGTGCAGATCAAGAATGGAAAGTCACGGAGACCGTTGTGGGAGAAGTGGCGGAATCAAGAGAAGAAGAAGAAAAGTGAATGGAGCGGAGCGACATGGACGGGAGCTATTCGCGACGCGCTCCGCGGGAGGCGGGATCAAAGGCTGAAACGCTGGAATGGATAGAGGCGAAATGAAGTAGAGTTTACCGCAAAGGAGCTGAGGGCCGCGGCGGTTAGACACCGTGGATTGCCGGATGGAACGTGGAAAAGCGGAATGAAGTTCCGCGGTCCGTGATGGATCTCGCGGTCCGGTTACCGCACGTCGTTGAGTCGTCTTTTGGCAGTTCTTGCAACTCCGCGGTGACAGGTGGACAAAATTTCCACCCTCCTTAGGGCGATTGTTGGATCGATGTCGCTGACAAGATGCTGAGCGGAGTTCTCCAGAACCCAAACAGATAGATCATCGCTGGCTCGAAAGGGATCAGAACGGCGATGATTTTGGCCTGATCGGTCGGGGAGATTCTTTCCGTGCTGAAAGTCAAAAGGCTGATGCGCTGGTGGGTGGGCGGACGAGGGCGTCCTGCCTCCTTATTGGAAGGTCAGATCCTGGAGCATGGCGGATTCGAAGGCCTGCCAGGCGGCTTCGGGGGTGGGGGAGCCGCGGACGGCGCCTTGGACCACGCGGGCATGGGCGGGACGGAAGCGGGTCAGGGCGCTCTTTAAGCGGATGGTGCGTAGGTGGTCGAACTCGTCGCCGCCGATTCCCTGGCGGGCGTTGGGGTGGGCCATACCAGCCACCCAGATCGCGCGAAAGGCATGGATTTGCGGGGCAAGCGCCGCGAGACCGCCGTGCGGCCCGGGTTCCCTAAAAATGGTGTGATCGAAGAGGAGGGTTTCGGTCCCAACCCGATAGCGAATGGGTTTTTCCTTGGAAACGAGGATCATGCCAATCGAACCCATGCAGGATTCCGGCAGGTGACGGAAGGCTTCCAGAACGCTGCCGGTGTCGGTTCCATCCCACTCGAAAAATGCGATGTGAAGACTTAGCGCTTCATCGATCCGGACCCGGCTGACTTGGCCGCTGGAACAACGCAGCATCGGCGCGGCTTGGGCGTAGATTTCCGGTAGAGGAGTGGTGGAAGATGAGGATCGATGATCTATGAAAGACGATTGATGATCGATGGACGGTGGAGCAGTTGAGAGTTGAGGGTTGATGGTTGCTGGAGAAGAAGAGGAAGTTGAGGGAGAGCTTTTGCTTTCTGTCGACCGCTCTGCGGAGATTGAAGTTTGGCTGCCGGAGCCGGGAATGTAGGATAGCACCGGTTGGTCCAGCCCGGCGGGCGCGGGGTGCATCCACCAGTAGGCCGCCGCTTCCACTACGCCGAGGGCGAAAGCGGTGACGGCCAGGATGGAGGCTGGGGAAAACATGGGCTAGGCTGAGAAGCTACCGACGAAAGCTGGTTCCGGTGCGAAGGAAGATAAAGAGCTTCGCGCCGCATGGAGCAGAGCTTCCATCTACCGAAGGCGGCAGCAGAACGTGCCGCACTCAAGGCAAGGTTGAAGGACGCTGCCGCCCCTGGTCGATTTTCCGGAGGGGAAATAACCAAAGGGCATCCACGAGGAACTTTCCGCTGAGTCGGCCATGGAAAACGCACGGGCCGGGCAAGCGGCGGGAACCTGCAAGGAACGGCTTCCCAGTTCAAGAAAAATTGAACTCATGGGCGGCGGGCCGCGTCTTGACAGCGGCTGATTTTTTACCCGGAAGCTGGACTCGAAATTCGGAGTCTGCGGACCGCTTTCGAGGACGCTGCGAATTATTTTTTGCTGTCGGCTCCGTATGAGCCGTACGAGCCGTAGCCGTAGCGGTAAGCTTTACCGAACCTATTGGTCTGATAATTGCCGTAGGAATAGTTCTGGCCGATGAGCCGACGCTTCTCGGAAAAGCCGTTAAAAACGATGCCGTTCGGCAGGTTTTGATCGCGTTCGAGCAGGGAAATCGCGCGGCGCACGGCTCCTTTTGAAACGAAATTGGCACGTACCACGAGGCAGAAGTTGTCCACCAGGCCGGCGATGATGCGGGTGTCCGGCACGGCGTGCAGCGGTGCGGAGTCGATCACGACGAGGTCGTAGGAGGCCAAAGCGGTGGCGAAAAAATCCTGGAGCGAGCTGGCATTCAGAAGTTCGCCGGGGTTGGGTGCCTGGTTGCCGGAGAGCATCAGGTGGAGATGCTCCGCTCCGGTATCGGTGAAAATGGCCTCGTCAAAAGTGGCGAGGCCCGAGAGGACTTCGGTCGTCCCTTTCGGGTGGGAATCGCGCTTGAGGCCGAAAATTTGATGCACGGCGGGACGGCGCAAATCGAGGTCGATGAGCAGGGTGCGCTTCCCCTGATGGGCGGCGGCGAGGGCGAAATTGCTGGAAACGAACGTTTTGCCCTCACCGGGAAGCGAGCTGCTGAACAGGGTGATGCGGCGCTTTTTCTCGTCTCCCAGCAACGAGACCGAGGCGCGGAGGACGCGAAACATTTCGGCAAAGGTCGATGTGGAAACGCCCTCGCGGAAGAGCAGCATCGGGGTCCACCGTTGGGCGGCGTCAGAAACGGCCGGGGATCCCGCCTTGCTTTTGCGGGCAATCCCGGGAAGCGCCTTGATGGGCACGTCCGAGATCGCGGCGAGGGCGGGGAGGCCGGTTTCGCGTTCGGTCTGGGAGACGGTGTGGATCTTGTTGTCGAGGCGAATGAAGATCATGGCCAGCAGGACGCCGAGGCCGAGGCCGCCGAACGAGGCCATGCCAATCACCTTGGAGGCGACCGGAGAAATGGGAGCGCCGGGCAATTGGGCCGAGCTGCTGATTTCCATCTCGGATTCGACCGCCTGCTGGTTGATGTCGGCTTCCTGAATGCGGGTCAGGATGCTGTTAAAAACGGTGGTCTGGCTGCCGATCTCGCTCTCCAGCACATTTCCCCGGGCAAGCAGGAGGCGGCGGGCGGTGAGCAACTTGGCGGGTTCATTGCCGACGGTTTGCTGCCAATCCGCAGCATTCTTGTCCCAGTATTCGCGGTCTGCGGTGGAGGTGCGGGCGGCGTCGAACTCGGAGAGGAACCGCGCCTTGACGGATTCCAGCTCGGCCTGGGCGGCCATCATCCTCGGGTGCTTGGGCAGGTAGCGGCGGGACAATTCCGCAGTGGCGGCCTCGCGGGTTTCCAATTCCTTGAGAGTGACCAACGCCCGCTGATAGGTGGCCATCGCGTTCTGGGCGGTTTGGAGCCGGACGCGGGACGTCTCGGATTCGCCCACCAGAATTTGCAGGGAGGAACTGCGGCCGCTGCTGCGCGCGCCAGTGAGTTCCGTCTGGTACTCGATGCAGATGGAATCGGCCAGGGTCTTCGCGACCTCGGGCGAGGGATGGGAAATCAGCACGTCGAGCAGCCGCGTGCCCCGGCGGACGGAAATCTTCGTCCAGCCGGAGATGGAGCCGGCCAGCGAGGCTGCGGGCGGCGGACCTTCCTGCGTGGCGGAGTCCAGCTTGGTTTTTCCGAACCAGGGCAGCGCCCAGTCCGGCAGCCATTCCACAGGGCGCGGCATGAGGCCGGGCAGGGCCCTCACCTCCGGCCGGGCGGCCACTTTTTGGAGCAGTTCGGGGCGCGTGATGCGCTCCGCCACGGTGTTGAGGCCCTCGAGCGAGCGAAGGTCCATTTCCTCGACCTGATCGCGCGACATCACCGAGGACGTCTGCTGCTTGATCAACAGGGTGGCGCGGGCCTGATAGATCCTGGGCGCCTTGGACAGGTAGAAAAATCCGGCGAGCACGCCGAGAATCAGGCCCAGGGCGATCCAATGCCAGCGCCCGAGGAGATCGAGCATCAGCTGCTTCATTTTTTCCTGACCGGCCTGGCGCGACATGCCGGCATCCTCCAGGTCATCCTCTTCAAAATCGTCGGTGTCCGGGGATTGACGGCGGGAACGGTTGGAAGGTGGCATGGGAGGGAGGGAGGGAGGGAGGGTCTGGATCGAATTCAAATCAGAACAAGCGCTCGGCGATCGTGACAACGTCGTCGGGCTGCAGCAGGAACGGGCGGTCGCCACGTTGGGAAATCGCTTTGAAATCAACGACAGTGACGGTCCCCCGGCGGTTGATGCTGACCTTTTTCGGGTTGGCCAATTCCGTGAGACCGCCGGCGACGGCGATCGCATTGACGAGATCGAGCCGGCCGTTGATGGGGAAATTGATAGGACCCGGCCGGCCCACCTGCCCGAGCACGGTCACCGTTTTCCCGACATAGGCGCTCTGGTTGACGATGATCCGATCGCCCGCGGCGAGCTGGATGCGGCCGGACGTCCCGCCGATGGAGCTCATGCTGAAATTCGAGGTGGTCCCGGACGCGCGGACGAGCTGGATGCTGTTGGCGTCGGCGTTGTCGGCGAGGCCGCCCGCGGTGGCCATGGCGGAGGCCAAATCAAGCTGGCCCGAGACCGGCATCGGAATTTGGCCCGGAATTTTGACGGCTCCGATGACCGAGATGAACTCGGTGGCATACTCGTCCACCGTGAGGGTCAGCTTGGGATCGACGAGGTAGTCTTGGGCGAACAGCTCGCGGATTCTGGCGGCGGCGGCGGCGACGCTGAGGCCGCCGACTTCCACCGAGCCGATGAGCGGAAACGAGGCTTGGCCAGTTTTGAGAATGCGGACCTGGACGGAGAGGTCCGGTTCCTCGTAAACGGCGAGACGGATCGTGTCGTTCGGCCGCAGGGTGTAGGTCGCGTCCTCGGCTCCGGCGCCCAGGGCTGACACGGACATGACGAGGAATACGACAAGACGGAGAAGGCTGGAGATGCGCATAAGCTTCGTCAAAACGACGGGATTAAAGGGACTGATGGAGTGGAAAAAAGGGCGTCGATCCGAGGGAAATAGCCCACCGGCTCGTCCGAGCGGCGGAGGGATAGGCGGTCGCATGGCAACAGGCCAGCAAATTCCTCGCCACCGTGGAGAGCTCATTTTCGAACGCATTGCGGCGAGACCCCACAATCACGGCCTGCCGTGAGACGCGGCAGCCACGAGCATCAGAAACTCCGGCTGATGCCGAACCCCGCTTGAAAGGAATCCCAGGAATTTACCGCGCCCGCGCTCTGGTCCACGTAGCGGAGAAACACATTGCCGAAACAACTGTTGGAAAAAATGGGCATGCCCACCGATGCGTCGAGGTTGAAATAATTCCGGTCGGCTCCATCCCCGCCCGCCACGCCCGAGGGCAGTTCGGAGCGGTTAAGGTCGTAGCCGGCGCCCAAGTTCAAGATCGCCCGCCGCAACTTGCGGTGGTAGCCCAGCCGGAACGAGGTGACCTCGGTGAAGCCGCCCGCCAGCGACGGATCCGCCTGGGTGTCGCGATACAGGGTGAAGTTCATGCCCCAAAGCTTGGAGGCCTCGTAGTTCAAGCCCACCGATGCCGAAAAGGCGGGGTCGTCCGCCGAGCCCCCATCGTCGTAGCTCGCGAAATCCATGCCGACCCGTGAAGTCATGGCCACCTTCGTGCTGAGCTTGTAATTCACGTTCAAGCTGGGGCCGAACGAGGACCGGCCGGTCTGGGAGCTGCCGGAGCGATAGGTGTAGCGGACGCCAGGGCCCAGCTCCGTGAGCGGCGAGTATTTCCACAGGGCGGAAGCGCCTACATCCACGGATTCCGTATCGCCGAAATCCCCGCTAGCCGTCGAAAAGCTCTGGCCGATGTTTCCCTGCAGCGATGTCTTCGAGCTGAGCCGGTAGCGGGTGGTGAGTCCGGTCTGGTAATTGGTGCGTTTGACGAATTCAGAGGAGTAATTTTGGTTGCTGCCCTGATCGATGTCGGCACCTGCGGTGAAACTGGCGCTGAGCCGGCCGACATCGTAGTTGGCAACCAAGCCGCCACCTTGATTGTAGCCGTTGAACTCCGTCTGACTGAAATAGGAGTTATAGCTGCCGCGATAGTTGGCGCCAAAGGTCCATTCCGAGGCCTTGGACAAATAACCGACGTTTCCTCCCAGGCTGAGGATGAAATCGTCCTGAATCGGAGCCAACGGCTGGCCGGGGCTGCGGGTGACATTGCTATCGTAAGTGCCGGACAGAGAGGTCACCAAATTGAAGCCCTCCAGCAGATTGCCGCCCTGACCTGCGGCGAGCGCTCCGGCGGAGAGACTGGAAATTTCCGCCGCTCCCGGCTGGCCGGAAAATCCGCTGGGCGCGCTGGGAAGGGCAACGGCGGCGGCATTTGCCGGGGATTGCAGCACTCCCGCGCCATGGCAGAGCGCCATGCTGGCGATTCCCAAAAGCTGCCTGGGGCGGGACGTGGATCTCATGCGGCGATGGTGGGGGCAGGACGGCTAGAAAGTCGGTTTCGCACGCCTGGTTTTCCAGACGGCGGGTTCGTCTAGGGCACAACTTCGCAGACCGCAAGTTGAGAATTTTTTACTGCCCGCTCCCACCTGCCGGTTCGGATGGCGCAATTGGCTGACCATGAACCGCAGGGGTTCGATTCTGCCGGGTCATGCAGGCCGCAGATCGCCCCGCACGGCGGAACCGACCCTGAATTTTTCTTGTGATGAAACACGTCCGTGATATCGACAGCGCCCTTGATATCTCACTTCCCAAATTAATGAACCCTTCTTACCGATTGTCACTTTGCGCGGGCTTGATCGCCGGATTTTTTATCCCGCAAAATTTCGCGGTGGCCGTGCCTGCAACGGTTTCGCTGGGCGCTGTGGTCCAGACTTACGATGGCTCGCCTAAAATTCCGACCGTGGTGACCAGCCCCCCGGGGTTGAGCGTTTCATGGAAATTCGTTCCCGCGGCCAGCCTGCCACCGCCAGCCACCGTCTTCGCCAACACGCCCCTCCCGCTGGCCAATTCTTATGCGAGCGTCGGGTTCGCGGCCCAGTTAACCTGGGCTCTGGGCGACCGGGTGCAACTTGCCGGCACCGCCAGAAACCTGATCTCGGTGGATGCGGTCATGGTCACCTGGGCGAAGGCGGCCATTTACCCGGTCCAAGCGGCGGCCAATCCCGCAGGTTGGCACCATCCGATCAAACTCACCGTTTACGATATGAACGCCGCCGGAGTGCTCACTCACTATGGCGAGGTGACTCAGCAAATATTCGTGCCGTGGCGGCCCCTGACCCTGCCGAATGGTCAGCCCTACCCTGTGAACGGATTCGCGTTTCTGGCCCATTTCGACTTTCCCGCAGGCTTGGTCATGCCCGAGAGACCGGTATTTTCGGTGACTTACAATACCGCGAACTCGGGTTTCGCACCGATCGGCAGTCCCGGTCCCTACAACGACCTCAACGTCGCGGTTTCCGGCAGCCCGATCATCGGCAGTGATGTGGACCCGGCGGGAATTCTATGGGTTCGCAGCGCCACCTCCTGGGTCTATCCCGCCGAGGGCACCGCCGCCCCGATGTTCATCGTCAAGGCGAGCAACAGCCCGCCACCGCCCGGAACCGCAACGCCTCCGGTCAACGCGGGAACTTGGCAGGCGACGGCAACCATCACGACTCCGGGCTACGAGGGTCAGGGATTGGCGAGTTTCACCATCCTCCCCGCCCCGGCGCAGATCCTGTTGGGAAATCTGACTCAGATTGCGGACGGCGCGCCGAAACCGGTCTCCACAACGACCTACCCGCCGGGAATCGGTGTGAACGTGACCTACAACGGCTCGGCCACCGCTCCCTCGGGACTCGGCAAATACGCCGTCCATGCGGCGATCTCCAATCCCAACTATCAGGGAACGGCCAGCGGCGAATTGTGGCTGGGGCAGAATCTCGCATCCTGGCTTGCCCCGTGGATTCTCGGCGGGACCATCGATCCCTCACTCACTGGAGGTCTGGACGACCCGGACCATGACTCGCTTTCCAACCTCCTCGAATATGCGGGCGGGCTGGATCCTTCCTCGGCCGCCAATTTCAGCCTACCGTCCGGCGGATCGCCCCGGGTGGAATATTCCGGGAATGCGCTGTCCCTGATTTATCGAAAGAACCTGAACGCCACCGATCTGGTGTTTCAAGTCGAGACCACCATCGCGCCGGGCGGGGCGGCGTCATGGGTGCCTGCGACGACGGTGGATACGATTCTGGAAACGGTAGGCTCGGCGCAAACGATTCGCGCCACTCTGCCCGCGGTCCCTGCCGAGGCCCGCCGCTTCGTCAGGCTGGGGGTCCGCCGCTGAACTGCAAGGGGGCGACCTCCACAAAAAAAGAGCGGCCCCGTCGGGGACCGCTCTTTGGTGGTTGAATTTTTCCGACCGAACGGGATTAAGCCCGGCGACGACGGGCAAGGCCCAGCGCACCCAGTCCGACGAAAAGCAGGGCTGAGGAAGGTTCAGGCACCCCCACTCCCTTGATTCCGATGAAGCCGTTGCCCCAGTCGCTGCCAGTACCGATCAGGCTGGAAACACGGTATTCGGTGACCGTTTGCGCAGCCAGGCCTGTTAAAGTGCCAATGGCGCCAAAACTGTTCACACCGCCGCTGAGAGTCAGAGTGAAGTCGATATTGGCACCATTGGGAACGAAATTTACCGTCAGGTCGTAAAGTCCGTCTTCAATTACCCCAGCGAATGCGGCATTGTTCGAAGCACCGGAATTCCAAGCCACGTTCCATTGGTCGTCGGCTGTGCCAGGACCGGGCTGGCCGGTCGCCGTGATATCCAACCTGAACAAGCTAACTCCGCTGCCGTTGAAAATTCCGATCGAATAATCGTTCCGGTCCGGGAAAAGCGCATCGCTGTCCACCACCACGAAGGTGGTGGTCAAGGCGCTGTTAGCGAATCCCAGGCTCAAACCGTGCGAGGCCGAAAACGGATCGTTGGTCGGAGCGCCATAACCGGCACCGAGGCCGAAGCCATTGGTACCGCCGACGGTTTGGCCCCAAGCGAGAGGCTCGGTTCCACTGATGGGATTGGGTTCGCTTTGGGTCCAGCCATTGTAGGTATTCAGGTCCTGGCCGGGAGTACCCGGGGTGAGGCCTGAGAAATCATCGAAAAACGCGGCTCCTTGAGCCAGCGGGATGGTGACAATCGAAGCGATCGAGAAAAGTGTGCGAAAATTTTTCATGAGCGTTTAGGGGAGGAAGGGAATGAAGGGAGGGAAGGAAAAAGCCGGCAGTCACATTGGACTGACGACCAACTTGGTGCCGTTTCCAACGTCCGTCGGATTGGTAGCACGACGCGCGGCGTGAGCCGAGGTGATGGACAACAGACAGGCGAATCCGAAGATGATGAGCGTTAATTTGCGTGGGGAAGTTTTCATGACGGCGCACCTAAAGCCAGATTCGTCCATGAGGGCAAGAAGTTTCCCCGCTCATTCGGGTATTTTCCGTGCGGATCGATCTTTCCATTGAGCCTCCAAGGCTGGTTTGCCCTGCACTTCCGCCAAAATGAGCTGGCGGGTATTCTGTTCGGACCAGCGCGTGTCCGGCTGGAGCCGGTCAAGTCGTTTGGCGCGCTCCAGAGCCTCGATCCACAGGCTGCAAGCTTCGTCCGGACTGCTGGATGACCAGACCTTGGCTTGTTGAAAAGGAGCACCGACCCATGAGGGATCGAGAGCCCGATCGATCGCAAACGCGCGTGCGGCGAGCTGGACCTTGTCATCGAAATGGAGGGCCAGAACTCCCTGAAGACGATAAAGATTGCGCTGAAGGGGGGCGACCCGGGCGGCCCTGTCGAGTTCCGTCAGAGCACGCTCCAGCAGATCCTCGCTTGGCGGTGGGCTGTGGGTTTGGCCTGCCTCTTTTGCCGCTCGCTGGAGCGCCTGGTCTTCGCTTTGGAGTTTCGTCACCTTGGTCGTGGCGGATTGCCCGGCGACAATGACCGGTGGAGCCCCCCCGCCCCATTGGGCGCGGACGAGAAACCCCGCGACCAGCAGCACGGCGATTGCGGCGAGGCGAAATGGCAAGGCCCGTGGAGTCTGCGGTCCAGTCTTCGCATCGGGGGCGCGCATCGACAGCGCGAAGAGGAATGCCGCCCCAAGCGCCAGCGAGATTCGATGGCCCGGCACATCGAAGATCCCGTGGATCGGGACCAGCATCGCGGCCACGAGGCAGGCGCTGCGCAACGCGCGGTCCCGTCCGCAGAGGATGGACCCTAGGGATTTCCTGAAAGCTAGGGCGATGAGCGTCACCAAGGCCAGCGTCGCCGGAATCCCGGTTTCCGCGGCCAGCCACAGCCAATCGCTTTCCGGGTGGAGGTTGTCCGAGTCGTTGGCGACGACGGTGAGCTTGCGGTATTGCGGGAAAACATAGCGAAACTGCCCCGCCCCGATTCCCGTCAATTTGAAATCCCGGATCAAATCGAACGTGTCGAGCGCCGTGGGGATTCGGAAATCCAAGTCCCGCGGCAATTCGGCGTCCGCCTTCCCCCCGTCCGGCGGCGGCTCGGCAATCATCACGCTGCCCGCTTTCTCCACGGTTTTTGAAAATCGCTCCTTCACACCGCTGTCGGCGATGAAAAACAACCCGGTCCCCGCGAGGCCGATCAACGCCATAGCCTTCAGCCCGTGCCCCCCAAGATAGCGCTTTCCCAGCATCAACGCCCAGATCAGGCAGCCGATGGCCACCAGAACCACCCCGCCGCGGCTGGTCGACCAGCCCGCCACCGCCCACAGGCAGACCAAGGTGGCGACGAGCGCCACCGCCATGGAAACGAATCGTCGGTCGCGGAGGGCCTGCAGGATGTTGCCCAGCCCGCAAAGGGTTCCCATCGCCAGGTAGGTGGCGGTGTGGTTGCGGTTGGGAAAAAACCCGAACCGCTGGTCCCCGCCTCCCGCCGGATTCTGGATGACTTTCGAAACGATCGCATACACCGCGACGCCGATCGTGAAAGCCAGCGCCCACACGCGGAGTTGCGCGGAGGAAGGCCGATGCCCCGCCAGCCACAAACCGATCAACAATGTGATGCCGAACAATGCGAGTGCCTCCACCGCCTGCCGCGACTGGATCGCCACCAGCGTGCCGGTATTCACGCCCACCGCCTCAAGAGTCCGCCGCCACTCCGGCGTGTGAAACCACCCGGCCGGCAGGAACGCGCCCGCTCCGGCGATCACAAACAGCGCCGCGAGAACCCACCAAACGCGGGGCAGCGCGACAACCGGCGGCCGGAGCAGCATCAACAACCCCGCACTCCCTAATAGAACCGCATGAAAACCCTCCCAGGGTCCCGCCACCAGAAAAGTCGTGATGAACAACAGCACCCAGAAGCCTCCAAAAACCCACGCCGACCCCGGATCGCCCCCGCTGTTTTCTGCTCCGCTATGACTCCCACTCATCCGTTGGCTATTCAAGACGAACGCGTTGGCTTGTCAACGCCGCTATTTCCGCGCCCGCACCAAAGCCGCGCGCAGCCTCTCCAACAGCTCGCGGGTTTCGGGACTGACGCGGGCGATCCACAAATGCACGCTTTCATCGTCCCTCATGGTGGGGACGGTGGCTTTGGTGACGCGATGGACGTCCAGAAACTTCAGGGCCTCTGCGGCGGTGGCGAGATGAAAGAGGCCGGCGTAAAACCACGGTTTGGGATCGTCCAGCGGCTCGCGTAGGTCGCACATTTCGCGGGCGATCTCACACGAGACATGGAGCCGCTCGTCGCCCATTTCCGCCAGATGGTTGACCCAGGCGTCCGCTTGGTCGTTGAGGTTGTTGTGGACGATCCACGAACGGTTGACCCGTTTGACCCAATCGACGGGATTCATCTGGGCGTGATGTCTCATGACCGGTTATTCTTCCTTGAGCCAGTCACCGTCGGCGACGCGCTGGCTGTCATCCACGCTGCCGAGCCATTCCCAGACCCAGGCGGTTAGAGTTTGGCTGTCGGTGCGGACGACGGTGGTGGGGACGCGGCGGTATTCGCTGCCCTCCATTTCCCCGGCTGACAGACCTTCGAAGATGTCGAGGTCGGACAGTTGCTCGGGGGTCACCGAGTAAACCTCGCCGTGGATCTCGCCGCCCGCGTCGTCGAGGACCAGGCCCGGATACCAGTCGATCCGATAGAGCCGCCCGGCGACGGTGCCGGTGGTGATCAGCTCCGCGCCCTTCATGCGGAAATGGTTGGAACCGCCGCCACGCAGCGTGCCGTAAACGAACACCAGTTGGGGGGAGGACTCCATGACGCTATTTTTCCGGCCGGTAGCCGATTTCGTTATCGAGGAGCTGGCGGAGATCGTCCAGGCCGGTTTCGTTCTCCGCGGAAATCGACACAATATCGATTTTCGGGAAGCGGTCGCGGAAGATCGCGAGATTTTCGGCAGCGCCTTCGAGGTCCATTTTGTTTGCGATGATTTTCCACGGGAAACGGGCGAGTTCGTCGTCGTATTCCTTGATCTCGCGGCGGAGGATTTCCAAGTCGGAAATCGGATCGCGGCCCTCGCTGCCCGCCATGTCGATGACGAACAGCAGCACGCGGCAGCGGGTGATGTGACGGAGGAATTCGTGGCCCAGCCCGCGGTTTTCGTGCGCTCCTTCGATCAGCCCGGGAATGTCGGCGATGGTGCAGCGGCGGTACCCGGGAAACTCGACCACCCCGACGACGGGCTGGAGCGTGGTGAACGGATAGGATGCGACCTTCGGTTTGGCGGCGGAAAGCTTGCCAAGCAGCGTGGATTTCCCGGCGTTGGGAAATCCGACCAGTCCCGCGTCGGCGATGCGGCGGAGTTCGAGATAGAAAACCGACACCTCGCCGGGAGTGCCGAGCGTGTGCTCGACGGGCGTGCGGTTGGTGGCGGTTTTGAAATTCCAGTTGCCCTTGCCGGGATCGCCGCCCTTGCAGAGGACGAATTCCTGACCGACTTCGGTGAGGTCGGCGATGGGTTCAAGGTCGATGCCTTCGTCGCTGCGCTCGAATTCCACAGCTTCCTGGACGGTCACGGCGCTGCTGCGGAAAACGACGGTGCCGGGCGGGACCTTGCCGATGACGCGCTTGCCGCTCTTGCCGGTTTTGCGTCCGCCCGCGCCGTTTTTACCGTCCTCGGCGACGAGCTTGGGGTCGTAGTGGTAAGCGCGGAGGTTGTCCACGGAGTTGTCCACCACGAGGATGATATCGCCGCCCGCGCCGCCGTCGCCGCCGTCGGGACCGCCGCGGGGCACGAATTTTTCACGCTTCCAGGAAACCACGCCATTTCCGCCGTCGCCGGCTTTTCCGAAAATGCGGATGTGATCGATAAACATGGCGGCAGAGTGCCAGCGAAGGGACGCGGGTCAACGGCAATGGTGGCGCGCTAGCTATTTGAGAAGGGCGATCACCGGTTTTTTCCTTCCGCGATCATGATCTTCTGCTTCACTCCCGCCATGCAGTCACGCGTCGCAGCAATCCTCACAATGGTCTTACTCGCCCTGGCGCCCGGCGTCCTCGCCAGTGGAAAAAAGGAGAACAAGGCCGCGGTGACCTTCCACCTGCAGACGGAAGCCTCGGACAATCCGAAGATGATTTTTCCCCAGATGGCGAACGGGCAGACCCGTTATTTTCGCAGAGTGGGGGAAGTCGGCATCAAGGACATGGCGTCGTTCGCTCCGTTTCCGTCCACGAACGGTGATGAATACGGCCTGATTTTCAAACTCAAGGGACCTGCCGCCAACCGCCTCGCCGCCGTCACCAACGCCAATCAGGGACGCTGGATGATCGCCCAGCTTAATGGCCGGGTGGTGGACGGCGTGATGATCGACAAGCAAATTAGCGATGGCATGCTCGTCATTTGGAGAGGCGTCACGCTGGAGGATCTGGCGATTCTCGACCAGGAACTGCCGCGCGCCGGTGCCGAGGGAAAAAAGAAGAAGAAGTAACCCGTCCGCGATGTTCCGTCACCTAGCTCTTCACCTTTCGCTGGTCGCCGCGCTGGTGGCCGCCCCGCTTGACCTTCGTCTGCCGACGGGAAATCAGCATCTCTTCACCGGCGAACTGGACCGTTTCTACATGTATGTGGACCGCCACTTCGAGGGCCAGCACACCAAACCTTGGGAAGCCGGCAGCTACGGATTCGTCCGCACCGCCATGCGCATCAACGGGGAAATGCTGCTGACGAAATTCCATGAGGGCATCGACATTTCCCCGATCCACCGCGATCCGCAGGGCAATCCGCTCGACCTGGTTTCTAGCATCGCCGCAGGCCGGGTGGCTTACGTCAGCCAAATCGCCGGACGCAGCAACTACGGGAAATACGTGGTGGTGGAGCACCAGTGGGAGAATTCCGCCGTCTATTCCCTGTATGCCCATTTCGCGGAAATCACCTGCAAGCCGGGCGACCCGGTCGCTGCGGGCGGCGTCCTCGGGCGCATGGGATTTACCGGTGCGGGAATCGACCGGACCCGCGCCCATTGCCACTTGGAACTCGGCATGCTGATGAGCACCCGCTACGAGGACTGGCACAAGAAATTCGCCGGCGGCACCAACTTCCACGGCCTTTTCAACGGCATGAACCTCACCGGCGGCGACGCAGCGCGGTTTTTCGTCGAGCAAAAGGCCAACCCCGGGCTTCAGTTCAGCGAGTTCATCGCCTCGACGCCCGTCTATTTCAAAGTCACCCTGCCCTCGCGCGGCACGCTGGATTTCGTGAAACGCTACCCCTGGATCAGCCGAGGATCTCCTGACCTAGCCGTTTCGTGGGAAATCAGCTTCAGCGCCACCGGCCTGCCGGTCGCCTTCAATCCAAGCCAGCGCCAAGTCGTCGGCCCGACCGTCACCTCCGTCCGCCCCTCGGCCGTGCCGCACCGCTACCTCACCCGTGGACTGGTCAACGGCGAGGGCAACCATGCGACTCTCACCCAAGCCGGAAACAACCTTGTCGCCCTCCTCACCGACGATTTCCCGATCGCTCCCCTGCCGCTCCCTCCTCCATGACCATCCTCGAAAAAATCGCCTCCCTCGGCCTCTCGCTGCCCGCCGTGCCCACGCCCGTCGCCGCCTACGTCAACTGTGTCCGCAGCGGCAACCTGCTGTTTCTATCCGGCGGCCTGCCGATCGATGGCGACCGGAAAATCATCGGCAAGGTTCCGACCGGCGTCTCGATCGACGAGGCTCAGGAAGCCGCCCGCATGATTATTCTCAACCGCCTCGCCGTCATCCAGAGCGAGGTCGGCTCGCTCGACAAGGTGAAGCAGATCGTGGCCCTCAACGGCTTCGTGAATTGCGAGCCCGATTTTTACGGCCACCCGCAGGTTATCAACGGCGCTTCCGAACTGCTCGTCGAGATTTTCGGCGACCGGGGGAAGCACTCCCGCACCGCCCTCGGTGCGGCGTCGCTGCCGCTGAATGTCGCCGTCGAGATCAATCTGATCGTCGAGGTCGAAGCCTAAGCCGCCGATGCCCAGCTCGATCCGCTTCAGGGTTTTTGAAAACCCCGATTCCGCCAGCGCCCAGGTCGCGTCAGAAATGGCGGGCCTGATTCGCGAGCGCGCCACGCTCGGCCGCACCGTCGTGTTAGGCCTCGCCACCGGGAAGAGTCCCCTGCCCCTTTACGAAGAACTCATCTATCTGCATCGCGAGGAAGGCTTGTCATTCCAGAACGTCATCACCTTCAATCTCGACGAATACCTCGGACTGCCAGACGGTCATCCGGGCGGGTTCCGCACCTACATGCGGGAAAAATTCTTCGATCACGTCGATCTCCCGCCGAATCACATCCACTTTCTATCAGGCAGCGTTGCGGACGTCGGCATTCCCGCTCACTGCGCCGCCTACGAGAGGCAAATCGCTCGGGCCGGCGGGATCGATTTCCAAGTTCTCGGCATCGGTCGCAGCGGCCACATCGGCTTTAATGAACCCGGTGCCGCGATCAAGTCCCGCACCCGGCGCGTCCAGCTCGACCGGCTGACGCGCCAAGATGCGGCCGCGGACTTCGGTGGTCTCGATCACGTCCCCACCCACGCCCTCACCATGGGTTGCGGCACCATCCTGGAGGCCCGCAGGATCGTCCTCTTAGCGTGGGGATCGAAGAAATCCAAAATTGTGCGCGATTCGCTCGAAGGCTTGGTCACCTCCAATCTCAGCGCCTCCTATCTTCAAACTCACGACGTCGCCCAGTTCTTCATCGACCTGCCGGCCGCGTCGTTGTTAGCGCGGAAATGAATCCGCTGGTTTTGGAACGTAGTCGTGGGCTTCAGCCCGTGGATTTGGGTCGGTGCCGCGGACCGGACTGAAGTCCTGGACTACTTTCGTTCAAACAGTGGGCTCCCAGCCGGGTTCGTAGTCGCGGGTCCACAGCTTGGCCGCTTCCGGATCGTCGAGAATGTGGCCGTTAGTCGGGTCGATCCTCAAGGCACGGCCACTGCGCTGGGCGATATTTCCAAGCTGAGCTAACAGCGTGCTCTGGTGACCCTGCTCGATCGGCGCGTTGAGCGTCGCAGTGCCTCGGATGGCGTTGATGAAATTTTCCGCATGGCGATCGTCGAGGCCGGGGTCGGCGCTGTTGGCAAGATTGGTTTTATCCCCTTCCCCGCCGACTTTCCCGATCAGCTTGTTGTCGAGATCATAGACGCTGTAGCTGCCGCTGCCGTCGTAGTCGATGTTGCCCTTGCTGCCATAAAACACGATGCCGTTCGCCTTGTAGCCCGGCGCGCCGTAGGTGCTGCACGAGCGGCCGAACCAAGAAATCCCCTTGCCGGGGCCGAACTCGAGTTGGATTTCCTGAGTGTCCGGCGCTTCCCAGTCGTCGAGGCCGACATCATGCCAGCGCCCGCCGAACGAGCTGGCCTTGGTGGGATAGGTCACGCCCATCGCCCACCGCGCCACGTCCAACAGATGGACACCGTTGTTCAGCGCCTCGCCGGTGCCCCACTGCCAGAACCAATGCCAGTTGTAGGGATGGAGATTGCTGCGGTAGGCCGTGCGCGGCGCGGGACCTTGCCACAGATCCCAATCGAGCTCCGGGGGCGCGGGGATTTCCTTACCAAAACCGATGGGCGCCCGGCGGCGGGAATAAAAACACTGGGCGAGAAACACATTGCCGATGGCACCCTCCTGAATCTCTCTAACCAACTGTTGGACGTTCCCGATCGAGCGGCGCTGGCTCCCCATTTGCACAAGCTTGCCGGATTTTTTCGCGACCTCGACGAGGATTTCCCCCTCCCGCGGATTGTGGCTGCAGGGCTTCTCGACATAAACATGCTTCCCCGCCTTCGCGGCCAGCGTGGCCATCGGCGCATGCCAGTGATCCGGCGTGGCGATGAGCAGGGCGTCCACGTCCTTGTCCTCAAGCACGCGGCGGAAATCGGTCTCCGTCTGCGGCGCGTGGCCCTGGGCCTTAGTGGCGACATCCACCGCCTTCGGCAGATAGCGGCGGTCCACGTCGATCACATACTTGATCTCGACGCCGGGCAGAGCCGCGAACTTGTTGATGAGCTCCAGACCGCGGCTGTGAATGCCGGCGACGCCGAGCACGATCTTGTTCGCAGGCGTCTCCGCGGCACGGGCGGATTCGCGGTTCATCAAGGCAAGGGCGGCCCCGGCGGACAGGGAGGAGCCGACGAAACGGCGGCGGGAAATTTCAGGATTCATGAGTGGATGGATTGGGAGCGGGAGCGCTGCGATACGCCTTGCCGCATGGCGGTTTGTCAAGCGGACGAAAAGTCAGCTCCATCAGCTCAGTGAGTCCACCATTTCGAGAGGCAGGCATCGGCGGGCTTGGGTAGGGCCAGACCGGCTTCTGAATAATGCGAGGTGTCGTTGAAAAGCATCAGCCGCGCCCTCACCGGATCCTTAAAATCCACGATGTTCAGCGCCGCGGGATCCTGGTCGAGATTGTCACGATAGCGCCGCGGATCGAAGCCTAACAACGAGCTCAGCAGCAGCCGGATCGTCGCCTTGTGGGAGACCACGATCACCGGACTTCCCGCATGGCGGCGCACAATCTCGATGAGCGCGGGCAGCGCGCGCGCCGTCACCGCCAGCCCGCTCTCGCCGCCTTCCGGGGCGAAGGTGTACGGGTCTTCCTCCCACGACGCGGCCTCGGCGGGGAATTTTTCCTCCACCTCGCGCCGCGTCATTTGCTCCCAGTGGCCGTGGGAAATTTCCCGCAGTCCTTCGCGTCGCTGAACTTCCAACCGATGCGGCGCGGCAAGGATGTTAGCGGTTTCTAAAGCCCTCCCTAACGGCGAGGCATACACCGCGGCGACCGGCAGATCGCCTAACCGTTTGGCCAGCCGGCTTGCTTGCTGCCGTCCCTCGTCGGACAGCGGCACATCGGTCGCCCCGGCGAAACGGTCCTCCGCACTCAGGATGGTGGCCCCATGGCGGATCAGGAAAATGCGGGTCTGGGACATGGGCGGGGCACAGAAAATCTCGATGCTTGCGGAGAAGAAGTTCCCTGCAACGATGGCCGGGAATCCGTTTGCGGGCGAATTCCTACACCCAATCCCACCACTGGGCATTCTCAATCCACACATTGATGGAAATTCCCTACACCACTCGGGCCACCGCGTCATGAAAGCCAGCCGCGTTCCCAAGGTCACGACCTGGCTCGTGCTGGCGTTTTTCTATCTGCCCATCGCGATCCTGATCCTCAACTCGTTCAACGCCTCGCGGTTCGGGACGACGTGGCATGGCTTCACCCTGAAGTGGTATGCCCGGTTGCTAGAACGCGGGGATTTGTGGACCGCTCTCGGGAACTCGGTGAAAATCGCCACGGTCGCCAGCCTCGGCGCGATGATCCTGGGAACCACCGCCGCCTTCGCCCTGCACCGATTCAAATCGCGCCTGCAGACCGCCCACCACCTGCTGGTCACCGTGCCGCTGGTCCTGCCGGAAATCCTGATGGGCATGAGTTTGCTGCTGCTGTTTGTCGCCATCGGCCAGCCGCTCGGGCTGGTGACGGTGACGATCGCGCACGTTACGTTTTGCATCAGTTACGTGGCGCTCGTGGTGCTGGCGCGCCTGCAGGATTTCGATTTCCAACTGGTGGATGCCGCCCGCGATCTCGGGGCAACGCGGTCGCAGGCGTTCCGGAAAATCACCCTGCCGCTGTTAGCACCGGGCATTCTGGCCGGCGGCCTGCTGGCGTTTACGCTCTCCATCGACGACT
>JANMSI010000020.1:0-38396 GCA_031389115.1 Akkermansiaceae bacterium
CCAGCCTGGAAACATCGGCGTGATGGAAGTCATTGATGGTCAATGAGCAATTATCAAGCCAACCCGCAGCAAATCTAACATTATGTTATCCCAAACGACTCTTAAGTTAGCGCCATTCGGGTCAGGCCTCGCGGTGTAACAGGCACAAAGATGGGGGCACAAGGGGCCAACTGAATGAACTTGAAGGAGACCTCACAATCTGACGAAACCATCCAGGTGGCCGCGACCCATGCATTTCCGAATTCGAGCCCCAATAGACCTCGTTTCAGTGTCTGATGGGACCGACCCCCGGACCTACCCTGGGATCTACCCCCGAGAGCCCCCCGTCAACGGCTCAACGAATCGCTGCGGGATTCTATGTACAAACCCTTGCCCGTACTGCCAAGGTCGCGCCCGGGTCAAGACGCCGATGACCATGTCCGTCGAGATCCAGCGCCGCCTCAACACCGTGATCCAGAAACATCGCGAGTCCGTCGGCGACATCATCGTCGTGGTCAGCACCGACGTCCTCAACCGCTTTAAGAGCGAGGACACAAAATTGTTAGGATCGCTTGAGCGCTCGCACTCCGGCCGCCTGATTTTCTGCTCAGACCCCCCGCTCAACCGCGAGCGCTTCGCGATCATCGACGCCACCACCGAGAAGACGATCGACCAGGGCTGACGGCTTGGGAAAATCAGGCGAACTCCGCGAACGTCATGTGGAAGCGGGGGCAAGCATTGCACGATCCTTGAAGAAAGGCATCGGCGGGCATTCTGACGGACCGGGAGATTTATCTCGCCTGGCACTAACTCCAGCCAACATCCAAACAGGCGAAATAAATTTCGCGCTCCGTTAAGAAACTCCCGCGATCCTCGCCAAAATCTCCTCCACTGAAGCAAGCCGTCCGATGCCTTCATAGCCACACGCCAGGTCGCCTTCCGCTGGTCCGACAAAGGAACATCCATCCGCTGTTAGCTGGGCAACGTTCCGCTGGTTGGCCGGGTGCAGCCACATTTTACCGTTCATCGCAGGTGCGATGAGCACCGGCGTCGTGCGCGGCAGGGCCAGATAGATCGAGGTCAGCGGATCGGACGAGAGGCCGTTGGCGAACTGGCCGATCACATTGGCACTGGCCGGAGCGACGACTAACAAACCGGCGCGATCCGCCAGCTCGATGTGGCCGGGTTTCCATGACTGCTTCTCGTCTTCCAGCGAAACCAGCACTGGTTGCCGCGTCAGCGTCTGCAACGTGAGGGGCGTGATAAATTCCACCGCCGACGCCGTCATCACGACGTGTACCTCGTGCCCAAGCTTCACCAGTTGCGAGGCGAGGTCGGCCGCCTTGTAGGCGGCGATAGAGCCTGAGATTCCGAGGACGATGTTCATGAGTCGATTTCTAACGAAGCATCGAAGCCGCCTTGGCGGTGGCTTCCGCGAGAGCTTCAACGTCCCGCGCGGAGTTATAGAGGGCGAACGAGGCTCTAACCGTGCCGGTGATTCCGAACCGTGCCATGAGCGGCTGGCAGCAATGATGGCCGGTTCTAACCGCGACACCCATTTGATCCATCAGCGTGCCGAGATCGTAGTGATGCACGCCCTCAATGTTGAACGAAAGCGCGCCCGCCCGATCGGGCGGGCCGAAGAAGCGGATGCCCATGATCTCCGAGAGCGCGTCGGCCGCGGCGCGAATGATCGCCTGTTCGTGCTCATGGATCGCGCCCAGGCCGATGCCATGGATGAAGTCCAGCGCGGCGGCGAGGGCAATGGCGCCCTCGATGTTAGGCGTTCCCGCTTCAAACTTGAACGGTAGCTCGTTGTAGGTGGTTTTCTCGAAGGTGACTTCCTTGATCATCTCGCCACCGCCACGCCAGGGCGGCAGGGAGTCGAGAATTTCCGCCCGGCCCCACAGCACGCCGATGCCGGTCGGGGCGTAAACCTTGTGACCTGACAGGGCGAGGAAATCGATCCCTAACGCCTGCACGTCGATGGCGAGGTGGGCGGCAGCCTGGGCGGCGTCGAGCATGACAAGAGCCCCCACATTTTTTGCGGCAAGGGTCATTTCGGCGACGGGATTTACAGTGCCGAAGGAATTGGAGATCCATGTGAGGGAGAGGATTTTAGTCCGGTCACTGAGTAGTGAAAGAAAAGCCTCTTGATCCAGCGTGCCATCTTCGTGACAGGGAATCACCTTGAGGATTGCGCCGGTGCGCTCGCAAAGCATCTGCCAGGGAACGATGTTCGAATGATGTTCCAAGGTGGAAATCATCACCTCGTCGCCCGCCTTGATTCTGCCTGACAGGGAGAGGATATTAGCGACGAGGTTGATGCCGTCGGTGGCTCCGGAGGTGAAAATCACTTCGTCCGGAGTCGCCGCATTGAGGTGGGTTGCGACTGTCTGGCGGGCATTTTCAAAAGCCTCCGTCGCAAGCCGGGCAAGGTGATGGGTGCCCCGGTGGATGTTGGAATTGATCGCCTCGTAGTAGTAGCGGGAGGCGAGCAACACCGCCATCGGCTTCTGGGTGGTGGCCGCATTGTCCAGATAGACCAACCGCCGTCCCTGGATCGTTTGGTCCAGAATCGGGAACTCGGAAATCAGCGCATCGACTTGCAGCATGGCGGGAAATCCCCCGAATTCAGCGGGGGCTGCGGATGGTGGAACAGGGCCGCGCGGGCCGCAACGCCGGATTTCCGGGCGCAAAACATCTGCCCTTGCCGTAACCGGGCGGCGAGGCTTTCATCCCCGCCCCACAAGCATGTATCTGCTGAAAAAAGTCATCCAGATCCGCGAGCATTCGCATCCGGACCACGAAAAGCCCTTTCTCGAACATCTTGAGGATTTGCGGAAAATGATCACCCGGGTCGTGGTCACGCTGTTGATCGCGATGATCGTCTGTTTCGCCTTCAACAAAAAATTCATGGAGTTTTTCCGGCGACCGGTTGACCAAGTGCTCATCAGCCAGCTGGCAGCGACGCTCCCCGATGACGCCCCTCGCCTGATCTCCGTGGACGAGTGGGGAGCTGCCCGCAAGGTCGAGCATGCGGCGATGAATCTCGCCCAAGAACCGCGCGAGCGTTTCTATCAGTCCCTCGGAAATGAGACTCTTGTCTTCCATGCGAAGTCGATCGGCCTGCTCAGGGCGGCCCTCGTGCTCCCGGAAGCGAACCGCGATGCGTTTGTCAGTTCGCTCGGCGAGAGTGACGAATTCAAGCTCCAGCTCCGAGCGCTTCTGCGGACCAAACCGAACACGGACAGCGACGCCCAGGGCAACTTGAAAATGATGTCCGCCCTTAAGCCGACCGAGGGTTTCATGCTCTCGATGAAGCTCTCTTTCGTGGCGGGCATCGTCGTTTCGTTCCCGCTGTTATTGCTCTTCATCCTGCAGTTCATCCTGCCCGGCCTCCATGCGCACGAGAAGCGGGTCCTGTGGCCAGCCATGGCGGTCGGCTTCGGGTTGTTCCTCTGCGGCACCGCCTTCGCCTACTATCTGGTCCTGCCCAAGACCCTGCTGTTTTTCTATCAGTGGAGTGGCGACATGGGGATTTCCAATGACTGGCGGATCGGTGAATACATCTCATTCGCCACTCAGTTCACCTTGTTATTCGGCGCGTCGTTCGAGCTGCCCGTCGTGGTGATGGTATTCGTTAAGCTGGGCTTGTTAGGCTATGACACCATGTCCCGGACCCGCTCCTATGCAATCCTCGCCATCTTCGTGACCGCCGCCCTGCTGACTCCGACGCCGGATATTGCGACGATGTGCTTAATGGCGGCCCCGATGATCATTCTCTACGAACTCTGCATTTGGCTCGCCTTTTTCGACCGCAAGAAAGTCCGCATCAAAGAAGAGCAGGAAGCCCGCGAAAGCATGGAGCGCCAGCTCGCCCGCGAGGAACGAATGAGAGCCACAGAAGTAGCCGAGGCAAAGGAGTGGCATGACGCTCACCCGGAAAATGAGCATCCCGATTCCGAAGCGGGCGACGACGGCTGGCACGACGAGTATCACCACCGGGATCCACACTCAGGCGATGAACTGCCGCCGCTCGATGAAAATCCCGCCGATGAGGGAACCCACCGCAAGGATCCGTGAACCGATTTCCATGACTCCGCTAGAGACCGTTAGAGACAACAGCGCCCGCTCGCCTTTCGCAGGTTGTGCGATCCTCATCGCCGCTCTCGCAGTGATGGTTTTCCTGATCGGCTTCTCGGTCGCCACCTTGTTCCGGCAATTCAATGCCATCGCAAAATTTACCGACGGAAAACCCGTGCCAGTGGAGGTATCGTCGCTGGAAAACAAGGAAACCGAACTCAACGACCTGGCCCAGCGGATCGAAATCTTCCGCCAGCAGCTTGCGGGTGACACCGAGGCTTCGCTCGCTCTATCAGCCGGGGAGCTCAATCTTGCCATCGCCGCTTACGAGGCTTTCAAGGAGCTTCGCAGCACGTTCCGGGTCGTCAGCATCGAGGGCGAAACGCTGCGCATCGCGATCGCATTTCCGCTCAACGGCAAGCCCCGCTTCGCCCGCGAGGGGGAACCCGGCTGGATCGCCTCCGACTCGCGCTATTTGAACGGCACGCTCGTTGCCCGCCCTCATTTGCTGAAACGTGAAATCGTCCTGATCCTCGACGCTCTTGAAGTTCCGGGTGCCAAGGTGCCCCGCGAATTCATCGAACAGATGTCGCCCTACCGCATCACCGAACGCTATGTGGGAGACAACGCCATCGGCCCGGTCATGGCCAAGCTCACCCGCGTCGAAGTGGTCGGAGGAAAGGTCGTGCTGACCCGCAAGCCTAACGAAAACCCCGCCGGCCTCATCACGAACTCGCAGGTCGATTCCGCCAGCAGCCGGCTGTTCACCACGCTTGGCATCGCGGCCGCCTGCTTTCTCGCGTTTGTCGGCATCATTGTCTTCATCGGCATCCGCGCGCGAGCCCGCCGTCGCTAGAAATCCGAACAAAACCCCGCCGCTGCCACGTTCCAGATCGACCTTATGAAACTCCTGCCCGCCCAAACCGCCATCATCGGCCTCGCCCTGACCACCTGGCTTCCCGCCCTGGAAACCGCACCGCCACTTCCGACCGACGCACCTGCGGAAGTTAGAGACCCGGCGATTGACGCCAAAACCAAGGAACAGGAAGCCCTTGCCGCGGAAAATAAACTCCAGGCCGAGCGTCTCGTCCAAGCCACCAACGCCATGCGGGCCGAGGTCACGCAGCTCCGGTTAGAGCGTGAACTGATGACGGAGAAACTCGCGCTCGAGTCCGCCAAACGCCAAACAGCCCTCGCCGAAGAGCTTGCGAAATTGGAGGCGGAGAAGGAAAAACTCACCGAGGAAGGCGAACTTTCGAAAATCAAGGCCGAGAAATTGACCCACGATTTAAAGTCGGTGCAAACCGAAGCTGCGTTGGAAATCACCCGGCTTCAAAACGACATCGCGCGCATCGAAACGTCCGACAAGCGCTCCCAGTTCGCTGACTCCAAACCGGTGTTCCTCAAAACACCGCTGAAGGAGAATGGCACCCTCGTCGTGTCAGACCGCCGCATCCCGCTCAACGGCCTGATCACCACCGGTACCGCCGATTTTATCACCAGCCGCATCCAATACTGGAATAACAAGGATCGCGAACTTCCCATTTTCATCGTCATCGACGCCAGCCCCGGCGGCTCCGTGATGGCGGGCTACCGGATTCTCAAGGCAATGGAATCGAGCGACGCGCCGGTGCATGTCGTCGTGAAATCCTTCGCGGCCTCGATGGCCGCGGCCATCGCGACGCTCGCCAAGGAATCCTACGCCTACCCGAATTCGGTGATCCTTCACCATCAGATCAGCGCCTTGGTCATGGGCCAGCTCAACCTCACCCAGCAGCGGGAATTCCATGATGAGAGCCAGCGCTGGTGGGCGCGGTTCGGCACACCGATCGCCACCAAAATGGGCATCACTCCGGACGAGTTCATTAAAAAAATGTATAGCCGCTCGTCCAGCGGCGACTGGAGTGAGTTCGGCGAACAAGCCAAGGAATTGAAGTGGGTCAACCATATCGTCAACGGCATCGACGAAACCTCGTTTACCAAGGATCCGGATTCGCTCGACCCCGCAAAAGCCGCGAAGCAGGCGGCGCAGACTGAAGAAATTGACGCTGCCGGCAAGCCCTTCGTCTGGCTTCCCCGGCTCAATCCCAAAGATGTGTATTTTATCTATAACTCGGATGATTACTATCGGCTGAGATAATGTTAGAGGACGACTTCACCTATGTGATTCGTAAAGCCTTCAAAGGCCTCGCACTCGCTCCGGGCGAGGCTGCCTTGCGGGCGGGACTTAACGAAAACGACGTGCTCGCATTCTCGCGGGGAAAATTTTCCGCAGACATCGCCCGCCGCCTGGCACCGGTTCTTGGGTTGAATCCCGAAGCGCTGGCGAATCACGACCACCACCTTCCTCTGCCGTTAGGGATGACTAACATTCACCGCCTCGACCTGCCCTTCGGCGGCGAGCGGGTGAACGCGTGGCTTATCCGGATCGATGACACGGCGGTCCTGTTCGACACCGGCTACGAGCCCCGATCATGCGCCGCCGCCGTGGCCGACATCAGACTGGCGCGAATTTTCATCACCCACGCCCACGCCGACCACATCGGCGGGAATGCGTCATTCATTGCGAAAGGGGCTATTCTCCATGGGTCTAACATCAAGGACGCGCGCGCGATGAAGCCCGGCGATTCCATTGCCTGCGGACCGCTCACCATCCGTGCCTGCGATCTCTCCGGCCACGCCAACCCAGCGCTCGGCTATCATCTTGATGGCCTGGCATCGCCCGTCCTTGTCACGGGCGACGCCTTGTTCGCCGGCTCCATCGGCGGCTGCGACGGGAAACTACTCTATCAGCACGCGTTGAAACGATTGCATGAAGTTCTAACTCCCCTCCCCGACGCGACCATCCTGCTCCCCGGCCACGGTCCCGGCACCACCCTCGGCGAGGAGCGGGAAAGCAATCCATTCTTGTAAGGGGCGGGCTCCATCACGGCACCACCCGCGCGCGATAGAATCGCCGCGGACTCCCCGCTCCCGCAGTGTGGACCAAGTCCACGGACGGGCCGGTGGCGGTGACGGGACTGCCAACATTGCTCCAGGAAAGCGGGGCGAGCGAGGTGCTCGTCTCAAGTTGATAGGTTTTGCCTGCCACGCTGGCGACGGTGACGTTCACGTTGTTTTCAGAAACGGTCGTGCCAGTGACTCGGAGGACCGAAGCAGCGGAAAGCGGGTTGGTGCCTGCGGTGTGTTCGGGCGCATTGAGCTGACCATCGCCATCGCTATCCGCCATGGGATCAAGGGCCTGGACGGCTGTGGTGGCAGTGCTGAACGGCCCCGGAATCCCCGCGCCGTTAATCTGTTGGACACGGGCGTAAACTGTCGTTCCGAACAGAACACTAACAGCCTGACTGGTTGCGGCGGTCTGTCCTACGAACAGATCAGACCCTCCCGGCGTCGTGCCAATTTCCACCTGATAGCCGGATATGCCTCCCTCGGGATCGCTCGCTGCAGACCAGGTGAAGGTGACCTGATTGCCAAGCACCGTGCCAAACAGCACGAGGCTCGGCTGCGGAGCCACGGGCGCGGGTGGCGGAGTGACGTCATAGAGTTTCAGGTATTGCGCCTCGTACGGAGCCGTGGCCCAGACGCCGTCCGATAACGGGACCCGGTTCATCGAAACGAACAGGCCTTGCGCAAGCAGATCGCTGCCTAACACGCCGCCGGGAATGAGGAAGTTATTCCGCCGGTTGGCATCCGTGCCGAGATATGCCGCGATGTTCTTTACGTTATAAAGCCGGGAAGTCTTGATGCCTAAGTCATTCACCCCATTCGGTTCCGCATCGACGGCCAGATTGAATCTATTTGCACCGATGGTCGCCGGGTTGGCATTGCGGTCCAGGTTCACGAAGGCCAGCACCACATCGGACAGGTTCGGTGCCCCGTTCCGGTTCTCAAACTTCGCGACCGAGAAAATCTGCCCGTTTGGAGTGTTATTCTTGAGATTCAGGAAGAAACGGTTGGGGCTGCGCAACGCAGGCGATAACCGGCGGGCCTGGCCGATCCCTTCATATACTTTCGAAAGTTGGGCCAGCCCATAGTTATAGCTGGGATCGCCGGGAGTGGTTTTCAGCCAAAGCGGCATGAGCGAGTTATACTTTTTGAAATGCGGGATCGGCTTGTTCATGTTGATTTCGAACCGATCGTATCCGAACGGCGTGATTCCCACCTGCGTATCGCCGGGGGGCACCACCGCGCCGCTGAGTCCCAGCTCCTGGCCTGGGAAAACCATGGGCGCTCCATCCATGCTGCTATTCGCCGCATAACGGACTAGCGCATGCCAAGGATCCTGATAGTGATCCTCATCGTGCGAACTGGAGTTCAGCAGCACCACCGCCTGGCCATAGTCGTTGCGGCGGTTCTCATAAATGTTTCTAAAAGCGGTCGTGTCCTGCGCCGCGTGCAGCGGGAAAACGATATTTTCATTCAAGATATCGAAATGCCGCGCGGAACGCTTGGTCACCGCACCACCGTCAAGACTCTCCGCCATGAAGGTAAAGTTCCATTTCCGAGTTCGGGTTTTATTGATGATATACTCCCAACATTGCGGCGGAAGTCCCTGACCGAAGTCGGCGCGCAATGAATCGATGCCGACGTTAGAGTCCAACGCGACACCTGCCGCATTCGCCGGATAGCCGGTCTGGGTAAGCCAATGCAGCGTGTATTCGGCGAAGTAGCGCCAGGTTCCTTGGGTGACGGTATCGAAATGCGCGTTGCCGGCACCGGCTAAATTTTCGCCACCGGTCGAATCATCAAACCAATCTCCTTCGTTCTGGTGGCCACCGGTCGAGCCGGATACCAACGCTGCGTAACGACCATAATAAACATCGAAGGTGTCCGCAAATTTCCCGAAATCGTTGCGATCGGGAGCCAGAGCGATGTTACCCGAACCCGAGGCCCGCATGTCGTAGGCATTGGCTCTGGAAAAAAACCTCGCCTCGGCATTCCGGATCTCGGTGCTCGCATTGGTCCCTCCATTGCCGAAGAAGCTCTGCCCGAGCGCTGCCAATTCCGTATCGTAACTCGTATGATTGAAAGGCGCGTCGAGCATGATGTCCACATCGGCCGCGTCAGCGGCGGCGGCGAACCCTTGAAACTCGTTCATCGCCTGCACCCGCCCGGCGGCGGTGTCGTTCGTGGCGGGCGTGCCGCCGGGGACAAACGACTTGGCCATCAGCGGCATCACCTCGAAGAAATTTTTCACTGCATACGGACTGCCGACTTCAAATGGCTGGCCTGTGACCGGATCGATCTGGCGACCAGCGATTCCGTTAGGATGAATGGGTTGGAACCATAGCGTGTTCACCCCCAGGGATTTCACATAGTCCATGCTGAACCGCGGCGCATGACCCGCACCCAGGCCATTGGCGAGATCGGCGAAAGTGCCGCGCTGGGACGGTAGAGTTCCCTCGGCGATTATGGTCAGCGGATTGACTTCATAGAGAATAATGTCACGCGCTTTCTTAGGCGAGATCACCAAACAATGGTCACGCTTGTTCTGACCGTTCTCGAAATCGTTGTTATAGTAGTACCACGTCGGATTGCCATCGAAACGATATCTTGCGGTCAATCGGTAGGCGCCCGTTTTCGTGGCGTTAATCGTGAGCAGATAGCCTCCGCTGATGAGATTCATCGGATGGGCTTTGAAATAGTGAATGTCGTTGCCCGCTGTGAGTGAGTTGCGGTTCAATACCTTGATCCCGTCCTCGACTCCATCGTTGTCTGCATCGAGTTGCGCCCGCTCCCGGCGATTGAGATTCGTAATGATTTCACAGGTCTGGATTCCCAATGCCTGCGGATCGAAAAAAATCGTGATGGGAATGGTCTCGGCGGCTACCTCGTTTAAATAGAGGTGGGACATCGAGTAGTTTCCATCGACCTCCGTCGCCATTTGCCGCGTGGTTGAGTTAGGGCTGATCTTGAGGATTGCGGCGTCAAGGTCACCTGCCAGCAGCATTGAAAGCAGCGTAAGCGGAGCAAGGAATCGGAGTTTCACAACGCGAATCATCATCGCCCAGGCGTGGAACTGCAAGTCCCTTGGCTCCATTCAGATTATGCATTCCCAAGCCCGATTTGCTCGACCAGAGAAAATGCAGTATGTCCTACGGCTGAAAGGATCGATGACACGCGCGGGTATGGCAGGCCCGGTCGTTTCAGGTCCCCTGCCATCCTCCATCCTTTATGAAGTCAGCCATCGCATTTACCAGAATCATCCTGTTAGCAACCACCTGTTCGCCAGCCCTCGGCCAGACCACCGATTTTGTGAATCCCCTCCTCGGCACCGCGACCATCTGGGACAAGGAGGACGTCGGCTACATTCCCACGCACCGGACTTGGGGCGCGGAGGTTTTTCCCGGCTCCTCACTGCCAAATGCAATGGTCCAGCTCAGTCCGGTGACCCAGTTCAAGAGCGGCTCCGGCTACCAGTATGAGGACAAAAACATCCAGGCATTTACCCACACCAGCAAGGGGCACTGGAACCTCTGCAACGTCCCGCTGATGCCGGTGACCGGCGACATTGCTGCGGACGATTTCAGTTCGCCCTTCAGCCACAAAAACGAATCGGCCCGCCCCGGATACTATCAGGTCCAGCTCGATCGCTACTCCATCAACTCGGAGCTGACCTCCACCCTGCGCTGCGGATTCCACCGCCACACCTTTGCCTCGGGAAAGCCCAAGAAGCTCGTCGCCGACCTGGCAACCGCCAACGAGCGGGTCCGTGGTTGGGAAATCCATCAGCAAGGCGACAACGGTTTCCAAGGTTTCCAGCACGCCACCGAAAAAATATACTTTTACGCGCTGTCGAATCTAACGATCAAAAGCATCGCTTCCCTGAAGAAGGACACCAACGAGGTCTCGGTGATCGATTTTGCAGATTCCCCCGATGCACTGGAACTTCGAATCGGCTTTTCCTTCACCAGCATTGCAAACGCGAAGGAGAATCTGGAGAAGGAAATCGCGACCAAGACCTTCGATCAGATCAGGGACGAAGCGCGCCAGACTTGGGAAAATCTGCTATCAAAAATCAAGATCACCGGCGGCACCGCGCGGCAAAAAGGGATCTTCTATTCATGCCTGTACCGCTCCTTCTTATGGCCTGCCCTGCGCAGTGATTCCAACGGAGAATTCGCCGACCGCAGCGGCAAGGTCGTGAACAAAGGTTTCAACTACTACACCGACCCCTCGCTGTGGGACGACTATCGAAACAAGCTGGTCCTGCTAGGTATGCTGACGCCGCAGGTTAGCGTGGACGTAATCAAGTCACTCATTGATAAGGGCGAGAAATACGGCTTCATGCCGACTTTCTTCCATGGCGACCACGCGGCCCCCTACATCGCGGGCACCTACCTGCGCGGCATCTGCGGCTATGATGTGAAAAGTGCCTACAACCTGCTGCTCAGGAATGCGACATTGGAAAACCGTAGCCGACCCTTCATCAAGGAATATATCGAGAAGGGTTATATTTCCGAGCCCGATTTGGAGAAACCTACCACCGAAACAAAAGCCCGGGCCGGAGTGACCAAAACCCTCGAATATGCCTACGACGACTACGCGGTCGCGCTACTGGCAAAGGAACTGAACGATCCTATAAATCACGAGATGCTGATGAAGCGGACCGGCAATTACAAAAATATGTTCGACCCCTCGACCGGCTTGATGAGGGGTCGCCTGGAAAACGGCGACTGGGTTAAGAATTTCGACCCCGAGTTTCCCTACTACGAATACATGTATCGCGAAACCAACGCCTGGCAGTCTTCGTTTTTCGCGCCTCACGACTCGAAGGGATTGATCGGCCTCTACAAAAGCGAAGCTGAGTTCGAGAAGAAACTCGACGACTTGTTCACGATCCCGTGGAAAGGCATCGAGGCCTATAACTTCTCGGGATTCATCGGCCAATACTGCCACGGCAACCAGCCCGACCACAGCTTTCCGTGGATGTATTACTTCATCGGAAAGCAGGAAAAGTCCCAGGCTCTGTTGAACAAGATCATGGACCGCTTCTACGACATGGGCAAAGACAAGCTATCCTACGCCGGCATGGACGACGCGGGCGAGATGTCATCATGGTATGTCTTCAGCGCCATCGGCCTCTATCCGTTTTCCCCTGCGGATCCAGAGTATATCGTGTCAGTGCCATTGTTCGACAAGGTGGAGATGAAACTGGGCGAAGGACTGGCTTTCACCATTATGAAAAAGAACTCTGGTTCGCAAATCGAGTCCATCCACTATGACAAACGGAAAGTGGACGGGTACTCCATTTCCCATCAGGAACTATTCAAGGGAAAGGAACTGGAGATCACCACCAAATAGGAAACGGATTCGAAAGTTGCCTCTCACCGGGCTGGGCGTAGCGCGAAGTCCTCCGCTCATTTGCCAGTTTGCTCGAATTTAGGTCCTGAATCCGTTCCAACCATCTTGAGGCTCGCTGGCGGTTTGCTGGAAGAAATGACATACTCTTCGATGAAATTGTTACCTTCCCGCTTACCCCGCAGGACGATCAAGCCGTGGGACACGTCCCACTTGTCCCAGACGTTCCCTGGCTCGTTGACCAGCAACTTCCCGCGCTTGTCGAAAGTGAAGTAGAGCTTTCCCATGGGCGTCGTTCTCGTCCATATGCCTGCGGTGAGAATCTCCCGCACTTGTTTATCATCCACCGGCGAGCCGATCCGCCGGACTTGTGCTCCTTCCCAGCGACCGGGGACTTCGAGAGTTTTCATATCTTCAGAAAAAATGATTTTGAACCTCCAGTCACTTGTGAACATCTCCGCCGTCCGCGCGCTCGTGGACTTCCATTGAAAATCATGCCACGGCATCACCATGGACCCGTCTCCGCGGAATCTGAAAATTCCACCTCCTTTGAGATCCCATACGGTATTCGGCAGATATTCCCCAAGCGAGCGGGTCGAACCCGGCAACTTTGGTTCAACCTCGGAAACTCCATCCGCCCCTGCAACTTTGGGTTCCACGCCATTCGCCAATTCCATTCCAAGCAAGCCCATCACCAGCGGTAAGATAACAGAACAGGTTTTCATGCGCCGAATCCTTTCAACAATACCCAATTTCCCAAGTTTAAAGTTGGTTTCGGCGTTCGCAGCGCATTGCGCAAACATCTACGGCGACGAACGGACGCTCATGCGATAGAAGCGCCTGGGGAGAACCGAGGTGTCGTCGCGCTGGATCGCTCCGGCGGAAGGAGCGCCGGCGGTGCTTACCGACCCACCAAGGTTCTGCCATCCGGTGGCAGCCAGCGCTTCCGACGCCTGCCACTGATAGATCCGGTTAGGAACGGTCGGAAAGGTCAACGTCCAAGTATCAGCCAACGAGAGATGGGGCGCAAAGCTGAGCTTGGGCATTGCATTCATGTCGTCCAGCGAGGGATTCATCCCGAATAGGTATTCCGTGATGTTGGAAACCCCATCCAATTCGAAGTCACCCGCCGCACCATGGCGGCCCGTGGCGTTGTTGGCTTCGAGAGTATAGAACAATTCCCACCAATTCGGCAGTCCGTCGTCGTCCGCATCCACATCATTGTCCACCCTCATCCTTACCAGTTCGCTGTCACTCATGGACAGAGAACCGCGATGATGCTCGGCCCGGACGGTGTGAAGAAAGTCCGGCATCCCGTTATATAGATTGAAAAAGGTGAACTCTACGGAATGCTCGGTCGCATTCACATCGCGGACCAAGGTGTAACTCGAGCGGGGTTGCAAAACCGGGCCGTCGGGCAGACCACTCACCGAACTGCTGACGAAAATTGAGAATTCGTTCAGAAATTCCAAGTTGGTCATGCCTGCTGGAACGAGGGCTTTTTTGAAATAGACTTTCATGATATAGTTCTTATCGACAAGCTCACCCGGCGTTGACGGATAGCCGATATTGAAGTTGATCGGGCTGCCAGTGGTGACGTGCCGCACGAGGGTGGTGAAGTGGCCTGTAGTATCGCTGAGCGCCATATTGGCAGACGACGAAGCTTCCTTCAGCCGGACCACCAGATTGGCGATGCCGCTGGCAGGAATGTTCTGATAGGTGAAGTGCCATTCCTTGGTGAATCCCGAACTTCCGAGATTGGTGGGAGATGCAACCGCCGTCGCCAGTTTCCAGTTGTCGATCCCATTACCGTTAGGAAGGCTGTCATTTCCCGGATCCAGATCCTCAATGTAATACCACACTTCGGTCACCGAGGGATCGGTGACCACCACCGCGCCATAACTAGAACCACTGATCTGGTCATTTTCGTGAGGAAACGCAATCTCCCCACCGGGGGCTGCGGTGTCATAATAGAAGACCCGGGTATTGGTGCGATAAATGGAGGCTCCATCGCCGCGACCTACAAACGCACGGCTGCGCAGGACATGAAAACCTTCGCTAAGTCCGGTGGCGACCTCGGAGTAGTCATTGTGAACCTGATAGCTGGCCGTGGTCGCATTGAAATTATTGATTTCGAACAAAGTCTCCATGCGTTCCGCGAGATCGATGTTTCCTGAAGTGTATGGGAAAACAGAAGACGCCGGATTGATGCGCGGGACGCCGATCTTGTAGCGGAGCACGGTGCCACCGGGCATCGCGGGGAGAGTCACCTTCCACCAATCGGGTTCTCCGACACCATCGTTGACTCCATTGAAGGAAAAGCCCATTTCCGCGACTTGCGTACTGCCCTTGCCGGTGCCGTGGCTCCCTTCCGGATGGGTGGCTCCATCGGTGGTATAATAGACCCAGGCCTTATTGGACTGAAACTTATAACCGATTTTTACCCATAACTCCACGGGCAGGCCCGCTGCGGACTGGGGCGGAGGATTCATCTGCGACACCGGGCTTACAGTGTTCTGGTTCGTGGCAGCGGGGTTATGCTCAGCCCAGCTTACCACGCTCGCTCCTGCGTTATTGACGCCGCCTCCGTTGTTGATGGTCACGCCGGTGGAACCAATGACGGCCTGATAGGTCTCCGCACCCAGCGAGCCGATTACATTGCGGACACGGTCGGCCGCCGCAAATTTTTCCGCCGTTCGCCTAACAAAACTCATTTGCTCATAGCCCAGATAGGTGTCCGTGGAAGACTGAAGAACCGTGTCGGACGGGTTGCCCGCATCCGCTTGGTCGGTATTGATTGCGGGCCGGAAATCGCGGAGATCGCCACTGATCGGCCCTAAGCCCATCTGGGAATTTACATTTACTCCGCCGTCGAGCTTGAGGCGGATGTTTTCCGCGGAACCATCGGCCCGCGCGACAAAGCGCAGATTCGAGCCGTCGGTAATCCGTGGCACCTTCACCTTGTAAGCCCGATTGCTCGTATCTCCGGCCGGCACTCCGTAGGGATTAAACGCAGGATCGCCATCGCTGCCATCGACCCGCCAATGATCCATCGTTCCGGCGCGGACGTTGTTTTGATAGATTTCTATCGGCGACAATTCCTCGCGATGCTCTGCGGCCTGCCAGACCAGCGGCATCACCGGATTGTGCCACGTGAACGCGAACCAGCCTCCTGGCGGAACGATCGGCGGGCTACCGCCGCCGCCCATGACCTGCCCGGAGCCATTAACGGAGACCCGGAACTTTCCGCCGTGGGGAGACTGATTCACCAAAGTGGCCCCGATGGGAAAGCCGGTCTGCACGGGTCGTGCCTGGCCGTTAGGTTGATAGTTTCGGGCCATCATGTAGAGCATGGTTTGGCCATTCCAAGAGCCACCCAGTTTGTTCTCACGATTGTCAATCCGCTCGTAGGCGGCGAAATTCTGGTCGCTCCAGCGGGCGAACTGATAGCCACGCGCGAAGTCACGATGCACGGCCACCGCCGACACGACGCTGTTGTCGCCGAACTGACCGAGGAAATTCACGCCGGACGGCTTGGGGAAATAATCGGGCGCGCCGGCCTGGTTATAGCCATCGGTATAGATGATCGGCAGACCTTCGCGGGTCAGGATGTAGGAGTGCGCCAGCGGACGATCCCCGTTGAAGAGATTGTTGTTATCGTGACTCATGACATAAGCGACACTCTGCGCGGTGGTGCCGAAGCCCGCGTAGTTGGTTTGGTCATAGCCCGACAGACTGTTGCCGATGCCGTTTTTTACCGCGTTGAGAATATTGTCATTGGCGATGCGCATGCCGGCCGACAAATACGGCCCCTCCGCGGGCGGCGATCCGAGGTGCTCGCCGAACAGCATGGCGTCATCGCGGGATTGATACTCGGGGCTATATAATGAATCCCGGTGATTGGACCAGTCGCTGAATCCGCGGCTAATGTTGAATTGCTCCTGGATCTGCCCGTTGTAGCCCCAGTTCACCAATGCGATGTCCGCACCGGATTGTTTGCCGAAAAAACCCGAAGGCACGTGCTTCACCGCATCGAGGCGGAAGCCGTCGGGTTTCGTTTCCTCGATGAACCAACGCACCGCGCGGAAGAGCATTTGATTCACATCCTCGCTGACAGGATTTCCCATGTTGTATCTGCCATCGCCATACCCCCAGGCAGTGGTCTGGCGCAGGAGAACGGTGGGATCCACCCCGGTGTCCGTGAACAGTTCCGATAACTCCCCCGCATCGTGCTGCCCGTTCGTATTGAGATCCTTGAAATCGAACCGCCCATTTCCCGCGCCAATTGTCACAGTCGCATCCACGTAGCCTAAATCCTGATACGGTTCCTTGTTGGCGAAAGGATGGAGCGCTTGTCCCTCACCATTCGTGCCGACCGTTAGATTGGTATCGGGATACCATTCGGTGCGGCCGGGATGACGCACTCCCGTCCATTTCGGAAAAGTCTGTCCCTCGGCGGTGCCAGTCGGATTAAAACTGAGATTGTTAGGAACTTCCTGGGCGATGTCCCATGCGAACGGGTTGCGGTAAAGCACCTCCCATTCGTTCTGATAGTCCGGGTGATCGGCGGGTTTGCGCCAGGTGGTCCCATCGCGGACAATGTGAAAATCCTCCGGGACGAATCCGGGGACGCCGGGAAACAACTGGCCTGGCAGTGTCGCGGAGTCCAGCGGCCCGGCGTTATGTGCCATCACGTTGTCGAAATAGACCCGGATGCCGAAGCGGTGGGCCGCGCGCATCAGGCTGAGCAGGTCGGCCTTGGTGCCGTATTTCGTGCGGACCGTGCCACTCTGATCGCGGTCTCCCAGGTCGAAACGGTCAAGCGTGTCGAAGCCGACAGAAAATGTTCCGGCGCCCGCCTTGAACGGCGGTGGCAGCCAGAGCGAATCGTATCCCCTCTCGGCCAGTTCGGGAATCCGGCGCTCAATCTCGGTCCAAGTGGTGCCGAAATATTGCAGGATCACCTCGGCCTTGGCGGCGGTGGATAGTAGCGAAAGCGCGATGAACACGCGTAAAAGAATGGGTTTCATGATTCGATAAAACCGCAGGTGTTCCGACGGGGACGCGCGGGCTGGGTTGCGGACTTAGATGTCGTCCGGGAATCTGAGGTTTACAACAAATTCCCCGCAAGGCTCGGGATTCTGGATCCTGCGACGTGCAAAATGAGTTGGTCGTGCCCGTTTCCACGACTATACCGTGCGCCGATGAGCGAGGCGGCAAGCAAAGTGAAAAAACCCCGGGTGAACGTGCGGCGCCCGGATGTGATGGAACGCGTCTCTGCGGAAGTCGCGATCCATTTTCATTCGATGATCGTCGAAAAACTGCGCGACCGCGGCGGAAAAATCACGGTGGGCAACACCACCGTGCTGCTGGCCGAGCAGTTCGGATTCTGTTACGGCGTCGAGCGGGCGATCGATCTTGCCTACGCTTCGCGCAAGGTTTTCCCGGACAATCGCATCTTTCTCATCGGCGAAATTATTCACAATCCCGATGTGAACCGCCATCTGCGGGAGATGGGGATCGTATCGCTGCCATGGCAGGAAATGGATGGAAGTTATGACAATCTCACCGAGGAAGACGTCGTGATCGTCCCGGCTTTCGGTGCTCCCACATCCTTCATGGAGAAGGTGGAAGCCCATGGTTGCTATGTCGTGGATACGACCTGCGGAGATGTGATGAAGGTCTGGCGGCGCGTCCGCGGGTATGCCAAGGACGGCATCACCTCGCTCATTCACGGCAAGTCCAATCATGAGGAAACCCAAGCCACGGCGTCGCGGGCCCTCGGCGAAAACGGCACCGGCAACTATATCATCGTCCTCACTTTGGGCGATGTGGACTATGTATGCGATTTCATCCGTAACGGAGGTGACAAGGTGGAGTTTCTTAAACGTTTCGAAGGTGAGTATTCCACTGGATTCGATCCGGAGATCCACCTGCGTCAGGTCGGGGTCGCCAATCAGACTACCATGTTAAAAAGCGAGACCGAGGAAATCCAACGCCGGGTTCGCCAAGCGGTTACGGACCGCGACGGCAATGACAGCTCGTTTCAAATGTTCGACACCATCTGCGGGGCCACCCAGGAACGGCAGGACGCGTTGTTCGAAATGCTCCGCAAGCCGATGGACCTGCTGCTGGTCGTCGGCGGGTATAATAGCTCCAACACCGCCCACCTCGTGGAAATTGCGGAACCTGAACTGCCGACATTCTTCATCCGCGACGCATCCTGCATCCGCTCGCTGGAGCAAATCGTTCACTACGACCTGCATCACCGCGAGGAAAAGACCTCCGACTACTCACGGCTTTTCTCCGACGACCGGCCGGTCACGGTGGGCATCACCGCTGGCGCGTCCTGCCCTAACAACCTGATCGAAGAGACGCTGGTGAAGGTCTTCGAACTCCGCGGAATCAGCCGTGGAGAACTCGTGTTGGCATGATCAGGCGTATTTAATGAAGGATGTATAAACCTCAGAGGGAATGTCCAGCAGGGCGTAGTCCTTGGATGACACGAAGAGCAGGCTTTGCTTGCCTTTGCCTAGCAGCTCATGATCGGTGCCGAAGATTTGATGCTCGAGGGTGACGAACTTGCGGTTGAAATCGGCGACCTTGATTTTCACCGTGATGGTGTCGAACTCGCGGGATTCGCGGACGAATTTGTGTTCGAACGAGCGGGTGAGGATATAGAACTTCGTGGTTTTGAGGTCAAAGTCCGGCATCACGGTATTAAAGAACAACTCGCGCGTCTTGCCCACAAACATGGTGTACATCCCGAAGTAAACATTGCCGACCGAATTGGTATCGGCGTAACTCGCGATGGTGGAATAGACGAACCATTTGTCTTCAAAATGGCCGCCCAGCGCGTGGCCGTCCTGAGGTGCGACGACTCCGGAACCTGTGGCGACATTCACCGTTTTGGTGATCGCCCGGATGGCAGGAATCTCCGAGGCGGCTTCGATTACTTCGCCTGCACGCTCGGTGACGACACGCAACAGATCGGCATTGAACACAAGCCACATCACATAGGCCAGCGGCAGGATCGATCCCAGGATGAGAAGCGCGGTTTCATGTTTCAGATAACCGAATGCGAAGATGGCGAGTGACATGCTCGCCATCGAGAACATACGGATCTGCGGCAGCGGTTGCTGGGAGTTTGGCACATAGCAGCGGGCGATGGCCAATGCCGCATACCCCACGAAGAACGACGCATAAAAGACCATGAAATATTCGAGTTCGAGCTTGGCAACCAAGCCGACTAGCGTGACGAATCCCACCAGCAGGAAGGTGGGAATCGGCGAACCCAGAATCTGTTTGGGGATTAGCGAAATCAGCATGTTCTCGCTTTTCTCGACATTTTTCCCGAGGAACCATTTCAACGCCACATAGCCACTGTCCAAGGTCGTGAGCGCGCAGATGGCGAGGAACGAAAAGTAAGCAAGCGGCATGATGCTGCCGCTCACATAGTTCTTGCTGAAATAGAGGGTCACCAAGTCGTGGGCATACTTGAATCCATCCAATGCGGGAACCGTGTCGGGAGGAACTCCCTCCTTGGACATTACCCAAAAGGCGAGGCCACCGTGAAACAACAGCATCAGGAAGAAGATGGAGCCGCCGAAAAAATAACTCGCGCGGATGGATGTCTTCTCGCGGTGAATCTGGATGGCGCGCTGCCAGTGCTGCAGATCGAGCCATGGTCCTACCAACAGTCCGGTCACCAGCGGAATGGCATAGCCGAAGAAACTCGGTCCCTTCCATTCATTGGGAAATGGCGCGGTCCACTGGAATGCGGCCTGGCCCATTGGAGGAAGTCCGATCAGGATGGTCGCAATGCAAACAAGCAGCAGCGCCCCGAACATCGCATGGCTGAATTTGATTTTTTGAATCCCGAATTCCTCTCCAAACAGACAGCCCGCCGCCAGAATTACGAATACAATCAAACAGAGATAGATGCCGAGTAGGGCTCCGGTGGCAAGATGCAGTGGCACGAAGAGATAGTTCACCAGCGCGAACACCGTCAGCGACAGCGCCACGATTTGATAGATATAGAGAATCAGGCGGAATGGTTTGGAAAACTTGCCGAAGAAGATCGCGAGCGATTCCTGCCCGCCATCGTGGTTCTTCGCCACGTTCTGCGTTAGAAAACCGAACAACATCAGCCCAAGAGCATTGGGAATCGCGAACATCAACAGACCCTGCAGGCCGAACATGAAGGTCATCTGGACGCTGAAAAACAATCCCAGTCCCCACATCCACGACAAAGCCACCGAATTCCCCCAAAGGACTGCGTTCAACCAGCGAAAGTTCATAAAGTCCGCCAAGGAACCTCCAATTGTGCGGACGGGCAAGCTGGATTCTTCGCATGGTTCGGTCGCGTATTTGACAATTGCCGCGAGACGCGGCAACCACTCCCCAACGCCGTATGGAAATTTCACGTAAAGTCGGCCTCGGCCTCGCCCTCGTCGTTTGCCTCGGCTGCGTCTGCGCTGACGAAGCCGGGTGGGTGAAAATTGACGCCGCAACCGCAGCGTGGAGTGATGCTCTGGTGGTGGCCGATCCCCACCGGGCCGCTCTGGTGCTTGACTCGCCGGGGCAAACCCAACTGCGAGGATTCATCCCTCCGGCAGATGGCATCGGGAGGCAGGTGGCCGATTTTTTACAGATTCTGCCCCGTCAGGAAGAAGTGGGATTGAGGATCGATTGGCTGGACAAGTCCGAAGTGGCTGACTTCACGCGATCCTTGCATTCCAAGGACGCGCGGGTCGTCCGAAGTGCCCATCGCGTCGGGCGCACGACAATCACCCGCACCGTGACCTGCGGAGATGAGGCAATTTTCGTCCACTTGATCGCAGACCAACCGGGGGCGCTTTCATTTCGCGTGACTCTGCTTGGCTCAAGGGAATCCGAGGTGCGGATCGAGGACCGGCGCCAGTTGATCCTGCCCGCCGACGCGGGACGCCTCGCCGGGCATGTCTGGGTGCTGCCCTTCGAGTCCGATGTGGCCACCGGGGGGCGGTCGATCACGGTGCGCGGCGAGGGCGAGGCGCTGATTGTTTGGAACTTCGCCGCAGGCAAGCCGCTCGACGCGACTTTTGCCAAACTGGGAGACCGCTACGATCCGGGCCAAGTTCCGTCGGACCCGACAAAAATTTGGCGGGGCGTGCTGGAATCCCTGAGAAAATCCACTGAAAATTCGCCTTGAGACGCCGGGACCGATGGAGAGACTGCCGACTCCCGCCGCGAATTACCATTGAAGCGGCCCGCCCCACCCACTTTACTCCCCGCTCTTCCAGCAACGGCAGCCCAGATTTTTCATGATTGAGAACCTTCGCAAATACACCGGCCTGATCATCGTGATCTTCGTGATCCTTTTCATCAGCTTCTTTTTTCTCGATTCCAGTTCCGTCCGGAACATGACCAGCGGCCAGCCGATGTTGAAAATCGCCGGGCGCACTTATGACGACAAGGAATACACCAACCTCGGCAAGTCCTCGCTGCAGTTGGCATACGGCCTCGCCGGCGGTGGCGATTTCGATCTGGTGCAGTTCGCCATGAGCCTCGCGACCGATGCGTCCAGCCAAGAAGATACAGCGGAGAAATTTTTCATCGGCCGGATGATCCTGCGCCAAGCCAAGCAAGAATTTGGGATTTACCCCGGCGACGAGGAGATTTCCGCCTACCTCCGCACGTTGAAGGTCTTCGCCGGGCCTGACGGAAAATTTAATCCAGAAACCTATCGCAACTTCATCGAGAAGGGGATGGGCCGCCTCGGCATGACCGAAAAGGATCTACGCGAACTGGTGTCCGATGTCCTTGCCGGCAAGAAAATCACCGCGATCATCGGCTCCGGCCTGGGCGTGGACCGCGCTGCCGTGGCGAAAGAACTGGCCTTGGAAAACCAGCAGATCACCGGTGGACTCGCCAAATTGGAGCTCTCCCCATTCGAGGAGAAAATTCAGCCGACCGAGGAGGAAATTAAAAAGTATTGGGAGGACATTTCCGACTCGTTCACCACCGAGCCCCGCCGGAAATTCACCTACATCATTGCCACTCCAGCCCTCCCGGCCGAGACCGCAGCGGATGCTCCGGATGCGCCCGAATCGCTTGCCGACGCCGCTGCCAGCGACGAGGTGAAGAAAGCTACCGCCAAGAAAAAGGAAGAAGAGAAGGCCAAGCGCGCCACCGAAAAGGCCGAAGAGCGCCGCAAAAAGCAGCTCGAACTCGACTCGCTCGTCGATGATTTCCTCTTCAAACTGGAGGAACAAAAAGGCGGTGGTTTCGAAGAACTCGCCAAGGCGAATGGTTGGGAAGTGAAAACCACGGAGTTTTTCGCCCGCGGCGGCGCGCCCAAGGAACTCGACGTCGCCCTCCGCTCCTCCAGCCGCGGCGGCAAAGCGGTTGATCAACTTTTCCTGATCCAGGAGACGTCCGATCCCTTTTCCAAAATCTCCGAGGCCATCGCCATCGGCGAAAACCAGTGGATCGTCGCCCGCATCGACGGCGAGGAGAAATCCCGCCCGAAAACCTACGAAGAAGCCCGCGCCGACGCTCGAGCTCAGTATATTTCCGAGAAGGCGATTGAAGCGATGAAGGCCGCCGCCGCTGAGAATATTACGAAGATCACGATGTCGTTGAGCGCCGGAAAAACCTTCGCGGAGGCTGCCAAGGAAGCCGGCATTCCGGAAACCAAGGCCTTCACCGCCATCACCAGCACCTATCGCCCGGACGGTGCTACCGAGCCGCAAAACCTGTTTGAGTCCGTTCGCAACATCGAGCCCGGCACGATTGCGGAAGTTATCACCGAGTCCGAACGCGCCTTCATCGTCCACGTCGCAAAGCGCGAGGTCGTTAAGGCGGCCGATTCCGCCGCCAAGATCGACGCCGAGGTCACGACCCGCACCCAGAACAATCAGACTATCGCCTTCGCTTCGTGGGTTGCCGCCCGCACCCAGGCGGCGAAGGTCGAGCAGCTTTACAAACGCTAAGTCGCGGCGATCTCCGGTCGCCGCGGTTGTTCCCATGTCCGACGACCTGCAGGCCCTATTCGACGACGCCAACGGCCACCTTGCCGTCGGCGAATTCGATGAAGCCATCGTCCTCTATCGGCGCTGCGTCGCGCTCGATGCCGGGTACTTCGATGGCTGGCACGCCCTCGGGATGGCCCTCTTAAAAACCGGTCAGGTCAAGGAAGCCATCGGCTGCGGTCTCCAGTCGGTCACTCTCCAGCCAAACGATTTGCTCGCCTGGACGAGTCTCTCCCAGATGTATGTCCGCGACGGCAACATCCCGGAAGCCGAGGCCGCCAAAGGCAACGCCCGCATTCTTTCCCTCGGCGGGAAGGTCGTGAAATGAACCGGCTGGCCGCGATCCTCAACTTCCCCGCCCGATGATCCGCGATGGAATCGCCTTGCTTGCCCGCCTGATTACCGGAGTCCGGTTAATTGACGAGTCTTCGCGGGCGGGTCCGCCACGGATTTATTTCGCGAATCACTCCTCACACCTGGACTTTGTGGTGATTTGGGCGGCGCTGCCCGGGACTTTGCGAAATCGCGTCCGCCCCGTCGCAGCGGCCGATTATTGGGAGCGCGGGGCGGTCCGGCGCTGGTTGGCGGGTCGGATTTTCCACGCCGTGTTAATACCTCGCGGCAAGCTAACGCGGGACGACGATCCGATCCGCCAAATGGCCGATGTCCTTGAGCAGGGAAACGATCTCATCCTGTTTCCCGAAGGCACCCGCAGTCTGGATGGGCAGGTCGCGGACTTCCGGTCGGGCATTCATGCGCTGGCGAAGCGGTATCCTCAGGCGGAACTGATCCCGGTCTATTTGGAAAACCTGAACCATATCCTGCCCAAGGGCGAGTTTCTGATGGTGCCCCTGATGGGAAACGCGATCTTCGGGCCGCCCTGCGAAGGCCTGCGCGAGGGTGAACCGCGTCCGGATTTCCTTGTGCGGCTGCGAGAATCCGTGCTCGCCCTCTCCGCCAAACCTCAGTCAATTTCCCCACCGGATGAACCTTGATCCCGAACTTTTCTACCTGCTCGGTGGCGTGGTTTTGCTGCTGACGCTCGCCAGTCTGATCACCCCGGTTCTGTTAAGACGTTCTCCCGACGACCGATCCGCCTCGCTGGAAAACCTCAGACGCCGCGTGAACGCCTGGTGGTGGATGGTCGGCGTATTCGGCGTTTCCCTGGCGTTTGGAAAAAGCGGAAGCTTCGGTTTCTACCTGCTGCTCTCGTTTTTCGCGCTGCGGGAGTTCATCACGCTGAGTCCTCTTCCCCGCGGCGACCACCGCACGCTGACTTGGGTGTTCTTCGCGATTCTGCCGCTGCACTACCTCTTCGCCTGGGCACCGTGGTATGGCATGTTCACGATTTTCATCCCGGTATACGCCTTCGTGTTCATCCCGATCCGCTCGGCGCTTGCAGGTGAGGTGGACCATTTTCTCGAACGCACCTCGCGCATCCAATGGGGCGTGCTCACTTGCATCTATTTCCTGAGCCACCTGCCGATGCTGCTCTATTTGCCGATCCCCGGTTACGAGGGACAGAATGCCAAACTGCTGTTCTTCGTGGTCCTGGTCACCCAGCTCAGCGATGTGTTCCAATACGTCTTCGGAAAAACCCTCGGTCGGCGGAAAATCGCCCCGAGCGTGAGTCCGGGAAAAACTTGGGAAGGCTTGATCGGTGGCGGGCTGACGGCGGTGGCGCTTGGCACCGCGCTGTGGTGGGCCACGCCGTTCCCGCCGGTCGCCGCGGCGGTGATGTCGCTGGTTCTCGTGCTCGCGGGATTTTTCGGCGGCCTCGTCATGTCGGCGGTCAAGCGTTCCATCGGTGCCAAGGACTGGGGCCGCGGGATCCCCGGCCATGGCGGCGTGCTGGACCGCATGGACTCACTGCTATTTGCCGCTCCGGTATTCTTCCACCTGACCAGCTACTATTTCGGCACCTCGATGGCTGCGGCCATGCGCCAACCGGAATGGATTCGCCGCATCCTTACCTTCGGGATGTAGGCCGCCGCACTGTGCCTTGCACGTCCGGCCGGATCGGTATTTTCTCCCTTCATCCGCAAATGTTCTATCTCACCACCGCCATCGACTACACGAACAGTGCGCCGCACGTCGGCCATGCCTATGAAAAGATCCTCGCAGACGTGATCGCCCGCTACCGCCGACTCCGGGGTGATGAGGTTTATTTCCTGACCGGAGTCGATCAGCACGGCCAAAAGGTACAGCAAGCCGCCGAAAAGGAAGCGATTTCACCTGAGAAATTTGTCGAGCGCACCACTGGCAGATTCTCCGCACTGTGGGAGAAACTTGGCGTCACTTACGACGGTTGGGCACAGACCACCGATCCGCGCCACAAGGCCTGTGTCGGCTCCATTCTCACCGCGCTGAAGGAACAGGGGCAGCTCTACAAGAAATCCCACTCGGGCTCCTACTCCATCCGGCAGGAGCAATTCCTCCAGGACCGCGACCGCGACGAGAGCGGAAATTTCGGCCCGGAATGGGGCGAGGTCGTCGAGATCGCGGAGGAAAACTGGTATTTCAAACTCAGCGACCACACCGACTGGCTCAAGGACTTCCTCGAGGCCAATCCCGATCTCATCATCCCGGCTTTCCGCCGATCCGAACTGCTCAACGCGCTCGAGAAAAACTCCGGCATCGATCTCTGCATTTCGCGGCCGAAGGAGCGCCTGCAATGGGGCATCGAGTTTCCATTCGATGGAAATTACGTCACCTACGTCTGGTTCGACGCACTCATCAACTACATCTCCTTCGCCGGCTACCAGGCGGCTGGAGATTCCGGTTTGCCGGATTTCGCCACCCTCTGGTCCGGCCGCCCGGTCCACGTCATCGGCAAGGATATCCTCATCCCCGCCCACGGGATTTACTGGCTGTGCATGCTCCATGCGATCGGCTTTCCAGATGCCCAAATGCCCCGCCTGCTGGTCCACGGTTTCTGGAACGGCCTCGGTGGAACCAAGATGTCCAAGTCCACCGGCAACGTCGTCGATCCGGACGAACTGGCCGACAAATTCGGCGTTGAGGCGCTCCGCTACTACCTCATGCGCGACATCGTCACCGGCAAGGATTCGGATTTCGACACGCACCGGCTGATCATGCTCTTCAACACGGAACTCGCCAATGAACTCGGCAATCTGTGCAACCGCGCGCTCAACATGAGCCAGCGCTTCACCGGCGGCGTGCTCCAGCCCGGCGGCCCGCTAACAGCGGACGATACCGCGCTGCAAGCGTCGCTCGCCGACTCCACCACCGCCTATCTGACAGCGATGGACGCCTTCGATATTTCCAAAGGCCTCGAAGCCATCAGCCGCCACGTCGTCCATTGCAACGGCTATGCGGAACGCATGAAGCCGTGGGAGCTGAATAAAAACCCGGACAACAAGGACCGCCTCGCCACGGTGCTCTATCATCTCGCGGAAAGCGTGGCCCACGCCTCCGTCCTCCTGTCCCCCATCCTGCCGAATGCCGCTGCAAAGCTTGCGGGACAGCTCAACCTGCCCTCTCTAACAAACAAGAAGCTCGACGGTCTGCACTGGGGCCTGCTGCCGGACGGCCACGTGATCGACAAGCCCCAACCGGTCTTCCCCAGGATCGTGATTGAAGAAATAGTGTAGATGGAAGCCCGTTATGGCCGTTTTTGGGACCAGTTGGCCGGGGATGAGATCTCAAATTCCTTCCAATCTCCTGATCATCAGGTAATTTGAATTCGTTCTGAGCGAGGTCCGCCTCATCAAAACAGCCGCCTCATACAAGCCGGGCCACCTGCTTCGAAATGATTTCCGGGGGGATATCATCCGAACAAAGCTAAGCCGAGGCACAGTAAACAGCGCGCGTTGAGAGATCCGGGGGGATATCCAACGCGCGCTTTTCTTTTGCCCCCGGGCGGCCGTAGGACGGCCGTCCCGGCTGTCTCGTCAAACGGGCGTCCCGCCTGTTGTCTGATAGGTAGGCCTCCAACAATCATGATCGTGCAGCGAGGGAGCCTAACGTTATCTAACCGAGAGGAGAATGAAGCGTTTGTGAAGCACATTCTTTTAAATGTTTTCCGTTGCGAGGATACGGGTTCACGGTAATCTCAATCGACTGCTGTGTACGACTAATTTGGTAGCTGGCCCGAACCGATATGATTGAACCGGGGTCATCTTCCGACGTAATATGTCATGCCTTCATAGGAAGACGGAAAAGCGCCGGACGACCCCACTTATAGAGTTTACGGAACGTGGCTCACAGCGCCAAGGACGGCACAGCGGTTTTCTTTTTTCATCCTTCCAACGAAGGGTCGCGAGTCCCGTCGAGGCATCAAGATTCCATCGAAGAGTCGGGCACCGCGAATCTGGCGAATCCAGCGAATCTTCAGAACAGATTCAGGAAAGCGGTCGTCTGAATCCGAATCATTCGCCCGATTCGCTGGATTCGCAGTGCCTTAATAATCCTTCAACCTCGGCCGCGAGTCGATTTCCTCGCGCGGGTTTTCGGCAAGCTTTGCGATGAAGGGTCGCGAGTCCCGCCGAGGCATCAAGATTCAATCGAAGAGTCGGGCACCGCGAATCTGGCGAATCCAGCAAATCGTCAGAACAGATTCAGGAACATGGTCTTCTGAATCCAAATCATTCGCCCGATTCGCTGGATTCGCGGTGCCTTAATAATGCTTCAACCTCGGGCCGCGAGTCGATTTCCTTGCGCGGCTTTTCCGCAAATCGCATCGTTCGCATGTGATTCGATTTGCGGTGTTGGGTAGCGGGAGTGGAGGAAATGCGGCGGTCGTCGAGTGCGGCGGGTTGCGCCTGTTGATCGATGCGGGGTTGAGCGCAAAGCAGTTGTCGCTGCGGCTTCAATTGCTCGGAATCGATCCCGGTTCGCTCGACGGCATTTTGCTGACCCACGAGCACGGCGACCATGTGCGCGGGCTTAAGGTTTTTCTGAAGCAGTATCCGGTGCCCGTTTTCACCACCACCGCCACGGCGCGGGTCGTGCGCGAGACCGGGATCGAGGGCGGAACGTGGAAATTGTTCGAAGCTGGCCAGGTGTTTTCGCTGGGCCCGATCTCGGTGGAGACCTTTGCGATCCAGCACGACGCCGTGGATCCCGTGGGCTTCGTGATCGGCCATGAATCGCGGCGGCTGGGCTTTCTATCAGACGCCGGTTTCGTGACCCGCAGCATGACCGAGCGGTTGCGCGGCCTGGCGGGCATCTTCGTGGAAGCCAACTACGACGAGAGCCTGCTAGAAGCCGATACGAAACGGCCATGGTCCATCAAGCAACGGATCAGTTCGCGACACGGGCATTTATCGAACAGCCAGGTGACTGACTTGATCCGGGACATCGCCCACCCGGCCCTCGGGCGGGTGGTGCTCGGCCATCTCAGCTCGGATTGCAACACGCCGGACATCATCCTCGCGAAACTCCGGGCGTGCCTCACGGACCTCGGCCACGACCACATCGGCCTCCACTGCGCCTGTCAGCACGAGCCGTCCGCTTGGTATGATTGAGGAAAATCCCGTGGTCAGCCACCCGCTTGGACGACGAGCGATTTCACCGCCAAGCTGGCGTTTGAAGAAGCTCCGAGGCGGATTTCATCGAACGTCATCCCCGCTGGCAGATTCCCGGAGCAGAAGGCCGGGGCGAGCGGAATGCCTCCCTCATGCATGCTCACCTCGCCGGTGCTCCGGTCGTAACGCAAGGTAACGGACTTCATACCGATCACAGGATTGTTAGGTAAAATCACCGGTTTCCGCTGCTTCACGTCGAGCGACCAAGTGCGCTCGGGACCGAACGAGTCTCCGAAGAACAGAACCTCCGCTCCTTTGCTGAAAAAACTCACCCCCGCCCAGCCATCGGTGTGGAAATCTTCGTTAGAGGCAACGTCCACTTCGAGAGTCGCCAGCAGAACGTGACGATTTCTATCCGGCTCAGACTGGGTTAGCCGCCGAAAAGCGGTGAAATCCATGCCCTCGATCCGATCTTCAGAAATCGACGGGCTGCCTGATTCCACCCGCCAATCGGCCGCGACGAATGGGCCTTGGAAGATGTTTTCGAATTCGACCAGCGTCTTGAAAAAACGACTTTCATCCGCTACGAAGCCCTCAATGCGATCAGCTCCAGCGACGCGGCCCGCCTCGCCGGCTGATAGAGTCCGGTTGTCCCCGCCGACCTGCATTCGCACCTTGCCTTGGAAGACGTGCAACTCGTCGGGACGGTCCGGGTGGGTTTCAATTCCAAACTCCGTGCCCAGGTCCACCGCCGACATCGAGGCGGTGGTCACCTCCAGTTTGCCGCCGGGCTGATCCAACCGGAAGCGCCCCCTGCCTTCCGCCAGGTGAAGCATTTCCGGGGAGACATACGTCAATGTGGACGGACCCTCAATCAACGCCGACGCCCCCGGACTCGGCACGACACTCGCCTGGCCACGCAGCAGTTGGAGGGTCGCTCCTTTCGATAGATTTCCCTCACTGGATGAAGCGCCCTGCACGATCCAAACAGCGTCGGCTGAAAACCGGACCGAAGCCGTCGCTGGCGCGCTTTTGCGGGAATTCTGATAGTAAAACCCCGCGAACAGCGCCACTGCGGCGGCAATGGCGAACCATGCGATCTTGGCGGGAAAATCCCGTCGCGGCACCACGCTGCGTATCCGCCGGATCGGTTGGTCCTCGAATTCCTCGCAGAGACTATGGTGCAAAAGGGCATACTCGCCGTAAAGTTTCGCGAGTTCGGGCTCCATTCGCATGTGCTGTTGGAAGCCGGCAAAAGCAGCTTGGGAAATCGATCCATCGAGCACCCGCTGGATCGTCTGGTGGTCGCTTTGTTTCATCCCGAATTGCGTGAGGCTGCTAGGAGTTGACGTTCGATGCAGCGCTTCAAGGCCGCCCGGAGATTGAAGAGGATCGCCTTGAGAGTTCCCGTGCTACGGCGGGTCTCGGTGGCGTAGATCTGGAGCGAGGAGGCGGTCGCATACCGGTGATGGAGGAGATCGCGGTCCTTCGGACGCAGGCGCGACAAGCAGTTTCGCAATGCCAGGTGCCGCTCCTCAAGGTCGTCCGGCTCCACTTCTAACTGAGGCGACAAGCGCTCGATGAGGTCATCGTCGAAAATCAGCCAGCCATGGGAAATCAGTCGGCGCCGATGATTGAGCAAGTGATAGCGGATTGTTTGAAACGCCCACGCTTTGAAATTCGTGCCCAGTTCGAAGGTGTCCCGTTTCTGCCAGAGAGTGATGTTCACTTCCTGTAACAAATCCCGCGCACCGGAACCGCCCGGAGCAAGCGAACGGATGTAAGCGAGCATGGAAGTCTGATGATTCGTCAGTTCCGCGACGAATTCTTCCGATCCAGCCTCATCCTTTGGGTTCTCACTCATGCCTGCCAACCATCAGGAAATGTCGCATGACAGCAAGTGGTTTAATCAGCGCTATTGCGAGAGGCCGTTCTTCGCACAAATGACTGGCAAGACCACGGCAGTTAAAACGTGCAAGTCCCTCCTAGCCAACTGAAATGCCGATCTAGCAGGAACCGTCGTCGTCCGGACCGCTCCGACAGTTCATGGCAGTCCGACTCTCACAAGCCTTCCGGCCTTTTGCCCGGGTCGCGGCGGAAGCCGTCCAGGAGGCGAAATTCCTTGTCCGTGATCGGATAGGGACCGGCGAACTCAACGGCGCGAGTGTCTCCCGAGCGGGTCCGGCAGGCGAACGCCTGCCGTGCTTTCAGATAGTAGAGGATGAAATAGCGCCGGTCCTGGTTGCCCGTTTCCGCCAAGAAATTCGGCAGGCCGTGTTCGGAAACGAAGACCCCGATGTCAGGATAGCTGGCAACCTGCTGGGTCAGCCGTTGGAATCCGAAGGAGGGCGGTTCGCTTCTCACGAGCATGATCTGATCCTTGGCCGCCGCCGACATGCTGCCCAACATCCACGTGTCGCCGACTTGCGAACATGAGGTCGCCAGCAATCCGGCCACTGTCGCTCCGAGAATCCGCGCCATTTCTAACAAACGAATCACGGCTCAGTTGGCGGCAGGGTTTCGCGCGCGATCGTTCTCGATCAAGGTGGCGATCATGCGGGTGTTAGGCCGGTTGCCTTCGGAGTCAATGAAGAACGCAGTTTCCATCGGCACGAGGAACTCGACGGCGGAATTGATGCCCACCAAGCGGCCGTGGGCGTCCACCACCGGACCGCCGCTGTCGCCGGGTTGCAGCGGGATGTCGATCTTGAACCGCCGGTTGCGGGTGAAGGTTCCCTCGGGTGCCAGCGCGGTGCCGAGCTTGCCATCGCCGGATTTGAAACCCGTGGAAATCCCGCCATGCACCACCCCATTTCCTGCGGGGAGCCAGCGGTCTGACGGCGTCCACTGATAGTAATATGGCGTTTTCACCGGAATGTGGAGCAGGGCGAGGTCGCCGGCTTCGGAACGCCAGACGACCCGCGCCTTGGCGGGGACCAACCGCCCGCCCTGGCCGTAGATGAGAAACACATTCCGGCCCGCCATCCGCGACAGCACGTGATCTGCGGTGAGAAAATATCCATCCGGGGAAATCGGAGCGGCTGAGCCGCCATCCGCGTCGCCGGGAGCTTGGGAACTCACGAAGTTTCTATTGACCCAGGAATCCAAGGTGCTGCGGTCGGTCACCACGACCGCGCTCACCCGCTCTGCGACGATTTGGCGCGTCATCCGACCGGGAGCCACCGTGTCGGGTGGCGGAGAAACCGCACAGGATTGAGTCAGCCAACCCATCAGCAACAGCCCCGGCAACCGAACGAATTGATCCATCTGGACGGACCAAAGCACAGCCGCCGGAGTTCGTCACATCCGATTTTAGAATTTGCCTATCAATCGTCCGATCGCGCGGCGGAAGGGCGAGGGCATGGCCAACGCCATCACATCGTCCGCCTCCTGCCAAACCTCACCCGCTTCGAGCCGAAAATTTTCCGTCATTCCGGAGCCGTCATGGACCCGCAAGGTCACCCGGTAGCGCGTGATCGTGTAGCGATGTTCGTCGAGGACCGGCAGGGTTGAAATTTCCGCCGCGCCGCGAGTGGGAAGCTTCCACAGACCCTCGCGCCGCCTGCCGCCCTCGCGGTGCAGCAAAATGCGACCGTTACCATCCCGCAACCAAAGGGCGTGCTCGTCGATCGCTGTAATGACGGCCTTCGACCGCTTCACCGGCAACCGCCCCGGGTCTCGCGTTTTGCAAAATGAGGCCACCGGGCAGCACAGGCAATCGGCCAGGCCCGGCCGGCAGAGCGTTTGTCCCAGCTCCATCAACGCCGAGTTGTAGATCCTTGGGTGTGCCGGGTCCGCCAGCGATTCCGCCCATTCCCAGATTTGCTTCTGCCCTGCCGTGTCATCGACGGGCTCCGCGAAATCCATCAGCCGCGACAGCACCCGCGCCACATTTCCATCCACCACGGCCGCTGGCAAATCGAACGCGAACGCCCGTAAAGCCCCGGCCGTGTAGCGACCGATCCCCGGCAGTTTCATCAACGCGAGCGGTTCGGTCGGAAATTTCCCGCCATCTTCCGCGATTACCGCCCGCGCCGTTTCCCGCAACATTCGAACACGCCGATAGTAGCCCAGCCCTTCCCACGCCTTCAACAAGCACTCGTCGTCCGCCGCCGCGAGTGAATCCAAGTTTGGAAATTTCTCCAGAAACCGGGTGTAAAAATCCCGGCCCAGCACCGTCGCGATTTGCGTCTGCTGGAGCATCACCTCGGAAATCAGAATGGCATACGGCTCGCGGGTCCGCCGCCACGGGTAGTCCTTGCCGTTGGCGGAAAACCAGCCGCCGAGCGCCTCGCGAAACGCCTTCCGGCTTTTCAGCGCATCGCTCTTCAGTCGGGGTTTCAGCATGGGCCAGGGTTACGGCTCGCCGGTCAGTGATTTCAAGAGGCGGCCCGCCAGCTCTTGGTCGGTTAGACCTGCGAGCCATGCCTTGGTGGCCGAGAGGTTGGTCGCGGCCCACCCACGGGCGATGCCGGCAAGCAGGATTTCGCTGTTCCCTCCGGTTTCGGCGAGTTTGATCGCATCTTGAGGGCGGGTTTCCGCCATCGCTTCGAGCGCCACGCTGCGGACGTGCTCCACGGTTTGCGGATCGGAAAAGCGGTCGGAATATTGCCAGGCGAGCGCAGGACTCCCAGTCGCTAGGCTGAAAATCGCGGCTTGCAGGAGTTCGTCGCGTTGCGCGGATACGTCCATCTGGCCGACGGCTTCGACGGCGGCTTCCGGGGCGTCCAGCGCCCACTGGGAAACGATGGAATGCAGGCCGCGTGCGGCGTCGGCGCCGCTTTCGAGTTCGAGAAAACGGGCCAGCGCTTCCTCTGGAGCATTGGAACTCCAGACCTCCGCCAACTCCGCCAATGCGACCTCGCGGAGATTTCCTGAAGGCTGGAGCTTGATCCAGTCAAGGCAAGCGGCCGGTGCGCTGGCCGCCCACACGGAGACGAGACCTTCGGCGGCGAGCGCGGCATCGGATTCGGGGGACAGCCCTGCCACCCATTCGGCGGCGGCCGGCGCATCGGATTGCGCCCAACCGGAGGCGATGGACGATGCGGCTAGTGCCCGCAGCGTAGGGTCCTCGATGCCGGCCAATTCTGCGATGGCTTGCGTCGCGTCGCGGGCGGCGAGTTCCTCCAGCTCGACCAGCCGGGATTTGGATTCAGGTGCGCTTTCTTCCGCTGTTTCGTCCTCCTCAAACCGGTCAAGGCGTGATGCGGCGGGCGGTCGGCTTAGTGAGGATTGAGGCGTTTTCTCAAAACCAATTTCAGCGGGAGCGGGTGCGTTTCGGAGGAGGAAAATCGTGATCGTTATTACCAGAACTCCGCCCGCGAGTAGGGATCTTTTTGAGGGGGAAAGTGGCATGGCTGTCGGTCACTTGTTAGCTCGCGCGCGCACGCGCTGCGCCAAATCTGTGATCGCGTCTCTACGCGGGCAAGAATGGAGGGTCAACGCATTCCCCATACGCCTTGAGAAGCGGGCAAGAAATTTAACTTAAGTTTACAATATCGACTTGCAGCACCGGGAAATTCCGTTATCAAAAATCCCTATGAAATCATTTGTGCTCATCACGGTGGCGGTCACGGCCGCACTTTTCAGCTCCTGCAATACTATGATTGGTCTCGGCCGCGACATGCGGATCGGCGGTGAAGGCTTGGAAAACTCCGCAAACAAAGTCAGCGGCGGAGACTCGGCAGGCGGTGGCGACACTTCCGGTGCGCCTGTTTACTGAGGCGCCTCAAGCGAATCGACTGCGGAAGAACTCCGCGCCGCGTGGAGCAGAGCTGCCATCTGCCGCAGGCAGCAGCAGAGCGAGCCGCACTCCGGGCTAGATTTCTCGTCCAGACGCGGGGACAAGAATGTCCCCGCCCCCTATTTTTCGGGGGATGCGATCAGAAGCCGCGCCAGAAGGCGAAAGCGCAGACCAGGGTCGCGACCCCATAGCCGAGTCCGGCCACCGAGAACACCGTCCAACGCTTTTGATCGGAAGTCACCCAGGTCACGGCGTCCCGGAAAAGATAAGGCATGCCGACGCAGAACATCGATGCCGTGAGCAAGACGTAGGCGTAAATCGGCACCAGCAGGCGCGATGACGGATCTTTCAGAAATGAAGCCCCCAGCAACGGCGCTGCAACCATTAGCCCTACCAGGCCCAGCGCGCGGACCGCGAGGAAGTCCCGAACACTGCGACAGACCAGGATCAGCGCCACCGGGATGGCCCATTGCAGAAGTCTCTTGGCACTGTTGAATTCCCCCAGATCCATGGTGAGCGCACTGAGTTTGCCGAGATGGTCGGGGGCGATAAGCAGCCAGAACCACATGAGGCCGATTCCCATGATGATTTGGCCGAGCTGATCGTTGCGCGGGAATTTCTTCAGGAATCCCTGCACCATGACCGGCTTCGCCAGCATCAGCGCGTGAATGCCGATCAGCCAAATCGCCAGCACCAGCCCAGTGGTGAACAGCGGCAGGAGTTGATAGGGGTGCATGCGGCGACGGACCTAGTGCGCGGGGCCGGAACATTCAAGCGCCATCTCGCACTGGTGAATTCATGAAATTTTCATTCGCTCCGCGTCACCCGTTCACCCCCACGCCTTGGGATTCCTCACCCGCTTCAGCCGCTTATTTCCCATGGACTCCCAACCGATCCCGCCGGATTTCACCGCCACTTCCCCGACCGCGTCCGCGTCTCTGGAAATCCTCCGACCCAAGCCGCTGATCCCGGAGGCTGACCGCGACGAAACGGAATACCTCGCATGGCGGCAGGAATTGCTATGAGCCGGAGCGGCGTGGAGCATAGGAGATTCGAACTCCTGACCTCTTCATTGCGAACGAAGCGCTCTACCAACTGAGCTAATGCTCCTAAGCTCTGATATTTATCTTGTTACAGAGAATTTTCAGCACCCGATTTTTCCCTTTATACGGTGATTCTATACGGTGTATGAGGTGCATGTGAGCGCACCCCGGAAGAAACCAGCCGCATTTCAGAAAGTCAGCGAATGCCTTTACAGATTCGAGGAAACAGGAAACTTCTACGCCCGCGTTTGGATCGGCGGCAAGGAGATTCGCCGCAGCCTCAAAACCTCGGACAGACAACTTGCCAAGCGTCGTTTGCACGATGTTCGCAAGACTTTAGAAAAGTTGGACAACAGCGCTTCGAAGACAACCGTCTCCGCTTACCTGAAGACGTTCTTGGCCTCGTCACAGCACAAAAGCGTTTCGACCCGGCAGAAGTTCGAGGCCATCGAAAAACGCATGCATGAGGAGTGGCCCGGCGGGACAGGACAAAAGCTTATGGACGTGAAAGCCTCGGATGTCCTGCGCTGGCTGAAATTCCAGCGGGAGCGCTACGCAACCTCGACCTACAATGAGTTCGTCCAGTTCATCCGCCGCCTTTTTGCTGCTGCCGTGAAGGATCGCATCATTCTTGAATCGCCTGTCTCCGATGTGACGCAATGTCGGCGTGAGACGCCGATTCGCGACACTCCCACTTGGGAGCAATTTCACGCCATCGTCGCCGATATTCGCTCCCAAAAATACAATGCGGATGCTGCGGATTCGGGAGACTGCTGTGAGTTCATGGGCCTTGCGGGACTCGGAGGCGCGGAAATGGCGGGTTTGACGTGGGACGATATCGACCTGGCGAAAGGACGAATGCGGATTTATCGCCAGAAAACGGACACCGGGTTCATGGTCCCGATTTATCCGCAGCTTCGCCCGCTTCTGGAACGCATGCACGGTGGGGAAGTTCGCAAGGCCGGAGAAAAAATATTCGTCGTGGCCAATATCCGCAAGGCTCTCGCCGGGGCGTGCACTCGCCTCGGCTTCCCGCAATTCACGCAACGCGCTTTGCGTCGCTGCTTCATCACACGCGCGGTTGAGCTGGGAATCGACTTCAAAGCGATTGCCAGCATGCAGGGACACCGGGACGGCGGGGTATTGATCGCCAAGACCTATTCGCACCTCCGAAATGAACACCTCGACCGCATGGCGGAGAAACTAGCGGAATGAACACCGATGACGATGAATGGACGATGCGAATCGTTGACCGCATGGATCGCTTTTACACGCGGTTTTTTGGAGAACTTGCTGAATTGATCGACAAGAATTTTTTGGCGGATGGCTGGCAACTTCGAGCGACGATGGAAAGTGTGAAAGCATTTACATCAACGATTATTTGGCCAAAAAGCGACAAATTCGTCGCTAGAGCGAAATTTCTGGGAGGCTTGCTAGGCCACTCTGTGGCCCATTATGAGGCGTTTTCCAGCCACGAGACTTGGGCATGTGTTTGTCGTGCTTTCAACTCCGTGATCGAGATAGGCGAGCGTATTTCCGGGGAAGCTTCGGCAGAGAGATTCGACGAGCACGAAAATCCATTCGTTGATGAACGTCGGCGGTTTTTATCTGCCGTCGAATACTGTCACCGATTGGTTGTCCGTCAGGGTGGAATCGAGCAAGTCGTTTTTTTTGAAGCATATTCCAAAGCTCTTCGAAAAGGGTCGATTACGCACGATGCGAGGTGTGTAGGAGGTTCCAGTAGAATACAGGCTTACCAGCTGATAGCCGCATATGGCCCGCTTCTGAAACTCCATCTAAGATCAGTTGCCGATGTTCACCGTTTCCTTGTGAAGACGATGGGCGTCAATCAAGCGGGTGACATCAAAAGACCGGAAGCGATCTGCAAATCGCTGCAAATGAAATTCCGGGCATCTGGACGACCATGCCTGCTTGAACGTAGTTCTTGAAAGTTGTTCACAGGGTTCTTTGTCGAGAATGGGTCTAAAACTCGTCGGAGACAAAGGTTCCTGTGAGCAACTTTCTCTTCGTGTCGGTTTCCGTTAGTTGATGAATACCCCATAGGGCGCGTCGAGCAATGGGGTATTTCTCCAGATTTCTCTGGATAGTGTCGGAATCGCCATGAGCAATAACGCACAAGCAAAACAAAAAGGCCCCAAGCTCGCGCTCTCCAGAACGGAAGCAGCGCAAGCGTTGGGGGTAAGTCCCATCACGGTTGACCGTCTCGCCCTTCGTGGGCTGCTGCGGCCATCAAGAGCCACACGCCGCCCGCTTTACGCGGTCGATGAACTCCGGCGCTTCCTCGCGGAAACGACCGGAACACTGGAAAGGAGCGTGGCATGAGTCCGAACGAGAAGCAGCTGCTAGACGCGATCCTTGACGGGCAACTCTACCTCGTCGGGGAATACCGGGCGGGCATTGCCACCAAGCGGGAGTTCGTGGACAAGGTGGATGGAAAAGCCAAGGGGAAAGTCTCGGTCCGGCATTTGATCGAGATGACCGGAGCTGCCGGGATTGATTCGGTGATGCTTTTCCAAGGCGTTCCCGAAAGCGTGACCGATCCAGCCTCGATCAAGCTCGAATGGGTGAAGGGCAAGCGCTACGCGTTTCCGCTCGTCAGTATCGGACGGGAGAAAGGCAAGACCTCGGGGCTACTGGATACGAACCGGGGAGTGATTCCCCTGTAAGAGCAATAGATAAGGGGCGGCTGCGGATGCGGGCGATAGCCGCCGGCGCC
>JANMSI010000022.1:0-6143 GCA_031389115.1 Akkermansiaceae bacterium
CGCGGGTGTACTCGTCACAGATCGGCAGCCACTTGAGCCGCCTGCCGTTCTCCGTTTCGTCGAACACGAAATCGTAGCTCCAAACCTGATTGGGCGCACCCGCCCGCAGCAGCTGGCTGCCCGATGCCGATTCTCCACGCCAGCGCTAGGTCGCCAAGGGAGCGCGGAAGAAGAGAGATTAACCTGTCGCTCGCAGCGGATGTGGAGCGGGAGCACATTGGAAAGGAATCAAGCATTGAGATCCTTGAGCACGGCGTCGAGCGAGCGGGTGGATTCGGTGTGGGCCCGGGCTTTCTCCTCGCGCAGAGTCCGCAGGTCTTCGTAGTCCTCAAGCTCGGCCTGCATTTGCACGAATTCCTCATAGGGCAGCACTACGAACTCCTTACGGCCGTCTTTCTCGATGATTTGCGGGTGGATGCTCATGGCGGCGTTCAACGGTAGGATTCCCTTCGATGGAGGATACGGTATACGACGATTTGATCTCCATCGACTTCAAAAAGCGCCCGGTAATCGCCGGCCCGCATGCGGTATTCCGGAAAGTGATTGCTGAGGCGTTTCACATCGCCGCGCAGATCATCCTCCAACCAGCGGAGCCGCTCGACCACCCGGGCGAGATCGCTGGCGGAAAGGCTTTTGAGGTCCTTTTCCGCCCTGGGTTTGAGTTCAATGAGGTATCTCATGGTTCAATGGCGGACCAAACCGCCGTGGGAACTTGGGATCACAGTTTGTGATCTCAAGTTGGAAACCTCCTCAGCGGTCAGTTCGAACATGAAGTCATCCGGGAAGCGTTCGGGATTCCGGCGGACGGCCTGTTTGAGTGCCCGGGTTTCCACGCCGTAGAGTTCCGCCAGATGGAAATCGAGCATCACCTTCTGATCGCGGAGGATCAGGATGCGTTGCTCGGCCTGGATGGCGAGGGTGTCCTTGGGCATGGGTCTCAGGCGGCGGGAATGAAAAGGAGCGGAACGGGAGCAGGGTTGGCTCTCACGCGCCCAGCTTCTCTCTGCTAGAGATTGGCGCTCCCGAATGCACGGTTTTTCGATGGGTTGGTGAAAAAACACTGACGGACCGCCCGTTCGAAATGGGCGAAGGGCGATGGATACGCCACGCCACCGATGGCAACCGCGCCAGCGACCGCGCAATGCGTCGTCCACGCCGCGTTTGGCAAGAGCCGAGTGCGCCATCTATCCAACTATCTGATGAAGGATCCGAAATCCTACGGCGGTGACATCATCTGCCGGCCGTCACGGTTTCTCGAAGATTTCTCCGCGGAGCTGATCGTGGAATGGCAGGTTGGAAATTCCGACCCGTGGGGAGACGACAAACCGTTCTGAGGCAGAGACCGCTCTCCGAGAGGTCCAGGTAAATGAAGAAGCTACCGATCCCGCTCCAGTTTCAACCTTGCGATGCCAATCCGCGAATGGTATCCAAATTGCCATGAGCATTACCATTACTCTTGGCAGATCAGGACGCCTCGTCGTGCCGAAAACCATCCGCGACAGCCTCGGGCTGCACGAGGGCAGCCGCCTGAAACTGGAGATCCAAGGCGGCAAACTCCAAGCCGTTCCCGAGCCGGATCCAGTGAGCATCCAGATGACGGGCGGATTTCCGGTCATTCAAGGCGGTCCGCAATTGAAACGAGGAAGCATCGTTCAAGCCGTCAAAGCCGATCGAGATGGCCGTGAGGAACGGGTCGCTCCGCGCACGAAGTCCAAATGAAATCCGCGCTCGATTCCTCGGTCATCGTGTCCGCACTCTGCGCAGCCGATCCCGACCACGATGCCTGCCGCCGGGTGCTCCTCGCCAGCCGCCCTTCCGTGCTCGCACACGCCCTCACCGAAACATTCAGCACCCTCACCGGCGGACGCCTTGGGTTTCGTCTTCCCGCGGCGGATGCGGCCAAACTGCTCCGCGGACAGATTGCGCCGAAACTTAGAACTGTCCCGCTCGATGCTAACGAACTCCTCGCCGCTTTCGAGGAAGCTGAAGCCCGCGGAGTGCGTGGCGGAGCAATTTACGACTACCTCCACCTCGTCGCCGCCCGCAAAGCGGGTGCGAAACGGTTTTTCACCCTCAACTTGGGCGATTTTCTCTCCTTCCATCGCCCCGGAGATCCGCAAATTCTTTCACCTTGAATCCGTGAAGGAGGAACTCTGTTTGACCTCCGAGAATACGCTCGCCAACCTGAGGCTGATGAATTTTCTGACGATGAAACCCGCCCTTCTTCTCACGTGACTGGCGGACGATTGATGAAGTGGAACTATCCCAAGGAACTTCCGGTGGTCGAGCATCGGGAGGAAATCCTTGCCGCCATCCGGGCGAATCCCGTCGTGGTAGTCGTCAGCGAAACGGGGTCGGGGAAGACTACCCAACTCCCGAAAATGGTCGCTGAGGCGCTCGGTGTCGATGGCGGGCGCATCGGCTGTACCCAGCCGCGGCGGATTGCGGCGGCCAGCGTTTCGAAGCGCGTGGCGGAGGAATTGCAGGTCCCGCTCGGCGACTACGTGGGCTATCAGGTCCGCTTCGAGGACAAGACCTCGCGGGAGACGCGGATCAAATTCATGACCGACGGCATCCTGTTAGCCGAGACTCAGGGCGACCGCGACCTGCAACAATACGAAGCGCTGATCCTCGACGAAGCCCACGAGCGGTCGCTCAACATCGACTTCCTGCTAGGCTACGTGAAACGGTTGCTGGACCGACGGAAGGACCTGAAACTTGTCATTTCTTCGGCGACGCTGGACGCCGGTGCCTTCGCCGAATTCTTTTCCAACAACGGCGTGCCGGCCCCCGTCATCGTGGCACCGGGGCGGATGTTTCCCGTCGCGGAGTTTTTCCTGCCACCCTTCGACGATGAGGATCTGCCACAACACGTCGCCCGCGCGGTGGACTATCTCGGCGACATGGAGCCGAACGGCGACGTCCTGATTTTCCTGCCCGGGGAACGCGAGATCCGCGAGTGCGCCGATACGCTCGAAGGCCGCCAACACCGCGGGACGGAAGTGCTGCCGCTGTTCGCCCGGCTCGGCCTCGGCGACCAGCAGCGCGTTTTCAATCCCGGAAACAAACGACGCCTGATCCTCGCCACCAACGTCGCGGAAACCTCTCTAACCATTCCGCGTATTGCCTGCGTGATCGACTCCGGCGTGGCGCGCGTCAGTCGTTGGAGTCCGGGGAAAGGCGTGCAGCGCTTACAAGTCGAGCCGGTCAGCCAGGCCAGCGCCCGCCAGCGCAAGGGGCGCTGCGGTCGTGTTAGGGATGGCGTGTGTGTGCGGCTTTACGAAGAGGGAGAACTCACCGAGCGTCCCGAGTTCACCGATCCCGAGATCCGCCGCAGCTCTCTGGCAGGTGTCATCCTCCGCATGAAAGCGCTCGGCCTGCCGGAGATCGACGAGTTTCCATTTCTCGATCCGCCATCGCCAAAAGCGGTTTCGGAAGGCTACCGCACGCTCCGCGAGGTCAACGCGCTCGATAAGGAAAAGCACCTCACCGACTACGGTCGCCAGATCGTGCGGCTGCCGGTCGATCCTCGGTTAGGGCGGATGTTGATCGAGGCCCGCAAGGAACATTGTCTCGCAGAAGTTCTGCCGATCGTCGCTGCCTTGGAGTCCAGCGACCCCCGCGAACGTCCGGCGGAGAAGACCCGCGAAGCGGACGCCGCACACGCCCGTTGGAAGGATGGCGAGAGCGATTTCATTTCACTCCTGCGGCTCTGGCAGGATCTCGCCCGTTTCCGCGATGGGAAGGGCCGCTGGCAGCGCAACGCCCTGCGGAAATTCTGCGGACCGGCCTTCCTCAACGCCCGCCGCGTGATGGAGTGGGCGAACGTCCGCGACGAACTCGCCGATCTGTTGGAGCGCGAGTGGAAGCTCAAGCTCGGCGAGATCGGCGACGATCTATCCGGCGCGGCGGCCTACGCCACCATCCACAAGGCGCTTCTATCAGGCGTGCCGCGGCAGTTCGGGGTGTGGGACCGCGAGTCGAAATCCTACCGCAGTGCGAACGGCGGATTTTTCGCGGTGTTTCCCGGCTCCGGCCTTTTTTCCCTGCCGAAACGCTTCGAGTGGGTGATGGGCATGGAGCTGGTGGAAACCTCGCGGCTGTGGGCACGGCGGGTTGCCAGGATCGATCCGGAATGGGTTGAGCAAGTCGCGCCGCACCTGTGCAAGAGCAAGTATGGCGAGGCGCATTGGGACGAAAACCAGGGCGCGGTCTATGGCAAGGAAACCGTGATCTGTGGCGGGCTGCCGGTCGTCGCGGGAAGGCGCATCCACTACGCCCGCGTCGATCCTAAAGCTGCCAGAGGCATTTTTTTGCGGGAAGGAATCGTCGGCAACGGCCTGCGGAAACGCTGCAAGTTTCTCGATCACGTCACTGAGATGCGGACGGAGATCGAGGCCATCGAACAGAAGCTTCGCCGCCCCGGCGGCCTGTGGAGCGACGAGGCGGTGCTGCGCTTTTATGAGGACCGCATCCCCGAGGACATCAACACCCCCGCCGCATTTCACAAGTGGCTTGAGAGCAACGAGGACGTCTTGATGTTAGGCGTGACCGATGTGGTGGACGAAAATCTAACCTATCTTGGGCTCGATGCGTTTCCCGACATCCTGAAACACGGGGGCGCGGAATATTCGCTCTACTATCATGCCGCGCAGGGCGAGCGGGATGACGGCGTCACTCTCGGTGTCCACGTCGATCAATTGCCGAAACTGCCCGACTGGCTGCCCGCGTGGGGCGTCGATGGCAACCTGCGCGAGCGGGCGGAAATCCTGCTGCGCTCGTTGCCGAAAGATTACCGCCGAATTTGCCAGCCGATCGGTCCCGCCGCTGAAGGTTTCGCGGAACTCTGGAGCTTCGCCCCCAAGGATCGCTCCATCTATCAGGCTCTATCCGAACACGTGAAGGATCGCAACGGGGCTTACGTCCCCGTCGGCGAGTATGATGTTAGCAAGCTCCCGCTCGAATTGGTCACCAAGATCTGGGTCTGTGATGACGACTCGGAAGAACTCGCGATGGGCGACGACGTGGCCGTTCTCAAACTCCAGCTCGCCGATCGCATGCGGATCCGTTTCGAGGCCGCGGCGAATGCCGATGTCGAGCGCAGGGGCATCAGTTCGTGGGATGGCGAGAGCCTGCCCGAGCTCGTCATGACGCCCGGCGGTGCGGCCTATCCGGCATTGGTGGACGAGGGGAAAACCGTGGGAGTTAGAGCCTTCGCCAGCGCGGCGCTCGCCGCCGAATCCCACCGAGCCGGAGGTGCGCGCTTGCTCTGGCTCGCCCACGCGGATCAAGTCGCCTATCTGAAGAAAAAGTTCCCGCTAGGTTTGATGGCGAAGGTCGAGCTGCCCCGCCTAGGAGTCGGCGGCACGTCATTGGACACGCTGATCCTGCTGTCGGCGGAAGGAGCGGCGGGAAGTGCGTTTCCTCGCTCACCCGATGCATTCAGCGTCCTGAGGGAGCACGCGCGGGGCCGCTGGTATGACGCCGCCGCCGTCATCGGCAAGTCGCTGGATGAGATTTTGGAAATTCTGCCAGAGATTCAGCGATGGGTCGCCGCCAACCGCAACGACCGCAATCTCGGCGAGGTCGCGGAGGATCTTGAAGAGCAACTCGCCTGGCTGTTCCGCAAGGATTTCGCTTGGCGCGCGGGCTTCGCCAATCTCCGCGAATACCCGCGCCGCCTGCGTGCGATCCGATCGCGGTTAGGGCGGCTTTCCTCACTGCCCATCGTCAAGGATTTTGAGAAAATGGACCGTTTCCGCCGACTCTGGCAGCCGTGGTTTGAACTTCAAACTGCCGAGCCGGAAGATTCCGCCCTCTGGCCTGCCGGTTGGGCGTTGGAGGAATACCGCATCTCGCTTTTCGCTCCGGACATTCCGCTGCTAGGGAAGGTGTCGGAGAAACGGATCGAGCAGATGTTCGCGGCGAGGCTTTAGGCTTTGCCTTGGACTGCGGCAGCCTGCTGCCGCTTTGGATTCGCAGCCTGCTGCGAATTCTCTTTCCGGGTGGCACTGTCCACCCGGAAAGAGAATTCGCAGCAGGCTGCGAATCCAAAGCGGCAGCAGGCTGCCGCAGTCCAAGGCAAAGCCTAAAGCCTCGCCGCGAACATCTGCTCGATCCGTTTCTCCGACACCTTCCCTAGC
>JANMSI010000057.1:0-2290 GCA_031389115.1 Akkermansiaceae bacterium
AGCCAAGATTCTTACGCTCTCGTCAGCCTGCGATTGACCTACGCGTTCGACCCACGCGCGGCCTGCACCTGCCAGGCGTCACAACAGTCTGCCGTTAGTCCATCCATGGGCGGAATGGTCAGCGCAACACCGATGGTTTGCATCCCTCAGCCGGAGCCCCGCTGACGCCGAAAATCGGATTTCATATCATCAACCCACGTCCCGTTATTCGCCTTTCCTTCACGATGCAGCGCGCGGTGATCAGAGCCGATGAACTCCATCATCTCCTGAATAATCATCTTATCATTTCGAGCTGATGGAGACGGACCTTCACTATAGAGGGTTAAAGACCGCCCCGAATCGTCTATTTTGCCTTCATACAGCCAGAGGTGGTTCGACATCGCATCAATGCGACTACCCACAAATCTTTTCTTCACGGCATCGAAGCCCAGCGTCAGGCGATAGGCGCTGGGAAGGAAATCGTAGTGTCCATCAGAGACCACGGCTGTCCAGTTATGAGTAGTTGATCTCCAGTTGGTTAGGAATATCAACATGGTGGTCTCTTGTATCAAGTTTCATAAGTAGTTCCGGCAATGGGATTTGCTCGAAAGAGGAGGCGCTGACGATTTGCAGGATTTCATACATCGAAGGCTCGAGATGCTTTTGTTGCTTGGCGATGGCGACGAGGAGATAGGCGGACAATGCGGTCCAAATCTGAACGCGCACTCCGTTCGGCGAGTTGCTGAAAAAACCGCGGAGCCGCAGGTGCTGCTTGATCCAGCGAAAGAAAAGTTCGATGGCCCAGCGACGGCGATAAATCGAGGCGATCATGAGCGCGTCCAAGTCGAACTGGTTCGTCAGGAAGACCAATGCTTGACCGGTTTCCGGGTCGACATAGCTGATGCGCCGCAAAGGCTCCGGGTAGGCCGCGCGTCCCTTGACAGAGCTGAGGCGGATCGTTTGATCGCAACGCAAACCCACGGCCTGGTCCACCGGTCGGGAGGTGACGACATAGAAGCGGATGCCGGCTTTGAGCCGCGTGACGAAGAAGGCGCCGGCCACCTGCAGACGATACAGTCGCCCGAAGTCCAGGTAGCCGCGATCGATGGCATAGTAGCATCCTGGATACACTGGGATCTCGTCGAGCGAGGCCACCTCGTGCCGATTTCCCTCGTGGAGACTGGCGAAAACCGGCAGATCGTTGCGCACATCCAGCAGCACGTTGAGCTTCACCGACGCCTGGGCCTTCTGCCAGCGCGCCCACGGAAACAACGCCAGGCTCAGTTCGATGACCGTCGCGTCCAAGGCGAACAGGTCCGCCTCCAACCCGAGTTCGGGTGGCGTCTCTCCATACAGCCGTTGCGCCCGTCGCATCAAAACGCCGGTGATCTCGGCGAAGACACGCCAGTCGCGATGCTCGTTGGCGTAGGCGAGATTTGTCCGCGTAACCCGCCCACAGATACCCATGCGATAAGCCGCAGCCCGCCGCCCGAGCAGACAGGCCTCGATGGCCCGCAAGCTTTCGCGATACGTCAACTGCGCGAAGATCATCGCCGCGAAGTGATCGTGGGCGGTGAGCGATCGCGACGCCCGCGGCATCGGAAACTTCGCTGCGGCGCGCGCCAACTCCATGCGATTCAACCCAGCGAGAACCTGGGCAAAGACGGTCGGACCGGAATTCATTTCCGGGCCAGAATGATCCGAAAACTGCTTTCCCAAACCAAATCCGTAACACCCCTGTCGTCGCGCTATCCACGATGGATGGGCATATTACGAAATCCGATCAGGCGCTTAACTGGACAGCCGTGCGTTGAAGCTTAGCTTCGAGCGACGGACAACGGTTACATGCGAAGTCCGAACCAGTCGTTAATGCGGACACTCGTCCGCGGTGCGTGCCTCTGCCGGGCGGCGTGCTCAAAAAAGTTTGTACGATCCCGCTGGCCGCATCCCTCTGGACGAGTGCTCGCATAACTTTATCGTTGGGCCGAAGAAAGCATGAAGTTCGTAGCTTTAGTTCTGACATTCTCGTTGCTGAGCGGCTGCTCGAAAGCGCCAGCGCCCGCTGAAGATTTCTACACCATAGCGACACAGTTCGAGAAGTCCTACTACGCGAGCCCGGTGGCAGAGGCGAAAGTCGCGCTCTGGATGCTCATCCGCACCGACGAGCGTGCGCTCCGCGAAGAGAAGACCGGACGTTTGAAGCCGGGAGTGGATGTCTATGGATTGGCTATGTCTTATACGCGCTTGGCGATGATTGCCGAAGCCGAAGAGCAGAAAGAGACGGCCGATGCGTTTTTCTCCGTCGCGTTGC
>JANMSI010000061.1:0-51821 GCA_031389115.1 Akkermansiaceae bacterium
CTTTATCCTCTGAATCTGCGTTCATCCTTTCATCTGCGGTTGATTCTTTCCCCAGTGTAGTTGGACTCCCGTCCGGATGCCGCGCGCCCACGAAAAAGCCGGCCTCTCGCGAGGTCGGCTTTTTCTTGAAGGGGCTCAGGCTCCGGGGAGCTCGATGAAGCCTTCCAGCTTCCGGATTCGCGTCGGGTGGCGCATCTTGCGGAGTGCCTTGGCTTCGATCTGGCGAATCCGCTCGCGGGTGACCTGGAACTGGCGGCCGACTTCCTCAAGCGTGCGGCTGTAGCCGTCCTTGAGCCCGAAACGCTGCTCCAGCACCTCGCGCTCGCGCTCGGTTAGAGTGTCAAGCACATCCTTGATCTTGTCCTTGAGCATCGAGAAGCCGGCCTCCTCCATCGGGTTGTCGGCGGCCTTGTCTTCGATGAAGTCGCCGAACGAGGTGTCGTCCGAATCGCCGACCGGCGCTTGCAGCGAAATCGGCTGCTGGGCCATTTTAAGCACCGCTCTAACACGCTCGACGGGCAGGTGGATTTCCTCGGCGATTTCCTCTGGTGAAGGCTCGCGGCCATACTCTTGCACCAACTGCTTTTGCACGCGCATCAGCTTGTTGATTGTCTCGATCATATGCACCGGGATCCGGATCGTCCGGGCCTGGTCCGCGATCGAGCGGGTGATCGCCTGCCGAATCCACCAAGTGGCGAAAGTAGAGAATTTATAACCGCGACGGTATTCGAATTTCTCGACCGCTTTCATCAGTCCCATGTTGCCTTCCTGGATTAGGTCGAGGAACGAGAGCCCGCGGTTAGTATATTTCTTGGCGATGGAAATGACGAGCCGGAGGTTGGCCTCGACCATTTCGGTTTTCGCCTTGAGCGCTTCCTTGAGCCAGTGGCGGAGCTGCTTGTTCGCTTCCTCGAAGGTCTCCAACGTATGCCAAGTGCGCTGTTGGACTTCGCGCAGCTTCGTTAGGAATTCTTTGTCGTCTGGATCGGCTTGCAGCTTGCGGCTGTATTTCCAGAACTTTTGCATGTGCTCATCCACTTGCTCGCAGAAGTCCTCGACGACTTTCTGTTTATAGTAAAAGCGGGTGAAGACGCGATTGAGCGTTTGGATGTTCTTGCTGAATTCCTCTTCCAGCTTCTTCTTGCTGCGTGGATTCTTTGCGGACAACTGGCGGAACAGATCGTCGTTCTCGTGATGCAGCGCCTTAAGCTGATCACAAAGTTTCGGCAGACCCTTCATGTAGCGTTCGCGCGATTCGATCTTCTTGTCGAGAATCACGCGGTCGAAGCGCTCCTTGCCCTTGTTCAACTTGTCGGCCAGCTCCAGATAGGAGTCCGTGACGAACCCGAACAGGTGAAGGTGGCGGGCAACTTCGATTTCAGCGTCCTCGATGCGTTTGGAAATCTCCACTTCCTGCTCGCGGGTGAGCAACGGGACCTGGCCCATCTGCTTGAGATACATCCGGACCGGGTCATCGAGAATATCGAGCTTCTGGTCCGCCTTGACGTCCTCCTCGTCGCCATCGCCCTCGTCGCGCTTCTTGTCTTTATAGCGATCCACCTCGGAGGCATCGATGATGTCGAACTCCATGTTGCGGAGGCGCTCCATGATGGCCTCGACGTCATCGGGATCTACCAGATCGTTAGGTAGAATCTCGTTGATGTCGTCGTAAGTTAAGTAGTCCTGCTCCTTGGCAAGTTTGATGAGCTCACGGATTTTTTCCTGAATCTCAGGAGTGTCGATCCGGCGCTTCGAGGGGTCCTGGCTCTTGGAATCCGCGACGTCCTTCTTAGCCTTCGCGGGAGCGGTTTTCTCGACGGCTTTGGATTTGGGTGCCACCGCAGGCTTTGCCGGAATCTTGGCGGGCGCTGTCGTGACGTGCTTGGAAACCACTTTCGACGCAGGGACCGAAACAGTCGGTTTCTTCAGTGGGGCTTTTTTCAATTCCTCCTTGGGTGCTGCTGCCTTGGGAACCTTCACTTGAGGTTTTGCGGCGGGTTTCTTGGACGAATCTTTGGATGAAGACATGGAATCAATACGCTTGGATCAAAAAACTGGAGACACCCCACCTAGTCTAGGGGCACCGCGAAAAATCACGGGCGGGGCGGAATGAAGAGGTGGGCCGATGACTCGTCAAGACCTTTCTTTCCCTGAATTGGAGCGAAATTCCGGACCAATCGATTTCCTCCAAGCGTGCCACCCGCTCTCGCTTGCCCTTCGTCGGATTTCCAGTTTCAAATCCTCCGGAATGCCCCTACGTTGCCGCAGCAAACCATGATCACGATTACTCCTAAAGCCGTCGAAGAGCTCGGCAAGCTTTTGTCCAGCCGGGCAAAATCCGCCCAATCCGGCCTGCGTCTTGCAGTGCGCCGGGGTGGCTGCGCCGGCTGGCAGTATGAAATGAATGTCGCCGATCCCGAAGCCGGCGATGAAGTCGTGGAATCGGGCCGGGCCCGCGTGATCGTGGCGGCGGATAGCTTCGACCGGCTCCGCGGTTGTGAAGTCGATTATTCGGACGATCTAACTGACGCGGGTTTTAAGATCCACAATCCCCAGGCGGCGAGATCCTGTGGCTGCGGCACCTCGTTCGAAACTACGGACGAAGCACCCGGCGCCCACGCGGTGGCGGACGGAGAAGCCTGCGGCACACCCTGAACTTCCGGACAATTCGTGCCCCGCATCGTTGAAGAGCCACCACCCAGCAGACCCGCCTATTTCTGGTGGTTGTTAGCGAATCTCCTCGCGCTGTGCTTCGCGGTTGTCAGTTGGGCGGTCTGCCTGCACATCTTCGGCAACCCGGAGAATCCCAGGAACTATCAGATTTTGGGAGCGCTGGGGAGGTTGCCGGTTTTAAAAAAATACACGCTGACCGATGTCCCGGACGGGAACGCGCTCGCACCCAAGGAACTCTACAAACGCTATTTCGGCTACACGGAGAAGCAGCGGATCCGCGCGAACACGCTGCTGATGCGGAATTATCTAACTAACTTTGATCGACCGCTGCTGTTGACCTACGTCGAGGGCGACTATCGGATCGAGGCGGTCCGTAAGCTGGGTTCGGAGGATTTCCTGGATCCGGGCCTCGTGATCCGCGCGCAGGCACTCGTGAAGCCCGACGATTTCACGAAACCGATGCCTTACCCGGTTTTCATCGAGTATCTCTTCCCGACGCCGCAATCCCAGGCGGCGGCATTTTTTAAACCCGGCGACCTGATGGTGATTAAGAAAAGCCCGAACTGCGCCGCCGTCGTTCATGTGGACAAGATCGTCCGCGATGACGAACCGGCGCTGCTGCTTACCGTCATCCCGATCGCCTACACGACCTATCAGCTAGGCGATACCGGCTCGTTCCAGATTGAACCGCCGGAAAAACTTCGCCCTGCGGCGGGATTTCCGGTGATGAAGCGTTAGTTTGCGGCCGGCCGCTCGAAGATCATGAAATGCTGCCACGGCAGCTCGCGGCGGTTCGACACGAACCGCAGGCCCGCCGCCTCGAACTCCCGCCGTGCCTGCGCCTCGGTCATCTTGTGAAGCGGCTTGATCGGAACCTCTGGATCCTCACCCCGGAACTCGATGAGGAACACCCGGCCGCCTGGCTTCAACGAGCGAACGAGCGAAGCTACCATTTCAGCCGGGTGGGAAAATTCATGATAGGCATCAACCAGCAGCGCGGCATCGAGTGAGGCCGGTGGCAGCCTCAAGTCATCGACGGCTCCCAAATGTGGAATGACGTTAGTGATTTTTTGTTCGCCCGAGCGCTTTTTCAGGAACTCTAACATCTCTGGCTGGATGTCGATGGCCATCACCTTGCCTTGCGGAACCTTCGGCGAAATCCGAAAAGCGTAGTAGCCAGACCCCGCGCCGATGTCGGCGATTACGGCGTCGGGCGCGAGATTCAGCGCGTTGATCGCCTTGCTGGGTGCTTCTTCCTTTTCACGTTCGTCGCGTTCCAGCCAGCCGATCGCCGGATGTCCCATCACCTGTGCGATCTCCCGGCCATGAAAAAATTTTCCGATTCCGTCCGGCGTCGCCACGCCGGACGTGTAGGCGGCAGGCTTGGCGGCCTCCGCCAGTGGGGCGGGGGAGGGTGGTTCAGCCCGCCCTTGGATGAGGCAGCCAAGGCCTGAGGAAAACGTGAGGACGATGAACACGGACGGCAAAAATCTCATGGGAGTTAGAAGTATGATTTTGACGGGCGCGCGGTGTCTCGATTCAACTTGTCACAGACCAGCGTGCAGAAAAGTCCGAAGATCATCAAATTGTCGAAGGCGTATAGGATCTGGGTTCTTCGAAAGGGATGTAATGACCGGCACAGACTGTTGTTTCGCCCCTTTAAGACTGAAGACTTGGGCGGATCGTCACGCCTCCGCTAGCCTGAGTTCTATTTCCGTCAGTCCGTAATGCCCGCTAGAGACATGAAGGTTCTTATCCCCAAATAAAAAAGCCTCTCGGTTTTCACGAGAGGCTTTTGGGAAGGGCATGGCGGTTGGAAACCGCCGCCACGGTTACCGGCCGCCGCGGTCTTCGGCGCCGGAGGCGGTTTTTTGCGAACGCTTGCGGACGTTGGCGTCGAGGATGCGCTTGCGGAGACGGATGTTCAGCGGGGTGGCTTCGACGAGTTCGTCGGCATCGATGTATTCGATGGCGCGCTCGAGCGAGAAACGCAGGGCCGGGGTCAGCTTGGAGGTCTTGTCCTTGCCGGACGAACGCATGTTGTCGAGGTGCTTTTCCTTCACGGGATTGACCGGAAGGTCGCCGACGCGCGGGTTTTCTCCGACCAACATGCCGCCGTAAACCGCATCGCCGGGAGCGACGAAGAGGATGCCGCGGTCTTCGAGGGTTTGCAGGGAGAACGGAGTGGCGGTGCCGGCATCCATGGAAACGAGCGTGCCAGTCGTGCGGTTCTGGATTTCACCGGCGTGCGGTGCGTATTCCTTGAACAGGTGGGACATGATGCCGTGGCCGGAGGTCAGGTTGACGAGCTCGGTTTCGAAACCGATCAGGCCGCGGGTCGGGATGGTGGCTTGGATGAAGACGCGGCCGGAAGCCTCGGTGTCCATGTGCTCCATCAGGCCCTTGCGGTTCATGAGGATTTTCAGAATGCCCTGGGTGTAGTCGCCAGGAGCTTCGACGTAGAGGGTTTCGTAAGGTTCGAGGAGCTTGCCGGCGTCGTCGCGGCGGAAAATCACGACCGGGCGGGAAACGAGAACCTCGAATCCCTCGCGGCGCATTTGCTCGACGAGCACGGCGATCTGCATGGCTCCGCGGGCGGAAACATTGAAGACGCCGGACATGTCGGTGTCCTCGACCTGGATGGAAATGTTGGTCTTCAATTCGCGCATCAAGCGCTCGCGGATTGCGCGCGAGGTGACGTGCTTGCCTTCCTTGCCGGCCAGCGGGCCGTCGTTGATGGAGAACTGCATCGACACGGTCGGCGGGTCGATGGCGACGAAAGGAAGCGGTTCCTGCTCGGCGCTGCCGGCGATGGTTTCGCCGATGTCGATGTTTTCAATGCCGGCGGCGATGCCGACGATGCCGCCCGCGCCGCAACCATCGGAGTCCGCGGTGGCGAGGCCGGAGTAGGCGAAGGTTTTCATCACCTTCGACTGAACCTTGGTGCCGTCCTGCCGCATGAGATAAATGGTGTCGCCCTTTTTCACGCTGCCGGCGAGAACCTTGCCGACGGCGACGCGGCCGACGTATTCGTCCCACTCGATGTTGGAAACGAGCATGAGGAACGGAGCCTCAGGATCAGCGACCGGCTCGGGTATGAATTCGACGATTTTCTTGAGCAGCGGGATGCAGTCCTTCCGCTCGTCATCCGGATGGTCCATGAAATAGCCGTCGCGGGCGGAGCCATAAACAAACGGCGCGTTGAACTGGTCTTCGTCGGCATCGAGGTCGAGGAAGAGTTCGAGGACCTGGTCGTGGACCTTCATGGCGTCGGAAAGCGGGCGATCGATCTTGTTGATGACGACGATCGGCTTAAGGCCTTCCTGCATCGCCTTGCGGAGCACGAAGCGGGTTTGGGCCTGCGGGCCGCCGGAGGCATCGACGACGAGGAGCACGCCATCGACCATTTTCATGACGCGTTCCACTTCGGCGCCGAAGTCGGCGTGGCCTGGCGTATCGACGATGTTGATGGTGTAACCTTCCCAAAGAATGGCGGTGTTTTTCGCCTTGATGGTGATGCCTTTTTCCCGCTCCAGGTCCATGGAATCCATGGCGCGCTCAGTGGTGGCCTGGTTTTCACGGTAGGTGCCGCCGGCTTGCAGGAGCTGGTCAACGAGGGTGGTTTTCCCATGGTCAACGTGGGCAATGATGGCGAGATTTCGAATTTTCAGAGACATGGGAACGGTTGGATAATGGACGGCCTCCGTGAGAAGGGGGCGGCGCTATGCCCGGTTTTTTCCGCCGTGGCAAGGCGGGATTAGGTTTAAATTACGCCGGGCGTGTCACGCGCGCATCTGCGAGTAAGCGCGGTATACGGATTAACTTCGTTGATCACGTCAAGAGGCGTGTCACGCGCGCATCTGCGAGTAAGCGCGAAGGTATCCGACGCACTGGGCGATCTCGGGGAGGTTGGTCCGCCAGTTGTATTCGTATTCGATGGAGAGATTGCCAGCGAAGCCGTGCTGGCGGACTTCATCGAGGATGGCGAAAATGTCGATAACGCCTGTGCCGAGGGGCTGGTCGCGTCCGGGTTCCTGGATCGAGGCGCGGTCCTTCAAATGGAACGAATGGACGCGCGGCGCGATTTTTCGAATCACTGCCAACGGATCCAACCCGGAGCTGGCCCAATGTCCGATGTCCGCGCAGAACCCGAGGTTTACATGCCGGCCTTCGATGGCCTTCCAAATAGTATCGGAATGCCAGAGCGCGGTCGGCTTGGGATGATTGTGGAAACAAATCTTGAGGTCAAATTCCGCGGCGAGCTTTTCCAATATGTCGAGTGAACCCAGCGATTCGGTGGTGATGCCGTAGAGGTCCAACTTCTTGCCGATCTCGAAAATTTTGCGGGCCTCCGACTCATCTTTTGGAATTTCGACCACGCCGAAGTTCACGGCGGCGAGGTGGTTTTTCTCCAAGTGATCGATGACGGACCGGAGTTGGTCGTCGGTTATGTTAGCGCAGAAGGTCGCGCTGCTGTGGGTTCCCCCGATTTTTTGTCCCGGGTAGAGTTCGATACCTCCCGCGCCGACGGCGGCCGCCATCTCAATAGCCTCAAACAGCGTGAACTCTTTGAACGACCAGCATTGCACGCAGATGGAAAACCCCGCCGCCGTGAACGCGGGTTGCGGGAGGGGCGCGCCGTTCGCGCGGAATGCCAGCAGCGCCGATGCGGCCGGGAAAAGCGAGAGTAGCGAGCGTCCCATGGCATCAGTCCGGTTAGAATTCCCCGGTCTGTTTCTCCGCCCGTTTGCGGATGACCTCAAGGATCGAGCCTTGAATCTGATCCATGATTTTCACGCTCCACCATCCGGCATAAGCATTGAAGCGGGTGGACAACCGGTGATGGCTGGTGAGATGGAGCCGGCAGCTTGTGGGGGAAAGCGGCTCGATTTCATAAATGCCATCGAGCACATCGTAGAAGCGGCCGCCGACGATGATATGTTGATCGAAGGCGGTGTGAGGAATGAAATTCGGATCGGCGTGGATCGTGAACGCCAGCTTCCGCGGGAAATTCCATTCCGTGATGGTTTCGAAAAATGAAACACCGCGCTCGAAGGTGGCGGTGCGGATGCCGCCGACTCCCTGCCGGTCAAGCGTCGCGGCAACCGGCTTTGGAAATCCGATCAGATAGATCCAGCGCTTGGCAATTTGCGCGGGCGAGATTGCGGACACGCTGGCGATTTCGGGCCAAATCCGCTCGGCCGACGCCTGGACGATGATGGTGTTCTCGATGGCTTTCGTTTCCGTGGGCCAATGCAGCGAGCTCTCAGCGAAAGCGGCGATGAATGGTAAAAATACCGCCAGGGTAAGCTGGAGCCGACAGTCCCGAGCGTTGCGAGGGAGCAGGGCGTGGGCGAGCAAACCGCCAAGGATTGCCGCTCCTATCAGGATCGGGGCGGCCATGACCGCGCAAATCATCGCCTCGATTTTCATCAGGACGGAGATCCCCACGCCGATCATCAACGCGCTGCAAGGCCCGACGATGGCGGGAATCACCCAGTTATCGCTGCCGCTCGACCGGCTGATGGCTACGCTGATCGCTCCGCAGGCGAAGGGCACGCTGAAGATGAACGAAAGGGACACCACGCCACCGGAGTTCACCAAGGCAGGATGATCGAAGGCCCAGCGGAAGAAACCGGCGTAGATCAGCAGGATCACACCGCTGACCAAGGCGGAGATCCGACGGCTGCGCGATCTGCGAAACGGGAGGTGCAGCGGTGGAGGTGGTGGATCGGGATTCATTGCGGGACGGGCGAAACGAATCCCGCGGTTAGGCGTGCTGTCAGTCGTTGTTCCTGATGATCACTCTTTTCAGCCGCACGTATTCGCGGTCCGTGATCGTGCCCTGCTGGCGGGCCTGCTCGAGATCTGTGAGTTGCTGGCCCACGCTGCGGTCGGTGGTGGTCCTCAGCGCGGGATCGCTGCTGCAGGAAACGAGCAGGAGTGCTGCCGCGCCGCTAAGGATGGATTGCAGTCTCATTTCAAGAGTAGGTTAGATCGGAGGCAGGCTAGGCCGTTTAAGCCAGGGCTGCCAGCAACTTTTCATGAATCCCGCCGAAGCCGCCGTTGCTGAGAACGGCGATGATGTCGCCGGGCGCGGCGGTTTCCTTGACTTTGGCGATGATCGTCTCGATGTCCGGCAGATACCAACCCTGGCCGCCGAGACGGGCGATGTCGGCGGAGAGCTGGTCGGGGTTGAGCCGGTCGTTTTCGGGAAATTTATGGAGGTCCGGGATGGCGGCGACGACGGCGAAATCTGCCGCCGCGAGCGCTTCGGCGAGTTCGGTTTGGAACACCGCGCGACGCGTGGTGTTGGAGCGCGGCTCGAACAGAACCCACAGCCGCGAATCCGGGTGGCGCTGGCGCAGGCTTTGCACGGCGAGGCGAATGGCCGTCGGGTGGTGGGCGAAATCGTCGATGACTTTGATACCGTTGACCTCGCCTTTAAGTTCCTGGCGGCGGGCGACGCCGTCGAAAGACTCCAGCCCGGCGCGGATCTCGTCGGTGGTTAGACCGGCGAAGGTGGCGGCGGCGGCGGCCATCGTGGCGTTGCGGATATTGAACTCGCCGGTCATGCGGGTGGAGTAGAACACGCCGCCGAGCGTGAAGGAACTACGGGCCGGTTCGTAAGCGACCCCCTCGATGCGCAGCGTGCAAGCCTCCCCGAAGCCGACGGTGGTGACCGGGCAGGGCGCTTTCGCAGCGACGTCCAGGCAGTTTTGCTCGTCGCCATTCACGTAGGCCATGCCGCCGCGCGGGACGATGTTGAGCAGGCGGCGGAAGGTGAGTTTGATTTCGTCGATGTTGTTATAAATGTCCGCGTGGTCGAACTCGACGTTGTTCACGATGACGCACTCGGGCAGGTAGTGGAGGAACTTTGAGCGCTTGTCGAAGAAGGCGGTGTCGTATTCGTCGCCTTCGAGGACATTGAATTCCGAGTCGGTGAAATGGGCGCCGTGGCCGAGATTTTTCGGCAGCCCGCCGATCATGTAGCCCGGATCGCGGCCGGCGTTTTTGAAGATCCACGCGAGCATCGCCGAGGTGGTCGTCTTGCCGTGGGTGCCGGAGACGACGAAATTTCGTTTTCCGCGGAGGAAGAATTCCTTCATCACCTCGGGCAGGGAATGGTAGAGCAGCTTGCGGTCGAGCGCGGCTTCGGCCTCGGGATTGCCGCGGGAAATCGCGTTGCCGATGATGACCACATCCGTGTCCGCAGGGATGTTGTTTTCGTGATAACCTTCGGTAAGCGTGATGCCCTGGCCGCGAAGGAAGTCCGACATCGGCGGGTAAACATTCGCATCGGAACCGGTGACGGTGAAGCCGCGTTGTTTCATGGCGGCGGCGACGGCGCCCATGGCCGTGCCACAGATCCCGGAGAAGTGAAAATGGTTCTTGTCGGACATCGAAGGGCGCGAGGCTAGAGGCCGAATCCGGGGCTGCCAATCAGGAATAGCGGGGGCGTGAAATGGCTGCCAATGCCTTGTTCGCATTACTTCTGCCGACTCAAGCCGAATCCCGGATGACGCCAATCATGCCGCAAGATGGCGATTCAAATGGTTCCCGGCTGGGCCTCACGGCTTGGGGCTGGCTTCGCGTTTCTTCCGCAGATCGAGCGCGTAATTTCGCAGGCGCTCGGTCGGCATTTGGTCGATCCAGTTCGGGTCTTTTTGATCCAAGTCTTTGTTTCGCTTCAGCCAATTATCCAGAGCCTGCTCCTGCATGTAGCCGGATGTATAGGTAGCCAGAACCTTGGAAAATTCAGCGGGGGAAATCGGGTCGTCGTAATCAACCATTCCTCCAAGCAGGCGATTCCGCGCGATGGGAGGCTGCGTGCCAATCCATTCGAGGATTTCTGTTTTCTGCCGGGGACTGGCTTTCGAGATGGCACTGGAAACCAGAAAGCTGACAGAACTCCGGTCATAGACTCCGCGGCTGCCGCGCTCCAGCAGGACGGCTTGCAGATTTTCCGCAGTCGGCTGGGCTTCGACGCGAGTTTGGAGGATGTAATCCTTGTCGTAAGCACCGCCACCGGCTCCGTCCGGAATGCGCTGGAAAAGTTCGGCAGCCCGCTCCGGATGGAATTTCATGAGCTCTTCGAAAAATTCCACCCGCAGGAAGGTGCTGTTTTGGGTGTTGAGGAAGGCAAGGAATGCGTCCGGACGCTTTTCCGCAGCATCTTTAAACAGCCCTCCCAGGGCACTCATAAATCGCGACTCGCGGGCCTTGATGCCGACGGCGAAAATCTCCTCATCCGGCAGGATGCCGACTTGGGGGCTGATGTAGGAACTCCACGCGAGATCCCGCAGCAGGTTATTGCTGATGTGGTTGAGCAGGTCGGTGATGTGCTGTTGGTTCCAAGGCAGCTGCCCGGCGGTTTCGCGGACGACGTCCTCCATGCCGGGAATTCCGGGGAGCTTGGCCAGCAGCTTGAAAAATGCCACGGGATCCTCCTTCCCTAACTGACGGAGCACTTCGCGGGCTGCGTTGATTTTTCCGTCCCTGAGCAAGGCCCGCACGGCGTTGAAGGTGCTTTCCGTCCGGGCGGTCTTGGTGAGGCGGCCAGGAGGTTTTTCCGGCAATGACTCCTTGTCCACTGGGGTTTCTGATTTTCGGGAAATCAGGGTCACGGCCAAGGAAAGACCGAAAACGGCGACAGGGAGAATTTTCCGCAGGGCACTCATGGCAGGGCCTCCGTGGCAATGCGTTTGATCTTGTCCCGCAGCGTGCCGACGGGCATGGCGTCGGCATGATCAAAGGCGGTTTGGGGATCCTGCTGGGCGAGTTCCGTGAGGATTCTTTCCTCAACCTCCGCGCGACCCTTGGCGTCCGGCATGCGGGCGGACCAATCGAGAGCGGTCTGATAGTCGCCCTGTTTTACCCAGCTTGAGGTCGCCGCATTTTCGAGCAGTGACTGCTGTTCCGAATGGGTTAGATCCAGCTGGCCGAGGTGCTCCACGCACTGCCGGGCCATGTCGGGATGGAAGGAATCATTTTGCTGGAAGTAGTTTTCAATTCCGACTTTCCGGAGATTCGCAGGCAGTTGGGTGATCGTTTCCAGTGGAATCCGGGTGCCGGACGTTCGTTGGTTTTCGAAAATCTCCATCAGTTCCCCCGGGCCCAGTGCGGACAATTCCTCAACTCCGGGAACCGTTCCGACGGGCTTGGCATCGGCTTGCGAGCTTTGTTCATTGAGTGCCTTGAATTGATCGACATAACCACTGAGCTCGGTCGGCACGGATTTCTCAAGATCCTGACGGCCGTCTTTGTCGGCATACCAGAGTTGGGTCCATGAATCCCTCACGAACTCCGGCGGCTCTCCTTTCCAGCGACCACCTCTCCATTCGTCGAGGATGCGCCGGGCGTTTCCATCACCGCGGGTAGAACGCAGCGTCCGTGCGATGTCTTTGTCTGAAAACTGCAGCGAGGGATCGAGGATGGTTTCCGCGGTTAGATCCGAACTCATGCAATGCCCGAGGATTTGGATGCCTTTGCGACGCTCGATTTCCACGTCCGAACGGGCGGCCAGCCGCGCATATGGCGAACTGCGGATCAGCTCCCAAGCGGAATCCGGAGTGAGATTTCCGAGCTTCAGGATCGCGAGCCGCGCCAAGGCGATCCGCCGGTCTTCCGGCACCGTGAGGATGAACCTGTCGAGCCACGCGGGGTCCGAGAAAAGGACGAGCGCCAGCCACTCGGCGATCTCGGCATCCTTCGCATCCGTTGCCAGCAGTTCCCGGATTTTCTCGCGGGCCTCCGTGCTACGACCCGCCATGGCGGCGATTTTGACGATGGCGAGATCGTCCGGCAGCATGGTTTCGGCTTTACCGGTTGGGGGAAGTGGGGCGATCTGTGCCGGGCTTGGATTTCCCGGCTCGGCTGTTAGTAACATTCCCAAGCCAACTCCGGCGATGGCAGGCAGGCCAAAGCGTTTTAGGAAAAACTCTGGATCAAATCGTTTGATAGTATCTCCTGACTATCCGGTCATCCACGGCTGTCAAGAAGCGACTTGATAGAGACTTTGGCGAGGGTCGCAGGGAAGAAACAGGGGCCCTCAGAACGTCGGCGCCGCGACCGTTGCGTTGTCCCGCTCCTCGCTCCTGCGGCGGAGGATGCGGTCGGCGGTCTCGGTGATCATTTCCGCGAGCAGGAGCCAGAGGTGCGAGCCTTGGCGGTAATCGGCGGGGGCGATGTGTTTGACTCGGCCGGCGTGGGTGGAGAGTTGGAAGCATTTCCGGAAGGATTTGCCGGTGGGGTCCTCGGGGTTGTAAACGGCGATGCCCTGGCCGCCGTTTTTCGCCATGACGGTGAAGCAGGGGACGTCGGTGGGGCCGTCGCCGACATAGACCATGTTTTCGAAGGGGATCGGCCGCTGGTCGGGGGGCATGTGGTCGTTCACGTCCTGGTCGTGGTTGAGCATGCCCTTGTTGATGCGGAAGAGATACTGAGTCTTGGAGGTGTGGGAGATCGCGCGTTTGGGGAAGCTGATGCGGCCCTCGGCATCCTCGCCGAACTCGCAGCCGAACATGGCCCGGACGAACGGTTGCAATCGCGAGCCGTCCAGCAGCGCTTTCAGCCCGGAGGAAATGATGTAGTGCTCGATCTTGATGCCGGCGGATTCGTGCTCGGGGCGGAGCGCGGCTTTTGGGAGGGCTTCAAAGAGTTCGGGCAGCCCGGGGAAAAACCGCAGGCCGGCGCCGAGTTCGGTGAGGCGGGCGTTGGTGACGTTGTCCATGCCGAGGTAGTCGAGCAGGCACTTCATGTAGGCGAGCTCACCGTCCCATTTCTGCTCGGTGACGAGGGCGTTGCACTTTTTCCAAAACTGGGCGGGATCGATGCCGAACTCCGGGAAAAGGACGTCGTCCTGCATGTAGCGGGGGGCGAGGGTCTGGTCGTAGTCGTAAACGAGGGCGATGGTGTTCTGCGGCGCGGCCATGGGTGCCTAGCAAACAAGCGGCGGGCGGGCGGGCAAGGCCGAAATGGTCCCCCGCATTCCGATTTCCATTCGCGCTTGCCGCCAGGGTAGGGGGTGATGACTCTACGGTCTTCCGTGAATAGCTATCTTCCTTATTACAAATACCTGTGGCCGGTGCGCTGGCAGTTCGCGGGCGGGGTGGTCGCCGGCCTGGTCTTCGCGGTCGCCAGCGGTCTGGGAATGCCACTGATGGTGGAGGTGGTCTTCCCCGTGCTTTTCAACACCGGGGCGGGCAGCGACTCGTGGTACGCGGCCTGGATGTCGCGGCTGCTCGGCACGCTTTCCCGCGACCGGCTGCTGTTGGTTTCCTGCCTGTGGATTCCGCTGATTTTCCTGATCCGCGCGGCGGCGGCCTACGCGAACGCCTATCTGATCCAATACTCCGGTCATCGCGTGCTGGAGGACATCCGGCTGGATCTTTTCGTTAAACTGCAATCGCTGCCGCTTTCGTTTTTCCGCAACAACCGCTCCGGCGACCTGATGGCGCGGCTGATGCATGACACGGCCGTCCTCCGGCAGATCGTGGCGAACGTTTCCAGTGACCTCGTCAAACAGCCGGCGACGTTGTTAGGTGCGCTGACCTATCTCGGCTACAAGGCGTGGAAGGACCACAGCGTCTTCGTGGCGCTCATCGCGATGGTGTCCGTGCCGCTCTGCGTACTGCTCATCCGCGCTGCGGGGAAAAAGCTCGCGATGCGTGCGAAGTCGCTCCAGGAGCAGGGCGGCTCGATGACCGCCTCGCTTGCGGAGAGTTTGCAGGCTCCGTTAGAAATCCGGGCTTACAACCTCGAAAAGCGGCAAATTTCCGCGTTTCGAAAGCGGACGAACAACATGCTCAAGGTCACCATGAAGGTGGTGAAATACCGCCAGGCGATTTCCCCGTCGATCGAGGTGGTGGCGGCGGTGGGCATGGCTTTCGCGCTGTACCTCGGCGTGCGGGAAGGGATGACGCTGGTCAATTTCACCGCGCTTGCGATGGCGCTTTTCATGTCCTACGAGCCGATCAAAAAACTCGGACTCATCCACTCTCAGTTCAAGCAGGCGGACTCGGCGATCGATCGCATCGACTTCATCGCAAAGGAGCCGGACCGCCTGCCGGACCCTCCCTCCCCGCACGCCTTCGTAGCGCCCCGCGATGCGATTTGCTTCGAGAATCTATCCTTCGCCTACGGGAAAATGCCGGTGCTGAAGGATCTGAACGTGCGCATCCCAGTCGGCCAGGTGGTGGCGCTGGTCGGCCCGAGCGGAGCGGGGAAATCGACCTTCGCGCACCTCATCCCGAGATTCTACGATCCGCTGTCCGGGGGGATCAAATTCGATGGCATCGACATCCGCGAGTTTGCGAAAAGCGACCTGCGGGACTCCATCGCGGTGGTGCCGCAGATGCCGGCGTTGTTTCTCGGAACGATCGCCGGGAATATCCGGATCGGCAGGGAAAACGCCAGCGACTCGGAAGTCCGTGAGGCCGCCCGCCGCGCGAATGCGGACGAGTTCATCCGCAGCCTGCCGCAAGGCTACGAAACGCAGGTCGGCGAACGCGGCGATCTTCTATCAGGCGGTCAGCGCCAGCGGATCGCGATCGCCCGGGCGTTTTTAAAAGACGCGCCAATCTTGATTCTCGACGAAGCCACCAGCGCGCTCGATTCCGAAAGCGAGGCGATGGTCCAGCAGGCGGTTGCCGCGCTGGTGAAGGGGCGCACGACTTTCATCATCGCCCACCGCTACAGCACGATCACCATCGCGGACCGTATCCTCGTATTTCAAGAGGGCCGAATCGTCGCGGACGGAAACCATGAATCGCTGCGCGAAACGGATGCGACCTATCAGTCGATGATCGGCAGCCAGCTGCTAGGCGCCGCCGGTTGACGAATCGGGGGCGAGGAAGGATTTCTGACAGAGTTCCGCATATTTTCCGCCCTGCGCGAGAAGGGTGGCGTGGGTGCCCTGCTCGATGACCTCGCCCTTTTCTAACACGTAAATGCGGTCGGCGTTTTGAATCGTCGAAAGCCGGTGGGCGATGACGAACGCGGTGCGGTTCTCCATCAGCCGGTCGAGCGCATCCTGAATCTGGCGCTCGGTTTCGGAATCGATCGATGCCGTGGCCTCGTCCAGCAGCAGGATCGGCGCGTTCTTGAGCAGCGCGCGGGCGATGGACAGGCGCTGCTTTTCGCCGCCTGATAGTTTCACGCCGCGCTCGCCGACGTTGGTATCGAGCCGCTCGGGCAGCTCTCTAACAAACTTGTCCGCGTGCGCGGCGTCCAGCGCGGTCCACAGGTCCGCATCGGTGGCGTCGCGCTTGGCGAGCTGGAGGTTCTCGCGCACGGTGCCGTTGAAGAGGAACGGCTCCTGGGTGACGTAGGCAAGCCGTTCGCGAAGCGAGGACTTCGCGAGCGTGGCGATGTCGATCCCGTCGATGGTGATCGCACCCGACGTGGCTTCATAGAAACGCGCCAACAAGGAAAGCACTGTCGTTTTACCCGCTCCCGTCGAGCCGACCAGCGCGATGGTCTGGCCGGCGAGGGCGTCCAGCGTGACCCCGTGAAGCGTCGGCTGGTCCTGATAGGCGAAGGAAACTTTTTCGAAACGCACATGACCCGCGATGGTTGCGGGCAGCGCCGCGCCACCGGTGGAATTTCGCTCCTCCTCGGAGTCCAGGATCTCGAACACCCGGTCAGCCGCCGCCCGGCCTGATAGTATCATTTGATTCAGCGAGTTCAGGCGGTCGATCGGTTCGTAAAAGAGCGAGAGGAACAGCAGGAACTTCGTGAAATCGCCAATGGTTAGTTCGCCCCGCATCACCGCGCCGCCACCGAAGGCGAGGACTAACACATAGCCGGTCATCCGCAGGAACGACATGCCCGGCGAGTAGATTGCCCACCATTTCATCATCCGCAGCGAGGCGATCCGCAGCAGGTCGGAAAACTGATTAAAACGGGCGTGCTCGTCCGGTTCCGCCGCGTAGGCCTTGATTTGGCGCACGCCGGAAATGTTGTCGTGCAGCAAGGCGTTCAGATCCGACGCCGCGTCGCGCTGGTTGCGGTAGCGGTCGCGGCCCTGGGTCGAGTAAACCCAAGCGCCGAGCGCCAGAAACGGCACCGGCAGCGTCGCCCAGGCCGCCACCGCTGGATTCAGGTAGAACAGAAAGATCCCGATGCCGACGACCTGCAACGCCGCAATCAGCCCCTGCTCCACGCCGTCTATCAGGACCCGCTCCATGTTGGTCACGTCCTCGACCACCCGCGTCATGATGTCCCCGGTCCGCCGCGTGTCGAACCACTGCAGCGGCAGCCGCTGGATTTTTTCGTAGAGGTCCGAGCGGATGTCGTAGATCACCTTCTGCTCGAAAATGTTATTGATGAAAATGCGCACCGAGTTCAGGCCGTCCTTGACCAGGAATCCTAACAACGCCGCGAAAATCCAAAACGAAAATTCACCGTGGCGTCCGGGATTCGGAATGATTTTATCGATCACGTAGCCGGTCGCGTTTGGGAAGACGAACACCGCCAAGGTCATCCCCACGGCGCATAACAGCTGCGCTGTGGCCAAGCCTGGGTAGTGACGCAGGTAGGAAAATACACGGAAGATTGACTTCATGAGGCGCGGGGAGCGATGTCCCGATGTGGGTGCTTTGTAAAGCCAAGGTGGAATGAAGTCTGAAACTCGTTGAAATTTGGATTGCGGAGGTCAATTCCAAGTTCCTAAGGTCTTTCCACACACGGAATTCAAAGCTCAAACAAAAACCCTCATGGCCAACGTCTTCGGAATCCTCACCGCTATCATTCTTGCCCTCGCGGCATTCATTGCTTCTAAAAATAAATCGGCCTACGAGGCGAGCATCAGCCAATTACAAACCCAGCGGGAGAGCCTCACGAAAAGCGAGGCCCGTCTCAAGGCGGCGCAGGAAGTTCTAACCGCCTTGCCGATCGAACGGACCGCAGTGGATGCCGAGGTTGAAAAAAATGCGGTAGCCGAAGCGGCGCAGAAAAAAGTCAACGACGGGCTTAGCGCTCAGGCGACCGAGAAAACCGCCAAGATCGCTTCCAACAAGGAGAAGCTGGATGGCATCCGCTCCAAGACCGAGTCAACCGGCAACGTCAACGAGCTCGCCGCCAAGCTGCGGGCGACCAATGACGAGCTTGCGACCCTCGCCGTTTCAATCGAGGTGGCCACTGGCAAGCTGGCGGACCTAACCGCCCAGAATTCCTCCACCGAAGCGCAAGTGAATGCCTCCAAAAACAAGTTCGAGAGCTTCACCGGCGGTCAGTCGCTTGCTGCGTTGGACACCCGCATCCGTTCGATCTATCCGAACTATGGTTTTGTGACTCTCGCTTCTGGAAACAACGGGGGCGTCGTGGCCAACTCCACCCTCAATGTGGAGCGCAACGGTGAGGTCATCGCCAAGCTTCTAGTGACGGCGGTTGAAAGCACTTCAGCCTCCGCGAGCATCGTTCCTGACTCACTCGCCTCTGACGTCACCCTCAGGGTTGGCGATCGCGTGCTCTCAGCTCAGAAGGCCCCGAAAACTCCCGGAAACTGATCCGCTGATTCCTCGTTAACCCATTTTTAAGGATACTCATGAAAGCCATTCTCTACGTCGTCGCCATCCTCGTTGCCTGCGGAGCTGCATTTTTCTCGTTGAAACATTCCGGCAAGTTCAAGGCCTTAGAACAGGACCGTGCCGAGGTCATCGTCAAATCCAAGGAAACCACCGATAAGGCTGACGCTGCGGATAAAAACATCAAGGACGAGAAGGTGCTGCTGGCGGCTTCCCAGGAAAAGCAAGGGCTGCTCGAGCAAAGCGTTTCATCCCTCAAGTCTGCGGGGAGCGCCCTCAACAAAGACCTTTTGAAACTCGATGGAGAGGTGAAAATCCAGGACGAGGAGTTCGCGCAACTCAACAAGGCCCTCGCGGAGGTCAACACCATCCTCGAAAAACTCGGCGGTGGCGTAACTCTCGAAACGCTGCCGGAGAAAATCCAGGAAATCGAGGACGACAAAAAGGCCAAGCAAACCAAACTGGAGGAACTCGAAACCTTGGCGGTAACAGCCGAGAAGTCTTTGGCCAACGGCCGGGCTGAGTTAGATCGGCTTGCCAAGCGAATGATCGAACGCAGCACCCGGATCGGCAGCAATTCGATGGAGGCCGTGATTACCGCAGTCAATCAGGAGTGGGGATTCTTGGTGATCGGTGCAGGTTCCAATTCCGGATTCACTCCGCAAACGAGTTTGTTAGTGGAGCGTGACGGTCGCAAGATTGGTCGCGTCCAACCATCCTCGATCGAGCCAACCCAAACGATCGCCGAGATCGATCTGGAGAGCCTGGCCGCCGGAGTCCAGATTCAGCCGGGTGATCGGGTGATTCTCGCCAAACCTGCTTCTAACTGATCGAAGCGGATCCTTTTTAATAGCTCCGCAAGCTTGCAAGCTGCGGAGCTTTTTTTATGCTCGCTCCATGAAGCGCCTTGTTTCCTTGCTGCTGCTCGTTCTGGCCTCTGGCTTTGGTTTCTCCTCGTGTGCGGATGAGGCGGAAATAAAACCGCAGGGTCCGACGTCGGAAACCAGCAAGATCCCTTGGAACAGCCCGATCGCAGGCCAAGGACAAGGTCAGTTCGGCGCAATGCCGCAGAACCAGTATCGCCGTTAGAAACTCAATCCCGGTGGTAGGGCGATCCGCTTTTCAAAGTGCTCACCCGATAGAGTTGCTCTAGCAGAACCAAGAGTGCCAGCTCGTGCTGGAGGGTGAATGGCGACAACGTTAGAATGAGATCGCACTGGCCGCGCAGCTGGACGGTGTGGCCATCCGCAGCGCCGATTAGAAAGGCGACGGTTTTCACATCGCCCCGCATTTCCAAGGCTTCGAGCTTGTCGGCGAATTTGCGGGTGCTGAGGCATTCGCCGCGTTCGTCCAAGGCGACTCGGAAGCAGCCTTGCGACCGTTCCAGCAAGCGGGCCGAAACCTCATCGCGATTGCCCGCCTTGATCACCACCATCTCATGTCCGCCGGTGTGCGCGAGGCGTTTTAAATATTCCTCCACTCCCGCCTTGGCGTAGGCGAGTGCGGGTTTGCCAGCGACGATAAGACGAATTTGCATGTAACGGATCGGAGCTTGCCCGCGCTGGATCGCCGCGCCAACGTCAAATCATGATGAAGCTCTTGGGTGTGCCCCTCGTTCTGGCGATCGATTCCTGTTCCCCCGGCCCCGGGTCGTTTACGCCAAAAACCAAGGTCGAGCGATTGATGATCGGAATCCTCGAGAAGTTTGATCGGTGGGATCTCAATGGTGACGGCAAACTCGTGGCCTCGGAGCTGGGAGATGCGGGAAAACGGAGCGACCGCACCCCCGCGGAAATTCTTGATTTCTATGACGCCGATCGGGATGGAGGCATCACCTTGCGGGAAGCGCAGGGTGGCCTTTCAAGGACGGATGAAGCCGAGCGGAGAGCCAAGCAGTGAGTTCGTCCGCGATGAACGCCATTTATGAATCTGACAAAATTCTGTCAGAATATCTGCTGTTTCATTACGGCGCGGCGACTGAAATTTTACCTAACGGGCGCTCGTGGCCCCTGGGAATGCTGGAGGCCTTGGATTTTCCGGTGCGCACGGCCACCCATTTTTCGCCGAAGATCGTCGAGCGAGGTTTGGACCTGGGCTGTGCCGTTGGGCGTTCCACGTTCGAGATGTCCCGCCGTTGCCTTGAGGTGATCGGCATCGATTTTTCCCAATCGTTCGTTCACGCGGCGAACCACTTGGGCGGAGGTGGATCGCTGATTTATGAACGGCGCGAAGAAGGGTCGCTTGTGACTCCGCTGGAAGCACGGATTCCGCCGGGCATCCATGCTGATAGAGTCACTTTCCGGCAAGGCGATGCGATGAATCTAACGGCGGACTTGGGATCGTTCGATCGGGTCCACGCGGCGAATCTTCTCTGCCGCCTGCCCGAGCCATCCCGCCTGCTGACCAGACTTCCGAGCCTGGTGAAACCGGGGGGCGAACTGATCCTCGCCACGCCCTGCACCTGGCTTGAGGAATTTACTCCGGCAGCGAACTGGCCGGCGGCCGGCACCTTGGATTGGTTGAAAGTGGTGCTCAGTCCGTTTTTCACCTTGGAACTCCAAACAGACGAGCCGTTCCTGATTCGCGAAACAGCCCGCAAGTTCCAATGGACCACGTCATTGGTGACCGTCTGGCGGAAGAAGTCTGGCACGGCAGTGCAACCGTGATTTTCCTGAAAAGGGCGTGCATGGTCTGGCGGATCATGGTTTCAACCCACGAGTGAGCGGGCGCGCGGTGCAACTGGACGGACTGAGGGCGATCGCGATGCTGGCGATTTGCTGGGATCATTGGTGTCCGGAAGGCTGGCCGCGGGTGTTTCCGTTCGAGATCTTCCTGTTCTTTTTCCTGGTCCTCACGGGATACCTGATCACCGGATCATTGCTTCGCGAGCGAGATCGCAACGAGGCGCGAGGCGAGCCTTGGAAGGGGGAGGCTCTGAAAAACTATCAGATCCGGCGCGGGCTGCGGATCCTCGCACCGTATTACGCGGCGCTTGCCCTGGCCTGGCTGGTGTGGGCTCCCGATGTCCACTCGGCGCTGGCGTGGTATGCATTTCATTTATCTAACATTCACATGGCGTCGCTCGACCAATGGCCCGCAGGGACGAATCATTTCTGGTCGCTGGCGATCCAGCAGCAATTCTATCTGATCTGGCCGTTCGTGATCTGGTTTCTGCCGCAGAAATGGCTCGTGCCTGCGATACTCATGTTCACGGCGGCAGGCCCATTGGCCCGGCTGTGTCATGACAGTCTGCTGCCATGGTTCGCGCACCCTGAGTTGCTGACCTGGGCCACCTTCGATTACTTTGGCATCGGGGCTTTGTTGGCGCTGGCGGTGCATCGCGGGATGTCGTTGGAAAGCCCGGTATTGCGATGGTTGGCGGCGGGGGCGCTGGCCGGTTATCTCGCCATTTTTGGCTCGCATGAAATTGGGTTGCCCACCTTCGGGCTGAGGGCATTCCAGCAGACGCTGCTGTCCGTCTCGCTTTGCGGATTGATCGCCGCAGGGTCCGTAGGATTTGCAGGGATTCCGAAAAAGTTGCTGGAGCATCCACTGCTGCAAAGGGTCGGGCAGGTGTCCTACGGTGTTTATTTATTCCACAACCTTGCGCCGCTCGTGGCGGGCAAGCTCTTCTGGTTTCTCTGGGATCTGCCGGCCGATTCGGTGTTGGGTGCGATATTGCGAATTATTAGTTACGCACTGGTGACATGGGGACTGACGCAGGCTTCGTGGCGCTGGATCGAGCAACCGCTGCAAGTCGTCCGGGTAAAACTCGGCCATCGCTGACGATGGGGAAAACTGTGACCATCTCGCGATCGCGAGCGGCTCGCAAATGGGCAGAGTCCCGACTTGGTATGAAATGAGCAGCGGAAGAAATATCACGGACTCGACATCCCGCGAGTGCATCCCCATCTTCCCGGCTTCACCGCGCTGGCGCAGGGTTCTGGCATTTCGAAGGCAACAATCGTTTAGTCCAACCTCTGCCGTCACCCCGACATTTCAATCGCACTTCTTCATCGATCCAACCGACTCATCATGGCATCATCTTTTCTTCCGAAACCCTTCGCCCACCATTACGAAATCGCGCCTGAGTATGCAAAAAGCGCCGCTTACTTTTCTTGCGAATTCGCCATCGATCAAAGCTTCAAGATCTACTCCGGCGGCCTAGGCTTTCTCGCCGGATCGCACATGCGGGCAGCGGCCGACCGCCGCCAGAACCTCTGTGGCATCGGCATTCTCTGGACTTACGGCTACTATAATCAAGCCCGTGGCGAGGATCGCGAACTTGCGGTGCAGTTCCGGAAAAAAGAATACGCGTTCCTCCAGGACACCGGTATCCGCTTCACCGTGCCGGTCCACGGCCACCCGGTGTGGGTCAAAGCGATGTTCCTGCCGGGAGACATTTTTAACACCGTCCCGATGTTTTTCCTGAGCACCGACGTGGAGGAAAATGACACGCTCTCGCGGGCGATCACCCATCGACTATACGATCACGATCACCTCCGCCGCATCGCGCAATACATCATTCTCGGTGCCGGCGGTGCCCGCCTGCTCGACGAGCTTGGAGTGGACCCGGATGTTTGGCATCTCAATGAAGCCCACGGTCTCTCCGCCGCCTTCCATCTCTACGAAAAACACCGCAGCCTGGACGAGGTGAAGAAGCGGCTAGTATTCACCACCCATACCCCCGAGGAGGCGGGGAACGAAAAGCATGGGTTCAACCTGCTGCGCGATTTCTCGTTCTTCGGCGGACTCCCTGAAGCCGAGGTCCGGCAAATCACCGGGATCGACGGCGACGAATTCAATCACTCGCTCGCCGCCCTTCGTCTGGCCCGCATCGCGAACGGCGTCTCCAAACTCCACGGCGAGGTCTCGCGCCAAATGTGGAAAAGCTACCCCGGCATCTGCGAAATCACCCATGTCACCAACGCCCAAAACAAAAAATACTGGGCCGACCACGGCATCGAGCATGCCCGCGTCCGCGGCGACATCGAGGAGCTGAAACACCGCAAGCGCGAGCTGAAGGAGCGCCTTTTCCGCGTCGTCGCCGACCAGACCGGCAAGCTCTTCAAGCCGGATGTCCTTACGCTCGTCTGGGCCCGGCGCTTCGCTGGTTACAAGCGCCCCGAACTCATTGCCCGCGACTTGAAGCTGTTCCGCGAACTGCTCCATAACAACGACTATCCCATCCAGATCATCTGGGCGGGAAAACCCTACCCGTTCGATTACTCCGCCATCGACACCTTCAATCACCTCATCCGCCTCACCAAGGACTACCCCAACGCCACCGTCCTTGTCGGCTACGAGCTTGAGCTTTCCCGTTTCCTGAAAAACGGCTCCGACCTCTGGCTCAACAACCCGGTCGTCACCCGCGAAGCCTCCGGCACCTCCGGCATGACCGCCGCCATGAACGGCTCGGTCAACATCTCGACCTTCGACGGTTGGGTCTGCGAGTTCGCCAAGGACGGCCACAATTCCTTCATCATCCCGCCCGCAGACCCCTCACTCAGCCATGAGGAACGGGATCGCCGTGACCTGCTGGGATTCTACCACGCGATGAACGAAAAAATCCTGCCGCTCTACTACGACCGGCCCGACGAGTGGAACCAGCTCGTTCTGAACTCCATGAACGACGTCGTCCCGTTCTTCGACGCCGACCGGATGGTGGACGAGTATTATAAAAACATTTACGTCTGATCCTGAAGCGTGGCTGCCGCGTCTCGCGGCAGGCCGTGATGGAAGCGTCCCGCTTCCATTCTTCTCCCCATGAATCCCGCCAGTCTAGCAGCCACCCTCGCCGCCCTCATCGGCACGGAAAAAGTCACCACCACAGCGGAAATTCTCGCCGCCCACTCCGGTGACAAATGGTCCGCCAGCCACCCGCCGGACATTGTCGTTTTCGCGGAATCCACCGCCGATGTCGCCGCCGTCCTAAAGTTCGCCAACGAACACAAAATCCCCGTCACCACCCGCGGCGCGGGCTTCGGCTACGTCGGCGGTTGCGTCCCCGTGCATGGCGGCATCGTCCTCTCCACCGCCCGGATGAACCGCATTCTCGGCATCTATCCGGAGGACGGAGTCGCCATCGTCCAGCCCGGCGTCATCACCGGCGATCTCCAAGCGGCGGCCCACGCGGTGGGTTGGGAATACCCGCCCGATCCCGCATCACTCAAGGATTGCTCCATCGGCGGCAACATCGCCACCAACGCCGGCGGCCCGCGGTGTTTGAAATACGGCGTCACCCGTAGTTACGTCCTCGGCCTCGAAGTGGTCCTCGCCTCCGGTGAAATTCTCCGCACCGGCGGCCGCCTCCACAAAAACAAAACCGGCTTCGACCTCATCGGCATTTTCACCGGCTCGGAAGGAATGTTAGGCGTCGTTACCGAGGCGACGCTGCGCCTGATCCCCAAGCCCGCCAGCCGCGCGATGTTGGCCGCGATTTTCCCCGAGTTCGAAATGGCTGCCGCCGCCGTCCAGGCGATTCTCAACGCCGGCCATCTTCCCTCCGCTCTTGAAATTACCGACACCTTCACCCTCGGCGCTGCTAGAAAAAAACTCGGAGCCGAGACTTTTCCACCCGGTAACGCTCATCTAATCGTCGAGATCGACGGTCGCCCGGCCGCCACTGTATCGGAAATCGAGGAACTCCATCAGCTCCTCACCGAACTCGGCGCCACCTTCATCGAGCGCGCCCCGGACGAGGCTTCCTGCGAGCGCATTTGGAAACTCCGCCGAGAGTTTTCCTTCTCCCTCCGCGACACCGGCCTCACCAAGCTCAACGAGGACATCGTCGTCCCGCGCTCCAAGCTCGTCGAGCTCGTTACTTTTGCTAGAAAGTTAGAGAAAGACACCGGCATTCCCATCGCCTGCTTCGGCCACGCCGGCGATGGCAACATCCACACTAACCTAATGGTCCGCGACTATGAGGACCCGCAGGTTCGCGCTCACGCAGAAGCCACGCTCGATCTGTTATTTACCTGGATCCTCGCTAACAATGGAGCCATCACTGGCGAGCACGGTGTTGGCCTCGCCAAAAAGCCTTGGATCCGCCAGGCGCTCGGCGAAGTCTCCTTCGCCACCCACCGCGGACTCAAGGATGCGCTCGATCCGCACGGCATCCTAAACCCCGGCAAATTTCTCGGCTGATTCATCGCCATCTTCCACATCTCCCCGCGCTTCGGCGCGATGGTTGGCGAGCACTTGGGTGAACTCCGCGCCAAACAGCAGGATGATGGAGGAGTAGTAAATCCAAATGAGCACCAGCGCGAGCGCCCCCGCCGAGCCGTAACTCGATGCCGTCGCCTCGCGGCCGAGATACCAGCCGATCGCGGTTTTTCCCAGGACGAACAGCGCCGCTGTAAACAGCGCGCCCGCCCACACGTCCTTCCAGCGGACCTTTAAATCCGGTAGAACTTTGAAAATCGCGGCGAACAACACTGTCACGACGCCAAAAGAAAACAACGCGCTGATCCACTCCCAGATCTGCGGCGGCAGATTGGCCACCGTTCCCATGAAGCCGGTTAGAGATTGCAGCGCGGTGCTGAGAAGCATGGAAGTGAGTAAGAGAAACCCGGTTCCCAACACCATGCCGAATGACAGGAAACGATCCTTGAGCAGGCCCATGATTCCACGGCCGGTTTTCTTCTTCACGCCCCACACCGTGTTAAGCGCGTCCTGAAGCTGGCCGAACATGCCGCCCGCGCCGACCAGCAGCATGACAATTCCCGCAGCGGACATCAGGACGTTAGCGGCTGGCTTGCGCGCGTTGGCCACCATGTCCTGCACCGCAAACGCGCCGCTGGGTCCGAGGCTGCTTTTCAATTGGTCGTCAAGCTGTCCCCGCACCGCCTCGTCCCCGGCGACCGCTCCGGCGATGGAAATGGCGATCAATAAAAGCGGGGCGAGCGAGAACACGGAATAATACGCCAGTGCCGCGCTGAGCCGGAGCGCCTCATCGTCGAAGAATTCCTTCACGGTCTGGCGGAGCAGGCTCCAGCAAGTTTTGAGGTGCATAAATGAAAGTGGGCTCAGTTTGTTCTCTAACGGGCAAAGTTCCTGATCATTTAGCAGCGCAGTGACGACAAATCCAATGATTCCTTCACCTCCTGCCTCCCAGCCTGCCGATAGCGACATCTGCGCCTGGCGGTGAGTTGAGCCAGGTTTGCGCTTGGCATCATTGCCGCTTTCCCGATGGATGGACGAGTGCTCCGCAGCGTTCATTTCCGTGGCTACCGATCGCTCCGTGATTTCCGCTTGAAGCTGACCGGAGTGACGGTGGTGACGGGCGAGAACGGGGTGGGAAAATCCAACGTCTATCGGGCGCTCGCCCTCACCCAGAGAATGGCCCAAGGCACGTTCGCGGCTGCCGTCGCCGAGGAGGGCGGCCTGCCCAGCCTGTTGTGGGCGGGTGATCGGAAACAGAACGAACCCCGGCGCATGCGCTGGGAGCTGGTGGACACGGATTTCCAATTCGAAACCGAGTGCGGCATGATCCCGTCGGCCCCGGGAGATCCCACACGATTCCGCACCGATCCCGACATGAAGCTCGAAGTCCTGCGCGATGGCGGATCCAAGGGCCGCGTGATGGCCCGCCGCAACGGACCGTCCATCGACCTGAGGTCCCCCGATGGGAAAATGGAAACCCGCCCGCTGCCGCTCCACTCGCCCGAGTCGATGCTCAGCGAGGTCCGCGACGGGATCCGCTATCCGGCGTTAATGGCCGCGCGGGAAATCCTGCTGTCGTGGCGGTTCTATCATCACTTTCCCACCGACCCGCGTTCGCCCCTGCGCCAACCGGCGATCGGCTTTTGGTCGCCGGTTCTGGCGGAAAACGGCGGAAATCTAGCAGCCAATTTGCAAACCTTGATAGAAAGCCAACGGTCCGGCCCCTTGGACGAAGCGGTGGAAATGGCGTTTCCCGGCTGCCAATGGTCGCCCGTGGACGACCAGGGCCGCTTCCAATTGCGGCTGCTTCGCCCCGGCCTGAAACGCTGGCTCGATGCCGCCGAACTATCAGACGGCACCCTGCGGTTCTTCTGCCTGTGCGCCGCCCTGCTCACCACCCGGCCACCACCGCTGATGATCATCAACGAACCGGAAGCCAGCCTCCACCCGGACCTCATGCCGCCTCTCGCGGAGCTGGTCGCGAAGGTTTCTAACGACACCCAGATCCTCATCGTCACCCACTCCCGCGGATTGGCCGCCGAGATCGCAGCGAGGTGCGATGCCAAGGTGGTGGATCTCGTCAGCTTCAACGGCGAAACCCGCCTGGCGGGGCAGGAGACTTCCAAGGGCGTTTGGACATTCGACGGGGATGAGTGATCTGGATGAAATCACGCGGCGGAACTCCCGCGGAAGCCTGCGCCGGAAGCCGCCTGTTGGAACACGAAATTATAAATCCTTCCTGCTAAATTCTCCGCTTCCTCCGTGGAATAAGGTGGTTGGGGAAGAGATTCGATTACGTGATCAAGGACGAAAACCTCGACGTCCGCACGGGTTTGTTCGTTTGCGGTCCAGTCCTCGAAACACTTGAGGTGCGCTTCGATGGAGCGCAGCAAGGACTGGCTCGACTGCTTAACTCGTTCGCGGGCGGCCTTGCCAAGGTCCGGCTTCTGAAGCAGATCAAACAAGGCCAGTTCGTCCTCCGTTAGTCCTTCCTCAACGGCTCTTCGTTGCTCGGCATCGAGTCCTTGGGAGAACGCGAGCAGTCTGGCGAATGTCTCTTCGATGGTGACCCGGTCTTTCTCGCGATTGTAGTCAGCGATGATTTCCTGATAGCGTTTGTAGAAATCCATCCGCTCGGGATTTCTTGCGAGCATTGCCCGGAGCTTCGCCTCGATGATATCCCGGATGTCCTGGAGCGCGGTGTTCTTGCGCCTTACTTTTTTCTCAAACTCCTGCCTGAGCCGGTCGAAGTCGAGTTTGCTCAGGTCATAGGTTTTGCTCGCCGCCTGATCTTCGCCCGGTCCACTGGCGGCAATCGCCTGATTCACGATCCGGTGAAGTTCCTTGAGGACCTCGGTAATATCGGCGGTGTCCCGGCGTTCCTGAAGTTTCTTGTAGATGGCTTCGATGTCGTCATGGCGTGCGGCATACCGAAGTGCCGACGGTTCCATGAGCAGGGCCTTGAAGCGTTCGAACACCTGCCGCGCGATGATTTCGAATCGGCGTTTGGCATCTTCCGAGGTGTAAAGCGCATCGACCGCATCCCGGAGCAACTTCGTGCGGTCGAATCCTTTCGCGCCTGTCAGATGGGTTGAATCGAAGGCAAGTCCCCGGAGGTAATTCTCTCCTGCTTCGATGGCTTGAATTAGCGCCGCCACCAGATCCTCTAACGGCGCGACGATCTCTTCACCGTTCCCTCCATCCTCACCGTCGCCCATGGCATATTGGGCCAAGGCTTCGCGCAGGCTTTTGAGCATCCCGTTATAATCGACGATCACGCCACAAGCCTTGCCCGGATAGACCCGGTTGGCGCGGGCGATGGCTTGCATGAGTGTGTGGGCCCGCATCGGCTTGTCGATGTAGAGCGTGGAAAGCGATTCCACATCGAAGCCGGTGAGCCACATCGCGCAGACAATGGCAATGCGAAACGGGTGCTTGTCGTCCTTGAACGCAGATTCCACATCGACAGTGCGGCCGTCCGCTCCTTCGAATCCAGTTTTGATTAGGGCGCGGTGCGGCTTGATATCAAATCCTCATTTCGCGAAGTCCTTCACCTCGTTCTGGCCATCGCTGATGATGATCTGGATCAGGGTTTCCCTCATCCACACCGCCTGCGCGGTCAGCTTTAGGGATTCCGTTTGTGCCTCTGGACTCGGAGTCGCCATGTAAGCCTTTATAGCCGCATCCGCTTGATGATGGATCTCCGCAGCACGCTTCTTCCAATGCGGGATGATCCGCTGATAGAGACGGGCGCAGGTCAGCTTGTCGATGCAGACTAACATGGACTTGCCTGACTCCCAGCGTGTGGAGCAATGCTTTACGAAATCCTCGGCCACCTTTTCCAAGCGGTCGTCCGCAGTGATGATTTCGTAATCCTTGCCGAGCAGCCTCTCCAGCATTGCGATCTGATCGGGATTCAAATCCGCCTCCTCGATCTTGTCGGCGATCTTGTCGTTGAGATCATTCACCGTGATGCCAAGACGCTCGCCGCGGTTCTCATACACCAGTTTCACCGTCGAGCCATCTTCCTCCGAGCGCTTGAAATCGTAGCGGGAAATGTAGCCGCCGAAAATGCGGCGGGTCAGCTCGTCGTTCTTGAACAGCGGCGTTCCGGTGAACCCGATGAACGCCGCACAAGGCAGCGCCATGCGCATGTTGCGGGCCAGCTTGCCGGATTGCGTGCGGTGGGCCTCGTCGGAAACCACGATGATGTCGTCGCGGATGCTGTAGGCATCGTAGAGGCTAACGGGTTGGTTGAACTCGTGAATCAGGCTGAAAACGAAGCGATGATCTTCCGATAGCAAACGTTTCAACTCCCGGCCATTGGCGGCGCGCGGCGTGGTTTTCGGATCCACGATCCCGCAGCCGACGAAGGTTTTATAAATTTGTCCGTCGAGATCGTCCCGGTCGGTCATCATGACAAACGTGTGGTTTCCGGGAACCACCCTGCGGACCTTCTCCACGAAGAAAATCATCGCATAGGATATTCCGCTTCCCTGCGTCTGCCAGAAAACCCCCAGGCGACCGAGATCCGGATGCGCGCGGCGGATGAGCGGCAGTTCGATCCTCGGGCGCGGATCTTCGGCGACGAGCGATTGATTCAAATCTTCATCCTGCTTCGGTTCCGGATAGTAGTCGATGGTCCGCTGGTCGGGCGGAAACTCCTTCTTCAATTCTTCCTGATAGATCACCGAACCCACTGCCCGGTTGACTCCGAGATACTGGTGGTTCTGCGCGATGATCTTGCGGGTCGGCCCCTGTTTGCTGTCGTCGAAGAGAATGAAATTCTCCACCAGATCCAGCAGCCGCTCCTTCGCCAGCATGCCGGTGAGAAGCACTTCCGCCTCCACCCGGCCGGGCTCGCTCTCGTCGTTGCGTTTCCATTCCAGATAGCGGCCCCAGTCCGCGGTGATCGAGCCGTACTTCGCGCGGTCGCCGTTGCTGACGATGAGAAAGGCGTTGTGATGGAACATGTGCGGGACCGTGTCGAAGTAGTCCGTTAGGTTGCCATCGTGGGCCGCGCGGATGTTTTTATAAATGGCCTTCAGCTCGATGAACACCAGCGGCAGCCCGTTGACGAAACACACGATGTCCGCCCGCCGGTTGTAGTGAGGCGAGCGCAGCCCTTGGATTTTCAACTCTCGCACCGCGACGAAGCGGTTGTTCTGCGGGTTGCGGAAATCGATCACCGGTACCCGAATCTTCTGTTGCACGCCCTTGTCATCGCGATACGCCACCGGCACTCCCTCGCGGATCATCCGATAGAACTCGTGATTGTGCCGGGTGGTGGAGCGCGAGAAATCGGAGCGGGTCAACGTTGAGATGGCATCGCCCACGACCCGGTCCGGCAGATCCGGCCGTAGCCTGCGGATGGCGGCTTCCAGATGGCCTGTCAGGACCACGTCGCGCTCCGAGTTCCGCCCGAGGGTGCCTTCCGGCCCGAAGCTTTCCTGGTTCCAGGCGTAAATATTCTCCCAACCGAGAACCGATTCCAGATGGTCAGCGAACGTCTCCTGGACCAGGCGGTCTTCGCTGTTGATGTCGGTGTAGGCCATGCGTGGGGGGCGCTGTCAGCGTGATCGCTTGATCCATAACAGACAGACCCACCATGACAAGATCACGGAACCAGCGGCTGGAACTCCTGTGAGGACATCGGCTTGTAGCCGGCCGGGTAATGACCGCACAGCTCGATGAGCACCCGCTGTTTGGACGGGGCGGGCACCGGATTCACCCGCACGACGAATGCGGAGTATTGCCGGGGAGATTGTGACATTGCGGCCATCAGATCCTTCAGCAGATAGCGTGGAGCCCAGCCGATCATGTGGTAATCCTGGGTTTGGATTTGGATCGCGGTTCCCGTGGCCGGATTGGTTAGTTCCACTGCCAGATAGAGGGTTTCACCGGCGGTGAGCTTGTCGAGCCGGAGCTGTGCTTCAAGGCTCACGTGCCGCCAGCCGTGAAGGAAAAACCGGCAGCGGAACGATCCGTCCTCCCGCGTCTCGATCTTCGGAAACACCTCGAAACTGTCCGTCGCTCGGAATCCGCCATCGATCGAGAGCATCTCCATCGGATCCGGTTCTCCGGCCAGATCCATGCGGGCGAGATACTCCGCGAAATCCGGCCTGCCCGGCATGAGCACCCGGTTCTTGAACATCGGAAACAATTCCTTGGAACGATAGTCCTGATGGAGATCCGGGAAATCCATCAACGCTGGAAAGCCTGCTTCGCGGGACGCGATGTCCGCGCCGCCGGTGTAGCGGAACCGGTAATCCGAGTGGGACCGGTCCGAATCCAGACGGCCCACGGGAAACCATCCGCGGGTCCGGTCCTTGTCCTGCCAGGCGAGAAAAAGCGTTTGGGAGTTCATGGGAGGAGCTTCAGCAATTCGTGATGACTATAGCACACCAAGGCAAGGGTGAATTCCCGCTCCAGCGGAGACATCCAGTCTTCGGGCACGCGTTGCAGGATGCTTTCCAACATGCCGCGCTGGAAACGGGTGATCTTCTCCACTGCCGGTCGGAACTCCTCCGGATGCTTCAGGATCGCGCGGCGGATCAATTCCAGCGGGCTAGGTCCGCGCCGGTCATCCTCCTGCCAGAAGACACCGCCCCTGCCTTTATCCACATAATGGCCCACCCGGTTTTCCCTGAGCAGCAGCTCACGCCGGTCCTCCAGAATCTCGCGCCCGAGTGACGACGCGTGGTCGAAGGTCGGGGCGAGGAAACCCTGCCACTCCCCATCCACCTTCTTGCGGAGCAGTCCCCAGTTTTCGTGATGGCGGTCCACGTTGGCAATCAGCGCGTCGAACACCAGGTACTCCGCCATCGCCAGCTTGGCCCGGTCCCGACCGTGTTCGTAGGCGAAGGATTTCTCCAACGCCGTCCGGATGTTTTCCAGCGTGTGGCTGGAATGCCGGAACGAGCCCGATGGATCGAAGCCCAGCACGAAACCCGCCAGGATCTGGTTGCCGTGGAAAAGATTGCGGCCTTCGCGGGCGAAGGATTCTGTCACCGATCCGCGCCGGTTCTGGAAAACCGCGAGATCCACCGGCGCGTGGCGGATGTTCAGCTCCGAAGCGATTTCCGCCGCCACCTTTTCCGCCCAATGCTGGCCCGTGCCTTCCTTGGGATATTTGAAAAGCCAGTCGCAGTCCTGCGTCACCCGCGCCCGATACCAGAACTTCTCCTTGCTGCCCATCGCCTCGGGTTCCAGCACCCACTCGGGCTGGACCTCGACGACGGGATAAAGGGAATCGGACACGCTGCGGGTCTAGCGTTTCCGTGCTTCCTCGGCCAGCTTTCTCATCCTCTGCCGGGTAACCGCGCTCAGCTTCTCACCGGTTACGGCGTCATATTGGGTGTAGCCGACGAGGAGGACCCTGCCGAGGCTTTCGGGCGTGCCCATGCCATACTTCAGGCATTCCATGTAACGCTTCACTCCGAAATCGAACAAATCCCAGATGCCGTGGGTGTGGGGATAGTTCCGGGGCAGGACGATGAGCGCGTAGTCCGCTCCCGAGTGGAGATACATGTGGCTCTTCAGCAGGTCGCGCAGGATCTTCTCGCGGTTAGCCTTCTCGATCTCCACCGCCACCGTCTTGCCTTGATAGAAAAACGCAAAGTCCAGCTCCTGCGGGATGTCCCGAAGCAGCTTCAGATGAAACCGCTCGGCTCCTGCGGCGTGCAAACCGCTTTCCAGCCGATCGTCAAAGTCCGCTGTCATCTGTCCTTGGTTCACCAATGGGTCCGCCACATGAAATTGGAAATCGATTGGCTCAATCCGGGCGAACAAGGGAGCGAGGTGTTGGTAAGCCTCGCCCCCGTGCGGGCAGAACTCGAATCCGGCGGCGTAGGCAGCGAACTTGCTCATACTTCAATCTCCCCGCTCATCAGCTTCGGCAGCAGCAGGTCGCGGGCTTTTGACGCCTGCCTGTTCATCGCTTCCAGTCGTCCCAGTTGTGTCTCGATGGGAACTACATGTTCCGCAAACAACTCCAGAAGCTGTTTCGGCGGGACCGTGACCGTTACTTTTGCAAGCTTCTCTCGCGGCAGATGTTTGATCGTGGCGCCGGTGAAGAGACTCGCCAAATGTCCCGCTTGCCCCTGATAGCGCAGGTTGCGATAGAGATACACGTATTCCATGTTCTCGCGACAGCGGATGCGATGAATGGCTTTTTGAAACATCATTCCAGGGAGCTGATCCTTCCAAATCGCACACCTTCCCGGCTCTCCTCCTTCGCACATGACAATATCCCCAAACTTCAGACCAAATACTTCCAGCTCATTTTCCTTAAACCGCATTTCCCGAAGTCCGCTCAGGTCCACCTCACCCCAACGAACATTGATGTTAGCCAAATAAGGCATTTGGTCGCCCTTGTTCTTTACCTGATCTAGCATTTTTCCAAGACGAAACTCAGCGACCTTTTCCAATGGAACGCATTCCCACCCCTCCGGCACGCCGTTGACGATGCGGGTGGATTCGTGGCCGGGGAAGCGGAGGCGGACGAACCATTCGCGATACAACAGCCGCGCCGATTCCTCCAACAACACCATCCGACGACGGTTGTTCTCGATCAGGTCGTCGTAGGTCGAGATAATGGAGGCGATTCGGCGTTGCTCCTCTTCAAGTGGCATTTCGAATTCAAACGCGGCAATTTCTTTACCACTGATGTGAGGCACGCCAACTCCGCGCGCGATATTTTGAATGTATGCAACGAAACTGGAGGATCCGATCAAGCAGGCCAGGAAATCTTGAATAAGGCCGTTTGACGCTCTGAGTCTGGCTACTCGTTGGACCAACAACGCTTCGGGTGCTGATTCGGGAATTCTCGCAAACTTAAGTCCCGCTGGAACCCAAGGACGATCCATTGCCAACACCACATCGCCCGCGATGAGTCGAAAGCGATCAAGATCTATCAAATCGGCACGAGACCATCGTTTCGAAATTTCCCATAATATCTGCCCCTGCCCTACATTCTCTCCTTTCACGAGAACCACATCATCTGGGTCGTCAGAAAAGCTATCACTCTTGAATGGGAATCCACTTACGATCTCGCAGTGTTTACCGAGTTTGGTCTTCTGCCAACCGTGGCGTTTCATACCCCAAGCGCCTCTAAATTATTCTGAATCCGTTTCGCCAGTTCGGAGGCTTCCTGGTTCAGGTCGGCGATTTCGATGTGGATGTCACCGAGGGTTTGCTCGAAGTCGAAATCGTCATCGACTTCCGCCGGGGCGACGCCGACGTAGCGGCCGGGCGTGAGGCTCCAGTCGGCGGCGGCGATTTCCCGGCGGTCCACCAGTTTCACCAGGCCGGGCACGTCCACCAGCCTGGCGTCCGGGAAGCGGGAGAGCAGCCAGTGGGCCTGGCGCCCGGAGTAGGCGGTGGCCTTGAGCTGGTCCACGGCCTCGGCGCGGCGGGCGTCGAGGTCCTTTTCCAGCTTGCCGATCTCGCGGGTGATCCAGTTGGCGTCGTCCTTGGCGTCGGCCTCCTTTTCGGCGGTGTCCACGAGGCGGGTGGCGAGCTTGAAGACGAGGTCGAGATCCTTGATGAGATCGCGGCAGGCGGCGGCGAGCACGTCGAGTCCGGCGGAGAGTTTCCGCTGGGCGGCGGGATTGCTGGCGCAGGGCTTTTTCCAATCCTTGGCGATGCGGGCGCTCCAGGCATCGAGCGAGGCGAAGCAGGATTTCGCCGCGTCGTCGCGCTCCTTGAGCAACCCGCGCAGCGGCGAGTCCTTCGGCAGGGATTTCAGGAACGGCGCGGTGGCCTTGGCGAGCGCTTCGTAACTTTTCCGGAAACCGTTAGCCTGCCCGGCGATGGCGGCGGCTTCGGCGAGCGTGCGTTCCAGATATTGCTGGACGAGGCCGGTGAATTTCCCGGACTCGCCGCGATAGAGCCAGACGATGGCGGTGAGGTTGGCAAGCTGCTCGGGCGAGAAGTCGTAGATCTTGCGGGTGACTTTCCGATAGACGTTTCGCGCGTCGAGCATGAGCACCTGGTCGCGGCGGGCGGCGGGTTTCCCCTTGTCGAAGTGCCAGAGCTCGCACGGCACGGTGCGAGTGTAGAAGAAGTTTGAGCGGATGGAGATCATCACATCCACATCGCCGGTCTCGACGAGCTTGCGGCGGACTTCCATTTCCCCATGCCCGGCGCTGGACGCCTGCGAGGACATGACGAAGCCGGCGCGGCCCTGCGGACTGAGGTAGCTGTGGAAATAGGAGATCCAGAGGTAGTTGCCGTTGGAGACTTTCTTTTCCTTGTTCACCCCCGGAAGGCCGAATGGCAGGCGCGGGTCGTCCTTCACTTTTTCCGCATCCACCATGTCCACGTTGAACGGCGGATTGGCCATCCCAAAATCAACGTTGCCGAAGAGCCGGCGGCCGTCCGGCAGGCGGTGCTCGTCCTGATAGAAGGTGTTGGCCTCGGCGATGTGGCCTTCCAGCCCGTGGACCGCGAGGTTCATCTTCGCCAGCTTGATGGTGGTGGCGGTCTTTTCCTGACCGTAGAAAGTGACCTTGCGCATGGTCTCGCCGCCGTGGGCTTCGATGAAGTGGCTGGACTGCACGAACATCCCGCCGGATCCGCAGGCGAGATCCGCCACCACGCCATGGTCCGGCTCGATGACGTTGACGAGCACCTGCACCAGCGACGGCGGCGTGAAGAACTCGCCATTGTCCTGTGCGCCCTGCATCGCGAATTTCATCAGGAAATACTCGTAAATCCGGCCGAAGACATCGCCCGTGGCATTGCGCAGCGCCTCGCGGTTGAAGGTGCGCATGAGATCCTCCAGCACGCTCCGCTCGAAGATGCCGAAGTCCTTGGGCAGGACGTTCATTAGCGGCTCGAAGGACTGCTCAATCGCCGTCATGGCGTGGATGAGTGCCTCGGAAAGATCTGCATCCGTCGGCGTGGCTAGGATGGAATCGTAGCGCGCCTCTTCCGGCAGGAACAGCGCGCGGCGTTTCACATAGTCCGCCGCGACGATTTTCCGCTTCGGCATTTTCCCCGCCTTCTGGTCCTCCGCGATCTGGCGGGTGGCGGCTTCAAAGCGGTTCGCCGCGTGGCGTAGGAAGATGATGCCGAGCACCGGCATGCAATATTCCGAAGAGGTCAGCTTCGAGTTCGCGCGGAGGTTGTCGGCGGCCTCCCAAAGGTCGGATTCGAGTTTTTCGATGCTTTGGGGGGACGAGTGGACGGACATTTCAGGGAAAGCTACAACAAGGCTCCGGTGACTCGGAGGCTGCGGGAGCTTGTGAATGTCGGCTGGAAATGGCGAGGGGAAAGCCACGCATGGGAGTTCGCGGGGAATGAATTGTCTGGGCGGCCACTTGCTTTCGGGCGAAATAAATTTCGCGGTCCGTTATTCAGAGGCGCAGGGCGATTTTTAGAAACGGCGCGGTGCGGGAGGTCTTGGACTTGGCGATTTTCTCGGGTGGGCCTTGGGCGATGATTTTCCCGCCGCCGTCACCGGCCTCGGGGCCGAGGTCGAGGATCCAGTCGGCTTCGGCGGCGACGGCCATGTGGTGCTCGATGACGACGACCGTGTGGCCTTCATCGACGAGACGGTGGAGGACGTCGATGAGTCGCTGGACGTCTTCAAGGTGGAGGCCGACGGTGGGTTCCTCGATCAAATAGAGATTGCGCTGGGCGAAGAAGGCGTTGTTGAGCGTGGCCTTGGTGCCGCGGCCCTTGGTGAGTTCGGACACGAGCTTGATCCGCTGTGCCTCGCCACCTGATAGAGTGGGGCTGGGCTGGCCGAGCTGGAGGTAGCCGAGGCCGGTATCGGCCATGAGCTTGAGCGGGTGGGAAATGCGCGGCTGGGACTCGAAGAAGGCGGAGGCTTCATCGATGGTCATGGCGAGGACCTGGCCGATGTTTTTCTGGCCGAAGGTGACTTCTAACGTCGCAGGGTTGTAGCGCTGGCCGTTGCAGGATTCGCAATGGACCCAGGTGCTGGGGAGGAAATCCATTTCTAACTTCACGCGTCCGTTGCCTTTGCATTCGGGACAGCGGCCGTTGTCGGTGTTGAAGGAAAAGCGGGAGACATCGAAGCCTCTCATGCGGGCTTCCGGGAGCTGGGCGAAAAGGGCGCGGATGTGATCGAAGACTTTGACGTAGGTGGCGGGGCAGGAGCGGGAGGTTTTGCCGATGGGAGATTGATCGACTTCGAAGCAGGCTTTGATGGCTTTGTCGCCGCTGACTTTTTGGTAGGGTTTCTTGGATTTGGGCTGGCGGTTGAAAACCGCTGCCACGCAGGAGTGCATGAGAGAGGATTTGCCGGAGCCGGAGATGCCGGTGAGGACGGTGAGGCGACCTAACGGTATGGCGGCGTCGATGTTTTTAAGGTTGTTGGCGTGACAGCCCGATAGAGTTAGAAACGGATGGTCCTTGCCGACGGGGCGACGGGAGCCGCGGATGGGGTGGGTGATGACGGCGGTGAGGGCGCGGTAGGTGGGGGAGGATTGAACATCGAACATCGAACGCCCAACATCGGACGTCGAAGTTTTTGGAGAAGAAGACTTTTTACTCGTGGGCGAGATGCCCACGCTCCTGGTGGGCGGCTTGCCCTGATAGACGATTTCGCCGCCGAGGCGGCCGGCACCGGGGCCGAGGTCGATGAGGTGATCCGCTGCGGCGATGGTGTCTTCGTCGTGCTCGACGATGATGAGGGAGTTGCCCTGGTCGCGGAGGGCGATGAGGGTTTTGAGGAGGGCGGCGTTGTCGCGCGGGTGGAGGCCGATGGTGGGCTCGTCGAGCACGTAGAGGACGCCGCGGAGGTTGGAGCCGAGCTGGGCGGCGAGGCGGATACGCTGGGACTCGCCGCCGGATAGAGTATTGCCGGAACGGTCTAACTGGAGGTAGCCGAGGCCGACTTCCTGGAGGAAGGAAAGGCGCTGGCGGATTTCCGGGAGGATGTCGCGGGCGATGAGGGTGTCGCGCTCGGCGGTGAAGTTGAGTTTGAAGAAATGGGCGGCTGCGGCGTCGATTGAGAGGTGGCCGAGGTCGGCGATGGCGGTGGATGACTCGCGGCGAGACGCCGCGAGCACGGCCTGCGGCGAGACGCCGCAGCCACTCAGGCGGACGGCGGAGGCGACGGGGTTGAGGCGGGAGCCATGGCAGGCGGGGCATTCGATGAGCTCGATGTCGTCCATGCGGTCGATGGCGCGGTCGGCGTCGATTTCCGCGGCGAGGACGGAGTCGAAGCGGGAGGTGTCGAGACGGTGACTGCGTTTTTTAGGAACCCGGCCGTGACCGCGGCACTCCTCGCACCAGCCGTGCGGGGAGTTGAAGGAGAAGAGCCGGGGATCGAGTTCTTCGAAGGATTTGTTGCACGAAGGGCAACTGGATTTGGTGGAGAGGAGGGTGAATTTTTTGTCGGCGGTGTGGATTTTGATTAGGCCTTTACCGATGGCGAGGGCGCGGGTGATGAATGAGGCGAGTTCGGAGAGTTGGGCTTGGCGGTTGGAAACCGCCGCCACGACTACATCGATGTCGTGTTCCTTGAAGCGCTCGAGTGGGGTGAAGGTGGCGGCGTCTTGGAAATTCCGATCGACGAGAAGCTGGGAGAAACCGTGGTTGACGGCCCAGGCGGCGACTTCGGTGTGAAAGCCTTTTTTCCCGCGAATGAGAGGGGCTAACAGAGTGACGGGACCGGACTTGAGGTGGCTGCGGATGGTGTTCTCAATGGCTGATAGAGATTGTCGTTCGACGGGGATTTGGCAATCGGGACAGTAGAGGGTGCCGAGTTTTGCGTAGAGGAGGCGGATGAAATTCCAGACTTCGGTGACGGTGGCGACGGTGGATTTGCCGCCGCCCTGGGAGACGCGTTGCTCGATCGCGACGGTGGGTGGGAGGCCTTGGAGCTGGTCGATCTCGGGTTTCTCTAACTGCTCAGCGAACTGCCGGGCGTAGGTGGACATGGAGTCGAGGAAGCGGCGCTGGCCCTCGGCGAAGAGGATGTCGAAGGCGAGGGTGGACTTGCCCGATCCCGATAGACCGGAGATGACGACGAGCTGGTCGCGCGGGATATCGACGGAGATGTTCTTGAGGTTGTGGTGGCGGGCACCGCGGAGGGTGATGGAGTTGGAGGTGGGTTGAGAGTTGAGAGTTGATGGTTGATAGGAAGAAGAGGGGGAGAGGCTTAGGGCTTGTTTGAGGAAACGGGCGGTGGGGGTGTTTAATCTCGCGACGGACTCGGGGGGGCCTTGGGCGACTAACTGGCCGCCGTGTTTGCCGGCTTCAGGGCCGAGGTCGAGGATCCAGTCGGCAGATTTGATGACGTCGAGGTTGTGCTCGATGACCAGGAGGGAGTGGCCGGAATCGACGAGTTTCTGGAAGACGGTTAGAAGGTTCTCGATGTCGGAGAAGTGGAGGCCGGTGGTGGGTTCGTCCAAGATTAAGAGTTTGGAACCGGCGGGACGCCCGTTCGACGACACAGGCGGGACGCCTGTGCTACTGAGAAGTTGGCAGAGCTTGAGGCGTTGGGCCTCGCCGCCGGAGAGGGTGTTGAGGGGTTGGCCGAGCTTGAGGTAGCCGAGGCCGACTTCGACGAGAGGAGCGAGGATTTTGACGATCTGGGTGTGACGCTTCAGACCCGCGGGCGGGACGCCCACGCTGTTTGTGTAGAAGGCGATGGCATTGACGACGGTTAGATCGAGGATGTCGTGGATGGATTTTCCGAGGTAATGGAAATCTAACGTGGAGGATTTGTAGCGCTTGCCGTTGCAGTCGGGGCAGGTGACATAGAGATCGGAGAGGAACTGCATTTCGACTTTTTCGAAGCCATTGCCGGAGCAGCGATCGCAGCGGCCAGCGCCGGAGTTGAAGGAAAAAAAGCCGGTGGTTAGATCGCGGGCGCGGGCTTCCTGGGTGAGGGCGAAGAGCTGGCGGATGGGATCGAAGGCACCGAGAAACACGGCGGGCGTGGAGCGCGGGGTGCGGGCGACGGCGGTTTGATCGACAAGCTCGACGCCGCCAAGGTGCTGGCTGCCGCCGAGTTCCTTGATGGGGGCGGCGTCGCCCTGAACATCGTGGCCGAGCTTGCGGGCGAGATTCAGATAGAGGACGTCGTGAGCGAAGGTGGATTTGCCGGAGCCGGAGACGCCGGTGAGGACGGTGAACAGGCCGAGGGGGAGATCGACATCGAGTTTTTTGAGGTTGTGGCGGGTGGCTCCGCGGATGGAGAGGAGGCGTTTGGTGGGCTTGCGGCGGGTGGTGGGGATGGCGATGGATTTGGTGCCTTCGAGCCAAGGGAGTGTTCCGATTGAATTGTTGATTTTTGATTTTTTGAAAAGCGATTCGGAGATCGCCTTTCCTTGGGGGGAGCCTTGATAGATAAGGGTGCCGCCGAAGGAGCCGGCGCCGGGGCCGAGATCGACGAGGTGGTCGGCGGCGAGCATGACGGTTTGCTCGTGCTCGACGACGACGAGGGTGTTGCCCTTGTCGCGGAGGCCGTGCATGACGCCGACGAGCCGGTCGATGTCGCGCGGGTGGAGGCCGACGGTGGGCTCGTCGAGGACGAAAAGGGTGCCGGTGAGGGCGGCACCGAGGCAGGTGGTTAGATTGACGCGCTCGACCTCGCCGCCGGAGAGGGTGCGGGTGGTGCGGTCGAGGGTGAGGTAGCCGAGGCCGACCTGGTCGAGGTAGTGAAGGCGGGAGGAAATTTCAGTTAGGACGAGATCGAGGGTGGGGTCGGAGGGACGATTCGAGACTTCGGATTTCAGAATCAAGAACCAAGGGAGAAGATCGCTGATAGAGAGAGCCCAGAGTTCGGGGAGGGTTTTGCCGTCGATTTTGAAGCAGAGGGATTCGGGTTGGAGGCGTTTGCCGCGGCAGGTGTCGCAGGTGGTGTAGGAGCGGTAGCGGCTAAGAAAGACGCGGACGTGCATCTTGTAGGCCTTGGTTTCCATCCAATCGAAGAAGCCTTTGATGCCATACCAGCCGCCGGATTGCCAGAGGTCCTCGAGAGCCTCGGGTGACAGGGATTGGAATTTGCGGTCCCCGTAGTAGATCCATTCGCGTTCCTCTTCGGATAGATCCTCGAAGGAGCACTTGATGTCGATGTCGCGCTCCTTGCAGTTTCTAACGAGATCGCGCTGGCACTCATCGCCGCGCTCGCCCTGGAAGGGTTTGATGGCTCCCTTTGCGATGGAGAGGGTGGGGTCCGGAATCGCTTTATCGAGATCGATGCCAATAATTCGGCCGAAGCCGCGGCATTTCGGACAAGCGCCTAACGGGGAGTTGAACGAGAAGAGGGCGGGGGAGGGCTTGCGGAGGGTGAAGCCGGTTTTGGGGTTGGTCCAAGTGGTGGAAAAGGAACGCTGAACATCGAACGTCGAACGTCCAACATCGAAGGAAGAAGGGAGGACAATGGTGGCGTGGCCCTTGCCGAGGGTGAAGGCGGCTTCGAGGGCTTCTAGCAGGCGGGACTGGTTATCGGGTGTTAGGGTTAGGCGGTCCTGGACGATGTGGATTTGAGATTCGAAATTTGAGATCTCAAATTGCAGCGGCTCGTCGGTGCGGATGATTTTCCCGTCGATGAGGATCCGGAGGTAGCCTTGGGCGTTGAGAAAAGGGAAGATTTCCGCTGACTTCGCGTCGGTCGGAACGGGGATGGGGAAGGTGACCAGGACGGGCTGGTCTGCCAGGTTTTCCTTGGCCCAGGCGGCGGCGGATTCGGGCGAATCGGGCTGGATCGTCTCGCCGGTGTTAGGATCGTAGCCGATGGCGAGGCGGGCGTAGAGGAGCTTGAGATAATCGTTGATCTCGGTGAGCGTGCCGACGGTCGAGCGGGTGGTGCGGACATGGTTTTTTTGCTCTATGGCGATGGCCGGAGGGATGCCGTCTATGTGATCGACGAGCGGCTTGTCCATGCGATCAAAGAACTGCCGGACATAGGGCGAAAACGTCTCGACGTAACGCCGCTGGCCCTCGGCGTAGAGCGTGTGGAAGGCGAGCGAGGATTTCCCGGAACCGGACGGACCGGTGACGACGGTGAGCTTGCCGAGCGGGATATCGAGGTCGAAGCCCTGAAGATTATGTTGGCGGCAGCCGCGCAGAAGGATCGCGGGCGGGGGGGGCTGGATTGCGGATTTCTTGTCAACTTTGGGCACGCGGCAGGCTACGCGGAAATGCACCGCTCACCAGCGGAAGTACGGACTCGGGCGGCGAAAATTTCAAAGCGGAAATTCACGCGGCCAATGCCGTTAAACGGCGGCAGACCTCGTCGAAGTTTGCCCGCGAGTGCGCTCCGGCAAGAAACGATTTCAGGAATCCTGATGCGGGAAACGAAGCTCACTTTCCACACGCGCTTCGGCTGGCTGGTGCCTTGGGGCGTGTTGGCCTTCGCCTTGGTCGCATGGCTGATGGTGTCGCTACCGTCCCGCGCCACCCAACGAATTTCCGGCGGCTCAATGCCTGAAATGACGGTGACCCGTGAAGATCATCGCCATTCCTGCGGCGTCGGCGGCGGCGATAACTTCCTCGTCCCGAACCGAGCCGCCCGGCTGGATGCAGGCGGTCGCGCCTGCGTCGATGGCGGATTGCAGGCCGTCGGCGAACGGGAACATGGCGTCCGAGGCGACGATGCTGCCCTTGAGATCCAGTCCGGATTCTTTGGATTTCCAAATCGCGATCCGCGAGGAATCCACGCGGCTCATTTGGCCCGCACCGATGCCGAGGGTGCGATCGGCGCTGGAGTAAACGATGGCGTTGGATTTGACGTGCTTCACGATCCGCCAGCCGAAGCGCATCGCACGCATTTCCTGTTCGGTGGGCGGGCGCTTGGTGACGACTTTGGATTCGAGATTTTCGAGACCCAGCGCCGTGTGGTCACGGTCCATCACCATGATTCCGCCGGGGCAGGAGCGGATGACGGGCGATTGTTTTTCCGCCAAGTAGGCGTCGTTCATCACCATCAAGCGCAGGTTCTTTTTTTTCTGCAGAAGCGCGCGCGCGTCGCTTTCGAACTCAGGGGCGATAATGACGTCGGTGAAAATTTCCGAAATCACCCGCGCCAGTTCGAGGGTGAGCGGGCGGTTGCAAACGATCACGCCGCCGAACGGCGCCTGGCGGTCGGTTTCGAAGGCTTTCTGCCAGGCGACCCGCAGATCATCGTCGTCCTGACCGACTCCGCAGGGATTCGTGTGCTTCAGGATCGCCACCGTGGGGCGGGCGAAATCGAGGATGAGGTCCGCCGCCGCCTCAATGTCCAAAACATTGGTGTAGCTCAGCTCCTTGCCTTGGATCTGGGTGAAAAAGTCCCCGAAATTGCCGTAGAGCGAACACTTCTGGTGCGGGTTGTCGCCGTAGCGGAGATCCTGCTCCAGCGGCAGGCTGAGGGTGAAATTACAGCCCGTGCCGGTTCGGCATTGGCCGAGGTAGTCCGCGATCGCGGCGTCATATTCCGCGGTGCGCGTGAAAACCTTCACCGCGAGCTGTTCGCGGAATCCTTTGGTCGTATTGCCGTTGTTTTCCTTCATTTCCTCGATCACCCGCAGGTAATCGGCCGGATCCACGATGACCGTCACGCTCTGGTGGTTTTTCGCCGCGCTCCGCAGCATCGACGGGCCGCCGATGTCGATTTTCTCGATCGCCTGCTCCAGCGTCACATCCGGTTTGGCGACGGTTTCCTCGAACGGATAGAGATTCACCACCACTAGGTCGATCGGCGGGATGTCGTTGGCCTTCGCCTGTGCCAGATGCGTCGGATCGTCGCGTCGTTGAAGCAGGCCGCCGTGGACCTTCGGATGCAGGGTCTTCAAACGGCCATCGAAAAGCTCCGGCGCGCCGGTAAACTCCGACACGTCGATGACCGGCAGCCCGGCCTCGCGCAGCGCCGCCGAGGTGCCACCGGTGGAGAGAAGTTCGACTCCCATGTCGTGAAGCTCCTTCGCGAATTCGGCCAGGCCGGTTTTATCGGAGACGGAAAGCAAAGCGCGGGTGATGGGCATAAATAAAGTCTTTTGGGGAACTCAGACAGGACCGGCCAACTGCCGGAGAGCGGCAACCCCGTATCCAACCCGCCGCTGCCCGGCAAGCGGAATAGGCGGGGGTAGCCATGCCGCTTTGGATGAGTGGTTCGTGATCGTGTTCCGGCTGTCTCAGCCGGTTCCAAAACCTCCGCTCCCGGCTGAGACAGCCGGGACACTTTCCAAACGGTGTCGCCGGTCGTTCCTCACTCTGCCACCGCACGCCATACATCGGCTTTTCCCGTGCTGCCGGTTCACTTCCTGATGAACACCACCCGCCGGTTGGACTGCTTGTTTTCCTCGGTGGCGTTGTCGGCGTTGGGCTGACGAAGTCCGCATGATACGCCGCGCAAAGCGAGGCAGCCAATGCGGCGAGGCGAGCCGGCGGACGAGTCGATGGGTGTTTGAAGTCATGCCGCGATTGATGGCGGACGAGGATCTAGAGGCCGACGGGGAGGTTTTTTCCGCCGTCGAATTCCGTGGTGCCGCAGCAAGGTTCGGAAAAAATGGCTTCCAGTTTCCAAACTCTCCGCACGTCGTTGCTGCATCAGCGATGGGCATGCTACGCGCGGATTCCTACCAGAGAGGCAATGCGATTTCGAAAGTCTTCATATTCAGTTCCAAGACCTCGCGATAGTTCTGGTAGAGAGTAAAATCGATTGGTTGTCGGCGACTTCTCGCGCGCTTTCTTTTCGTCCAAAACTCCTACGTTGTAAATGGTCCAAAACTCGACGAAACCGAGCTGCTTCGCGCTTTGGTGACTTTTCTCCGCCTCGCCCAACCGATTCCAGATATTGGATTGATCTGTCCCACCTTTGATTTCAATGGCAATGATGTTGCGAGTAGAGGTAAGCGAGGTTTTTTCGACAATGCTGATGTCCGGGTCTGCGGAAAAGGCGATGATCACCTCTCGTCCCGAGGCGTTCTCAAGCTCCAATTTCGTTGCTGTTCGCGTTATGACAGCTTTATCCACGATACGGTGGATGATTTCAAAGACCGCTTGGTTTGCCAGCTTCCCAATGAGCGTATTATTGCTGCCGCGCAATTGTGGGCCGAGGGTCAAAAGTGTAAGATCATCTATCAATGCTGCGGAAACACGTTCGACACCGAGGCCATTGATTAGTTGTGAGGCGCGTTCGCAGAACGCTTCACACAGCGATTCCATATCGCCTTGGACTCGGACAGGTATAATGCCTTTTGATTCCAGTGATGAAAAACGGCCCAAACCGCCTTTATTGTAAAACTCCTTTTGACTGAAGCCCATCAGGAGCCGGTAGTAACCGATCAAGCGGGGATTTGCTTGAATCAGGCAGGGGACAGGAAATACCAGTTCACCCCGAATACCGAGAGCCGCCAATTCTTTGATATCATTTGCCGGCGCGTTTTCGTCGAGCTGACGGTTTAGGATAGACAGTTCCACCAATTTTACGGTTTGAGTCAGAGCCTTGCGGAGGTGAAGACTGCGGACCTGTTCCAATGTCTTGGCAACTGAGATCTGAAGCGTCGTGGAGGGTAAAACTATTTTCATGGTTGGGAATCGCCAATTTTTTTGAGGACTTTGCGGATCCAAACTCGACCGGGTCTAGCAGGGCAAGTGATGTTGAAACGTATCCGGGATTAAGCTCGATTCCAAGGTAGCGACGTTTTTGATTCCGGGCGACCAAACCTACAGTGCCGCAGCCGAAGAATGGATCTAATACGACATCGTCCTCATCTGAGGAGGCAAGGACACAGGGTTCGACCAGTGCTGCGGGGAACGATGCGATGTGTGCGCCGGCGGAGGCTGCCGTATTGATGTTCCACACACTACGACGATTTCTGAGGTCTCCATTGCCGCCGACCTCCTTCACTCTTTCAGCGTAATACTTGTATTTGTCCGATTTGGTGAACATGAACAGGTATTCATGAGACCGGGTTGGTCGATCCTTGACGCTTTCTGGCATAGCGTTTGGCTTGTTCCAAATGATGTCGCTCCTGAGATACCAGCCGTCATCCTGCAATGCGAATGCAAGTCGCCACGGGATACCCATCAAATCCTTATCCTTTAGGCCGGGTGGATTGTCGGGTCGCACATTCATCGCGCGGTTCGGATTTTTTTTGTCGGGAGCGCGCCATCCACGGTTTCCACTTGTGAAACCATCACCGATATTCAGCCATAAGATTCCGTCGGGCTTCAGAACACGCCGGATTTCCGAAAAAACGGCGGTCAATGAATTGATGAATCCAGGCATAGTGGGTTCCAAACCAATTTGACCATCAATTCCATAGTCGCGTAATCCCCAATAGGGAGGTGAAGTTACCACACATTGCACTGATTCAGAAGGAAGGCGGGGAAGAACCGATCTAACGTCACCATGTATTATAGAAGATTGGATCACCGCAATGGGCGTGGGTGGGGCGATGACAACGGCTTTCATATTCTAGTGGTAGTATTCTCCGCGTCAGGGCAGTGAGTAAATCTATAAGTTTTGCACAAACGGCCCGCGCCTTTTTCTGTCAGGCTTGGCTCTCCGCCGCCTTGGCGATTTGCAGGAGTTTCGCTTCGCCTAGATGCGGGGCGAGGATCTGGAGGCCGACGGGGAGGTTTTTCCCGCCGTCGAAATCGGTTGTGCCGCAGGGGATGGAGATGCCGGGGATGCCGGCGAGGTTGGCGGCGATGGTGAAGATATCGGAGAGGTATTCTTGGAGCGGATCGTCCGAAATACCGCCGATCCTGCGGGCCGGGGTGGGGGCGACGGGGGATAGGATGGCATCGACCGTTTTGAACGCGGTTTCGAAATCGCGGCGGATCAGGGTGCGGACCTTTTGGGCGCGGCTGTAGTAGGCGTCGTAGTAGCCGGAGGAAAGAACGTAGGTGCCGAGGATGATGCGGCGCTTGACCTCGGGGCCGAAGCCTTGCTCGCGGGATTTTTTGTAAAGATCGAGGATGTCGGACGGGTTCGGCGCACGGCGGCCGTAGCGGATGCCGTCGAAGCGGGAGAGGTTGGACGAGGCTTCGGCGGGGGCGATGATGTAGTAGGTGGCGACGGCGTGCTCGGTGTGGGGCAGGGAAATATCGACGATTTCAGCGCCTTGGGCGGCGAGGGACTGGATGGCGGCTTCGACGTTTTTGCGAACGCCGGGATCGATGCCAGCGCCGAAGTATTCCTTGGGGATGCCGAGTTTGAGGCCTTTCACGCCGTCGTTGAGGCCGGAGAGATAATCCGGCACGGCGGCATCGAGGCAGGTGGAATCCTGCGGGTCGCCACAGGCGATGGCTTGGAGGATTAAAGCGGCGTCTTCGACGGTTTGTGTAATTGGGCCGATCTGATCGAGCGATGAGGCGAAGGCGACCAAGCCGTAGCGGGAGACGCGGCCGTAGGAAGGTTTCAGCCCGACCACACCGCAGTGGGAAGCGGGTTGGCGGATGGAACCGCCGGTGTCGGAGCCGAGCGCGGCGATCGCGGTGAGATCGCCGACGGCGGCGGCGGAACCACCGGACGAGCCGCCGGGCACGCGGTCCGGGTCGTGGGGGTTGCGGGTGATTTGCAGGGCGGAGTTTTCGGTGGAGGAGCCCATCGCGAATTCGTCCTGATTCATCCTGCCAAACGGGATCGCCCCGGCGGCCCGGAGCTTGCGGATCACGGTGGCGTCGTAGGGCGAGATGAAATTTTCGAGAAATCTCGAGCCGCAGGTGCAGGGCTGGCCGAGGACGTTGATATTGTCCTTGATGGCGATCGGGATGCCGCCGAGGGGGAGGCTGAGGTCGGCGTTTGCCGCTTCGGCGAGCGCGGATTCGAGGTCGAAGGAAAGGTAAGCGCCGGTCTGGCCGTCGCGGGCGGAGATTTCACCGGCGAGCTGTTCGAGAATGGCGGTAGGCGTGGTTTCCCCGGCGAGGAGCTGTCGGCGGAGCGAAGCGATGGTCATTGGGGATAAAAGCTGAAAGGCTGAAAAGCTGAGATGCTGAAAAAGAAATCAGGCGTCGGTGACGACTTTGGGGACGCGGATTTGGCCTTGGGCTTGGTCGGGGGCGTTTTGCAGCATGGCTTCTTGGGAAAGGCTCGCGTGCGGGATGTCGTCGCGCATTTTTCCGAACACCTCGCTGGCATGAGGGCTGGAGTCGATGCCCGAGACATCCAGCTTCGAGAGGGATTCGATGTAGCCGAGGATGGCTTCGAGCTGGGGCTGGAAGGTGGCGACCTCCTCGTCGGTGAGCTCGAGGCGGGCGAGATTGGCGACGTAGCGGACGTCGATGTGGCTGTGCGACATGGTCGGGAGGGTCTTGGATTGGCGGGAATTTCCAAGTGCGATTTTTCTCGGAACCGGGCGTTCCTTGCATGGAGACAAAGTTTTCAAAATAGTTTGAACGTATGCATTGGTTGAAGGTCTTAGTTCTGTGAAAGCGGCGAGCAATTGCTCTTTCATGTAAGGGTGTAACAGCACAGTTGTCTGCCAATTCCACGGGTGTGGTGGGTATGACAATTTCGGCCGTCGGGGAAGGGACTCCCCGGCGGCCTTTTTTTGCCCTTGATGGACGATTGAGGTGACTCCGTTGAGAGGCTTGGGCACCAATGAGGGGCTAGGGTTCAGGGGCTTGGGGCTAGCGAAGAAGCCTATTTCCTACACCCCTAGCCCGGCGAATGAGGCAGTTCCCTGCCGTCGGGGGACTTCCCAGCAGCTCGTTTTTACCCTACTGGGCGCGGAGCTCGTCGATTTTTTTCCCAGTGGCGGTCGCCTCGTCAGCCAATTTTGCCTGCTCGCATGCAGCTTTCAGGCCGACGAGCGTTTGCATGTCGTTGGGAAACGCAATGAGCGCGCGCTGGTAGGCCTCGATGGCGTCCAGCGGTTGGGCCATGGCGAGATAATAGTCGCCGAGGCGGCCGGCCATCGGCGACAGGATCAACGGCGGGAACAGCATGGAAGCCGGGCGCTGGCGGTCTTCGGCGGAGGCGAGCCAATTGTAAGCGGTGCCGCGCCGGTCCTTGGGTCCGGCGAGGGTAAGGCGACCGCGGAGTTCGCTGGCGATGACTTCCAGGGCGTGGAAGGACCGATTCCAATTCGAGCGCTCGCCGCTGTCGTTGGCGGCTGCCTGCTTTTTACTCATGGCCTCGCCATGAAGGGTCAGGGCCGCAACGACATCTTTCGCCTCGGTGAGTTTCCCTTCGTCGATGACCCGGCGGCCCTCGAGGGCCAGGCGAACGCCATCAATCCACCAGAAGGCGAGGGATTTTCCGTGGGTTTCCTTGAGATCGCCGGGTTTGGGGAGGGAGTGCAGCGCCTCATTGGCATTTCCCCGCAGGCCGCGATGGAGGAGCAGCCGGGCCGGGAGGGTTTTCGCATCCCACAGCAGCATTCGCGCGCCGGGCGAGCCGGGACGTTTGGCGGGAATCGGAGTGGCGGCGATCTGGCGAGCGGCGGCGTAGGCAAGGTCGAAATCTCCTTTGGAAACTAGGGCGACCACCCGGTATGCCTCGGCTTTCACCTTTTCCGGGCAATCGGCGATGGTGGCGTTGTTTGCTTCCATCCATGTTTCAAAAAGCGCCGTCGCGTGGCCAAACGCAGCGATGGCCTTGCCGTGTTGTCCGGTGCGCCATTCATAGTGGCCTAGCAAATGGGAAAAAGCCGGATAGCCGGGGGACATTTGGCACAGCTTGCGCGCCAGATCCACGGAGGGAGCCAGGTCCGGCCCTTCCGCGCGGATGGTGAGAAGCGCGTTGAGAGGCAGCGGGCTTTGAGGGTTTTTTTCGATCAAATCGAGCAAACTTTTCTCCGCAATTTCCTGATCGGCGGTGGCAGTGCCGAAATCATCGTATCCCCCCCTGTTGAAAAGCGCGGCGAAAATGCCTGCCTGCAAGTCGTTGGGAAACTGCGCGGCGACCTTGCGGAACGCTGCGGCGGCTCCTGCCGGCCCTTCCTCGATGTATTTGATCAGCCCGTAAGCATAGCCGCGCTCCAGTTCGCTGCCTTTTCCGGCATCGATCAAGTCGAGCAGGCGCTCCGTCGCGGCCATCTTCGCGGCGGCGGTTTCCGGCGATGGCGTGAGCAGCGACATCACCATGCCCCAGTGCGCGAGCAGGCAGTCCGGATCTTCCCGCAGGGCGGCGGCGAAGTGGCGGCTCGCCTCGAATTCCCAGCCGCCGTGAAGGTGATTCAAGCCTTGGTTGACGTGGGCCTGCGCCTTTTCCGTCGCAGCGGTGATCGCCATGTGGATTCCGTTCGGGAAATCCATCATCGCGGGTTCGGCCAGCGCTTTGACGGGGTCGGGGATCGCGGTCTCGACATCATTTGCGGGAATCAAAATCACCTTGGGCTTTTCTCCATCTTTCGGGAGACCCGTGATCTTGGTTTTTACCGGGCCTTGCGGCTTTTTTGGCTCCTCGGATATTTCGCCCGCTGCGATCCCACAGCTCACCGCCAATACCGCCATCCACCGTGTTTTCATGGGCGAAAGCTGGGCATGGCGGCCGGTGCCTCCAAGCAAAATGACACTGGCCTGTGCTGCCGCGGCCCGCTTAGTCTCCGGCCATGAAGCTTGGAGTCATCGGATGCGGGAAAATGGGGACGGCGCTGGTTCAGGGGGCGATTCGTGCCGGAGTCGTCGCGGCCGCCGACGTGGTGGGCTGCGATCCCTACGAGAAATCCCGCGATGAGTTCGCGAAAGCTACCGGAGCCAGAGTCACGGCGGAAGTCTCGGAAATGGCTGCCACGAGCGAGGTGATCCTGCTTTGCACCAAACCCCACGACATCGGCCCGGCGCTCACGGATGCTACCCGGATCGCAGTCGGCAAGCCGCGCCTGGTGATCTCCATCGCAGCCGGCGTCACTCTCGCCGCGCTGGAGACGGCGGCTTCGGAGAATTTCCGCATCGTCCGCGCGATGCCCAACACCCCCGCGCTGGTCGGGCGTGGAGCCGCAGGCTACTGCCTTGGCAGTCGCGCGACGGCCGAGGACGCAGCGACCGCGCAACTTCTGCTGGGCGCGGTCGGCTTGGCGGTCGAAGTCCCCGAGCGGCTGATGGACGCGGTCACCGGGCTTTCCGGCAGCGGGCCGGCCTATGTCTATGTGATCATCGACGCCCTCGCCGACGGCGGCGTCCGCGCGGGAATCCCGCGGGCGGATGCCGTGCGACTTGCGGCTCAAACCGTGCTCGGAGCAGCGGCCATGGTCTTGGAAACCGACGAGCATCCGGCGGTCCTGAAGGACAAGGTCACCTCGCCCGGCGGCACCACCGCCGCCGGCCTGGCCACGCTAGAAAAGCACGGCCTGCGGTCCGCCCTAATCGAGGCGGTCGGGGCCGCGACCCAGCGCGCCGCCGAACTTGGGAAATAAGTGTAGTCAAGGACTTCAGTCCGTTCTTCATCTAGCGAGCACGCGTGTTGCGCCATAGCAAAATGACACCGGGGGGATTTTTTGATTTCGAGTGGTTGCGCCATAAGTCATGACACCCGGCGTTGTTTGGTTTTGGTTGGGGAGGTTGCTGGGAATGGTTCCGCCGGGGAGGACGGCGGAGTGG
>JANMSI010000139.1:0-11130 GCA_031389115.1 Akkermansiaceae bacterium
GCCATGTTAGGCATCTTCAAACATCCGCCGAAGCAGTCAGGCGAGCTTAAGCCCTAACGGGCTCGCCCGCCTGCTTCGGACGGCGTGGAAATGGTACCAGTCTCAAATAACAGACATTGGCCATGGTTAAGAAGTCCGCGCATCCGCATTCCGGCTTTAGGGATGAGGCTCACGGTCATTCCCGGGAGGAATATTCGCCGACGCGTGGTGATACCTCTGACGAAAAAACCCGCCGGCCCTTGAGGGACGGCGGGTTTTGCGAGGGATGCCGGCTGAGCCGGCGCTTTGTTACTTCGCCGCGCGCTGGGCTTCGTCCTTGGCCTTGGCCCTGGCGATCACGTCGTCGGAGACGTTGCGCGGGCACGGGGCGTAGTGGCTGAATTCCATGGAGAACTGGCCGCGGCCGGAGGTCATGGTGCGAAGGTCGCCGATGTAGCCGAACATGGCGCTCAGCGGAGCCTCGGCCTTGACGCGGATACCGCCGGGAGTCGGCTCCTGGCCTTGGATCATGCCGCGGCGACGGTTGAGGTCGCCGATCACGTCGCCGACTTTTTCCTCGGGAGCGAAGACGTCGAGCTTCATCATCGGCTCAAGGATCTGCGGAGCGCACTTGACCATGGTCTGGCGATACGCGGCCTTGGCGGCGATTTCGAAGGCGATGTTGCTGGAGTCCACTGCGTGGAAACCGCCTTCGTTGAGCGTGACTTTGAAGTCCAAGCAAGGGTAGCCCGCGAGTGGTCCTTTATCGACGCAGGTTTTGAAGCCCTTCTCGACGGCGGGGATGAATTCTTTCGGGATGCTGCCGCCGGTGACCTTCGATTCGAAGATGAAGCCGGAGCCGGGCTCGCCGGGCTCGATGGTGTAATCAATTTTTGCGAACTGACCGGAACCCCCGGACTGCTTCTTGTGAGTGTAGCTGTCGTTGACCATCTTGGTGATGGTTTCGCGATAGGCGACCTGTGGAGCGCCGACGGTGACCTCGACCTTGTGGGTGCGCTTGAGGATGTCGATTTTGATGTCGAGGTGGAGTTCGCCCATGCCCTTGAGGATCATTTCATTGGTTTCCTCGTCGGTTTCAACGCGGAACGATGGATCTTCCTGGATCATCTTGCCGATCGCGTTGGCGAGTTTTTCGGCGTTGACCTTGTCCTTCGGAGCGACGGCGATGGAGATGACGGGATCCGGGAAAACCATCGGCTCGAGCGTGGCCGGGTGCTTCTCGTCGCAAAGGGTATGGCCGGTTTGGACGTTCTTGAGTCCGACGATGGCGACAATGTCGCCTGCCTGGGCGCTATCTACTTCGTTGCGGTCGTCGGCGTGCATTTCGACCATGCGGCTGATGCGCTCGGTCTTGCCGGTGAAGGAGTTGAGGACGGTGTCGCCCTTCTTGATGGTGCCCGAGTAAATGCGGGTGAAAGTGAGCGCGCCGAACTTGTCGTCCATGATCTTGAACGCCAGCCCGCGGAACGGAGCTTTCGGGTCGATGATGGCGAACTTGCCAGTTTCCTTGCCCTCGGCGTCCACTTCAGGCAGCGGCTTGACGTCGGTCGGGCTTGGAAGGTAATCGACGACGGCGTCGAGCATGAGCTGGAGACCTTTGTTTTTGAAGGAGGAACCGCAGTATGTCGGGAAGAACGCGAGGTCGATGGTGCCCTTGCGGATGCACTTCTTGATTTCGTCGATGGAAGGCTCTTTACCGTCGAGGTAGGATTCCATGATGGCGTCGTCCTGTTCGACGGCGGTTTCGATGAGTTGGGCGCGGTATTCCTTGGCCTTGTCCACCATGTCGGCGGGGATTTCCACGATCGTGAAGTTTTCCGGTTGGCCGGATTCATCCCAGATGTGGGCCTTCATCGTGAGCAGATCGACGACGCCGATAAAGTCGCTTTCCGTGCCGATCGGCAGCACCATGACCAGCGGAAGGGCGCCAAGGATTTTTTTGACCTGCGCGACGACGCGGTAGAAATCCGCACCGATCCGGTCGAGCTTGTTGACGTAAATGACGCGGGCGACTTCCGAGTCGTTGGCATAACGCCAGTTGGTTTCCGACTGAGGCTCAACGCCTCCGGAGCCGCAGAACACGCCGACACCGCCGTCGAGAACCTTGAGTGAACGGTAAACTTCGATGGTGAAGTCCACGTGGCCGGGAGTGTCGATGACGTTAAATTGATAGCCCTTCCAGAAGCAGGTGGTGGCGGCAGATTGGATGGTGATGCCGCGCTCGGCTTCCTGGTCCATGAAATCCATCGTCGATGCGCCGTCGTGAACCTCGCCGATTTTGTGGATCTTGCCGGTCAGCTTGAGAATGCGTTCGGTGGTGGTCGTTTTGCCCGCATCGACGTGGGCGAAAATGCCGATGTTGCGGTATTTGGTGAGGTCCTTCATATGCGGAATGTGGCTTGAGTTCCCGGCAGGTTTTTCGCGCGGGGGCGGCATTGCTAGTCGCGGTTCGGGTTTTGGCAATCCTAGAGTCGCGGATTCTCCGGGGTGCCAAGAAATTGAGCGACATCGGTGACTCGCGATTTCCCCCTTTGCCAGCTCATCTGGCGGGGTTATGGATCGGCCATGCCAGACCTAGCGACGCTGATCTCCCCGATACTTCATTCGCCCCGGTTGGCGGAAATTTCCGAGCTGCTCCAGAGCAAGCTCAAGGAGGAGCGCCGACTGCGGGATCAATTCTACTCGGAGATGACCCCGGAAATGAAGATCGAGTTCATTGACGGCGAGGTGGTGCTTCACTCGCCTGCGCGCAACGTCCATCTGGATGTAACCAAGTGGATTTTGATGCTGGTGGATACCTACGTGAACGTGCATCAGCTCGGAGAGGTGAAAGCCGAGAAATGTCTCTGCGTTTTCCCGAGAAACGACTACGAGCCGGACATCGTCTATTTCGGAGCGGCCAAGGCGGCGGCTCTGAAGTCGGACACGATGAAATTTCCAATCCCGGACCTGATCGTCGAAGTGTTGAGCGAATCCACTGCGGCGCGGGACCGGGGTGTGAAATTCGAGGATTACGAATCCCACGGGGTGGAGGAGTACTGGATCGTGGATGCCGATGCGGGCATCGTCGAACAATACCTGCGCCACGGAGAAACGTTGGAGCTGGCGATGAAATCCAGCACCGGCGAGCTTCGCAGCCAGGCCATCCCCGGTTTCGCGGCGTCGGTGGCGGCGTTCTTCGATGCGCGGGAAAACCTCGCGGCCCTGCGCACGTTGCTGGCCGCGCGAGCGGATTGAACGGCGGGAGGATTTTGCAATCGCGGCTTGCGCGACGCGAGGGGAACGTCTTGCTTCCTGCGCAATGGCGATCATCGGGAAATTGCCGCAGCTGGAAGGGCTGGAGCCGGTGGAAGTGGCACGGCGGCTTCAACACTTGCAGGGGCTGGTATTCTTCGATTCTGCGGGAAATCTCCCGGCGGACCGCAGACGGTCGATTTCGGTGATCGCGGCGCGGCCAGCGGGTATTTTGAAAGGAAACATTTTTGCGGCGGAGGACCGCAAGAGGTTGGCGGCGGCGCTGGCAGCCGGTGCGAAGCCCGTGGCTGACCGGGGATTCCCCGGCGGCGGCTTGTGCGGCTGGGTCGATTACGAAGGGGATTTCGCCTTCGGCGCCTACCCGGAAATGCTGGTTTACAGCCACCATGACCACACTTGGTGGGAAACCGGCCAGCTTTCATCACAGCTCATCGATTACCACGGCTGCGCCGAAATTTCAGCGTTCGTCCCGCTTTCCCCGCGCGAGAAATTTATTTCCGGCGTGATGCGGATCAAGGAATGGATCGCCGCCGGAGACATTTATCAGGCAAATCTCTCCCAAGCCTTTGCCGCGCACGTCTCAGGCGATCTGTTCGCCCTTTACGAAGCCCTCCGCGAAGCCTCACCCGCCCCGCTGGCCGCCTATCTCAAGCTCGACGGCCGCGAAATCCTCAGCTCCTCCCCCGAGACGTTCCTGAAAATTTCCGGCCGCGGCATCGAGACTCGCCCGATCAAAGGCACCCGCCCGCGCTTTGCCGATCCGGACGAAGACCGCCGCTCGGCCTACGAGCTCCAGACCTCAGCCAAGGAAATCGCCGAGCTGGTCATGATCACCGATCTCCTTCGCAACGACCTCGGCCAGGTCTGCGAGATCGGCAGCGTCGAGGTCACCGACATGCTCCGCCTTGAGTCGCTGGCCCAAGTCCACCACCTCGTATCCACCATCACAGGCACTCTCCGCTCCGAGGTTGACTCGATTTCCGCGCTCGTCGCCTGCTTCCCCGGCGGCAGCATCACCGGCGCGCCCAAGAAGCGCGCGATGGAAATCATCCGCGAGCTCGAAAAAACCCCGCGCGGCGTTTATTGCGGCGCGATCGGTTGGCTCGGCTACAACGGCGAAAGCTCATTCAGCATCGCCATCCGCACGCTCGTCCGCGAGGGCGACCGTCTGGTCTATCAAGTCGGGGCCGGCATCGTCGCCGACTCCGATCCGGAAAAGGAATACGAGGAAACCCTCCACAAGGCCGCCGGCATCCGCTTGGCCGTGGAGCGCTGGCAGGCCGCAGAACGCTGAAATTTCTGACATCCGCGCAAAGCAGCCGCAGGCACACAAGTGACTTGCCTGTCACTTTCCGCCCGGCTATCCCAGCCGCCGTCAGGCTTCCTGAGTCCCCGTAGTTCAATGGATAGAACGATGGTTTCCTAAACTGTAGATCCGTGTTCGATTCACGGCGGGGACATGGCTCGAGAATACGGCCACGGGGTTCCCCGGCGGGCGTTAGTTTTCCTGAAGTGTCAGGTGCAGGGTCGTGAGGAGTGTCTCGACCGAAAATGGCTTGGCGAGAAAGTGGCGGATGCCGAGCGCTGCGGAAGTGGCTTGCTGGTTGGCCGCAAGCCCGCTGGAGGCGAGGATCCGGACGGCGGGGTTGATTTCCCGCAAGGCGCGGATCGTGGCGGGGCCGTTCATCACCGGCATTGTCATGTCGGTGATCACTGCGGCGATTTCTCCCACATGGCTGCGGTAAACGTCCAGGGCTTCCTCACCATTCGCGGCGAGCATCGCTTGGTAGCCGAACGCTTCGAGCGTTTGCCGGATGATCACGCGGACGGAGATTTCATCGTCGGCGACGAGGATGACCTCGCCGTTTCCGCGGGGCAGGCCGGGGTCTATCAGGACGGTATCGGTCGCCTGGGTTCGGGCCTGTGCGGGGATCGCGAAGACGAACTTGGTGCCTTTGCCCGGCTCGCTGGAGCAACGGATGTAACCACCGTGGCTTTTGACAATGGCGAGCGATGTCGAGAGACCGAGGCCGGTGCCGCTGCCGACTTCCTTGGTGGTGAAAAAGGGATCGAAAATTTGATCGATCACTTCCAGAGGGATTCCGGTGCCGCTGTCCTCAACTTGCAGGAAAACATAATTGCCGGGCTTCACTTCGTTTTGAAGCGTCTGATGCGTGATGTTCCCCGCCGAGATCGTGAGCGTGCCGCCGTCGGGCATGGCGTCGCGCGCGTTCACGCAGAGGTTGAGCAGCACTTGGTGCAATTGAGTGGGATCGCCGATGGCCGACTGCAGGTCGCCGGGGATATGGGTCCGCACCTTGATGTGCTTGAGGAAGGTATCATTGGCGATTTTTACAATCTCCTCAACGATGCCTCTCATCGGCACTTCCACCCGGCGGCCATCCATGCCGCGGGCATAGGAAAGCACCTGGCTGACCATGTCCGCGCCGCGTTGTGCGCTGGAACGGATGATGGCTAACAATTCGCGGCTGGCGGGGTCTGGAAACCGCAGTTTCATGAGGTCCAGCGAGAGGATGATCGGCGCGAGCACGTTGTTCAAATCGTGGGCGATGCCGCCGGCCAGCGTGCCGATGTTTTCCACTCGCTGGGCGCGGAGGAACTGGTGCTCCAGTTTTTTCCGCTCGGTGATGTCCACCGCGAAGCAGACGCCGTCCTCGGGCGACTCGCGGAAGGCGGCGGCGCCCAGCAACACCGGCACGCGCGAGCCGTCCATGCGCAGGAACTCCTTTTCGTAAGGGGTGCAAACCCCCTTGGTTAACAGTTCCTCTCGGGCGAAATTGTCCTGATTCGCGAATTCCGGGAGCAGCATTCCATCCCAGCGCAGCGGTTTCTCTTCGAGATCTTGGCGGGTAAGACCGACTATTTCCAAGAAGGCGTCGTTCGTTTCGGTGATTTCGCCGTCCAGATTCCAGAACGCGACTCCCTGCGCGTTGGATTCGAAAAGGCGTCGGAAGCGTTCCTCGTTGCGCTTCCGCTCGGTGACGTCACGGATCATCGTCAGCAAATTCCCGTCCGGCATCGAAGTGGCCGAGACTTCTGCGGGAAACCGAGTGCCATCCTTGCGCTGCATCTGCCACTCGCGCTGGTATTCCGCGCCGCCTTTGATTTCTGGCAGGGCGGTGCCGAGGTGTTCCATTTCCGCAGGCGCGACGATGTCCAGCGTGCCGAGACCGATGAGTTCCGCGCGGGTGTATCCCAGCATCCGGCACATGCTTAAATTTGCATCCAAATACACGCCTTCCCGGTCCGCGATGATAATTCCGTCCGGGGCGTGCTCGAACAGCACGCGGTAGCGCTGCTCGCTGGCGGCGAGCTGTTCTTCCGCCAGTTTCTGCGGAGTGATGTCGAAGGTGACACCGGCCACCCGCACGGGTTTACCCGCAGCGTCGCAATAAACCTGCGCCTTCGATGTCGTCCAGTGGATCGAACCATCCTGCCAGATCACCCGCTTGTGCTCGTTGTAGGGAGAGCGCTCTTGGAGTGCGCGGTTGAAAGCCTTCTCGATCCGGGGCCGATCCTCAGGATGGATGGTGTCGAGAAATTCTGAGATCGTCACGGCGGCGTCATTGGGAAATCCGTGGATGGCGAGGCACTCCGGCGAGACAATCCCCTCACGCGTCACGAGGTTATAATCCCAAGTCCCCATGCGTGCGGCGGCCAAGGTAAGCTTCAAGTCATCCTGACTCTGCTGCAACGCCCGCTGCGCCAACTTCTGCCTGGTGATGTCCTGCATCGCACCGATCATGCGGAGCGCCGCCCCGTTTTCGTCACGCAGGACCTCGCCACGGTCGAGGATTTCCGCATACGTCCCGTCTTGGCACAGGTAGCGATACTCAGCGGACCAATACGGGACGCCGCTGGCCAACGTCCCATGTAGCGCCTGCGAAGTCCGCTCACGGTCATCCGGGTGAATCAATTCCGCCCAAGCGGTGGTCGTGGCAGGGGCCTCCTCCTCGGGGTAGCCGAACAAAGTCTGATACCCATCGTTCCACCACAAGGAGTCGGTCCCGATGTTCCATTCCCAAATTGCGTCGTTGGTGGCCCGCGCCACCGTTTGAAAGCGCTCGATGCTCTGAAATAAAATGGCCTCCGCGCGGCGCCTGTCCGTGATGTCCCGCAGGAAGGCGGTAAACTGCGGAGGTGTCACCTCGCTGAGCCGCCTTACCGTCATTTCGACGGGTAATTCCGAATCATCGGCCCGCAGCGCGGTCAACTCCACGCGGCGGCTCATGTCGATGGACTGGCTGGGATCAAGATAGCGCGCCATGGCGGAGCGGTGCGCTTCCCTCATCCGCTCGGGGATCAGCACGTCGCTCATGCTACAGCCCATGACAGCGGTCTTGCTAAATCCAAAGATCCTCTCCGCCGCCGGGTTGAACTCCGTGATCCGGCTGCCGTGATCGACCGTCACGATGGCATCCAGCGCGGAGGCCACTACCGCCCGGCTCAGCGCCTCGCTCTCTAGCAGTGCGCGTTTTTGCCGCAGAAGTTCAAACTGCGCCATCGTCTGGCGCGCCAGCACTGCCAGCGTTTCCTCCTGCAAAGCCGTCATTTTCCGCGGAGTCCGATCGATCACGCACAGCGTGCCCAGATTCACACCTTCGGGAGTGACCAGTGGGGCTCCCAGGTAGTAGCGGATCCCGAGTTCGCCGGTGACTATCGGGTTCCCCGAAAATCGCGGGTCGAGCGTGGCATCCGGCACCACGAACAGTTCGTCCTGATGCAGGGTGTGGGTGCAGAAAGAAATTTTTCGCGGCATCTCCGCGACGTCCACACCGACGCGCGCCTTGAACCATTGGCGGTCCTCGTCCACCAGGGAAATCAGCGCGATCGGCGTTTCGCAAATCCGCGCCGCCAGTTGGACGAGTTCATCGAGCGCCTCCACCGCTGCGGTGTCGAGCAGACCGTAATCGCGCAGGATTTCAAGCCGCCGCAGCTCGGTCACCACGGCTCTCGCCGGACGGGATTTCCTGGAGCTTTGCGAGTCGCCAATGGTGGAGCCTTTCATGGGAAGCGGTTGGGAAGCCGTGAGCCAAGCCAGACGAAGATCCGCCCGAGGGACTATCTATCACGATGCCGGCTCATTAACGGTTTGCGCTCGGCAATGAAAGCGTGAAATTCCTCGTTTCGGGAAACTTGCGCTGGGTATTTGGTCCGCGGCTTTTAGAGTCCTTCCAAGTGCATGGACTTCAGCCTCGATCCCTACAACATCCTCGCGGGGTTTATTTTCGGGACCATCGGACTGGGCGCGTTCCGGTATGGGAAAACCTTGGAGCGATGGAAGCCGCAGGTGATCGGGGTGGCGTTGATGGTTTACCCGTATTTGTTCAGCAATCTGTGGCTGATGTGGGGAATCGGCGTGGCCTTGCTGGTGACGCTGTGGTTCCACCACGACGCGTGATGGCACTGGATTTCCCTTGGCAGACGGGCGGTTTTTCACGCTAGCTTCCGCCCGCCCATGCCAACCGAAGCGATCCTTTCCACCGCCCGCCAGTTCCTCGGAGTGGACCCGACCGTTCCCATCACGTTGGAACCCATCAAGCGCGGGGCCTCGGGTCGCACGATCGTGAGGGTGAAATCGCCGGTCCACGAGCCATTCATTGGCATCCACTGGAATGAGGAGCGCGAGGACAATTCCCAGTTCATCCCGGTCGCGCATTTCCTGAAACAAGCGAAGCTGCGCGTGCCGGCGATCCTCCACGAGCGGGCGCGGCACCGGGTGGTGCTGGTGGAGGACTTGGGAAATGTGGATTTGCTGTCGCTCAAGGACCGGCCGTTCGCGGAGCGGCTGCCGTATTACCGCTCGGCGTTCCAACAGGTGGACCGCTTGTTTTACGCGAAGCCGGCGAAGGATTTCCATCTCATGCCGCCCTTCGATGCAGCGCTCTACCGCTGGGAGCAGCAGTATTTTTTCGAGTTTCTCGTCGAGGATTTCCTCGGGATCGACGCGGACGGACTGCGGGAAAATCCGGCGTTCGTGGATCTCTCGGAACGGCTGGGCACGGTGGCAAGGCATCTGGTGCATCGGGATTTCCAATCGCAGAATCTCATGATCAAGGACGACCAGGTCTGGCTGATCGACTTCCAAGGCCTCCGTCGCGGGCGGCAGGAATACGATCTCGCGTCGTTGATTTTCGATCCCTATCTGGACCATTCCGCCGACGAACGCGAGGCGCTCCTCACGCTCTGGGAAGAAGTCGCCGACGAGCGTCCGCTGGAGACCTTGTTCCACGAATGCGCCGCCCAACGGCTGATGCAGGCGCTGGGTGCCTATGGAAATATCGTGAAAAACCGCGGCGATGAGTGGTATCGCCCGCACATCGCGACTGCCGGGCGGATGCTCCGTGAGGTAACTGCGGGCACGCCGCTGGAATCTCCACTCGCGCCGATCCTGGCGGCGATCCGCAAATCCGCGCTGTGAACGGCCCGCTCCAACGTCGGCTGTGGGTACTGCTCGCGTCGGCTGCGGCGGCCTTCGGGGTTTGGAAAATGGTGCCGGGCAGTGACTGGGACCGGTCGGCGTTCGCGGCGGTGGCTGGCGGTTTTGCCAATCCGCCGGTTTTTATTTCCGGGCAGGGGACTTTTGCAAATCCATGGACGCTGCGGACGTTTTCGGGCCACTCGAAGCCGGACAAGCGGCAGGCGCCGGTGATCGTGTCGCTGGGCGACGACCTGGCCGGGTTTTTCCAAAGCTCGCCGCCCGCGCCGATCGACCTCGCGGTGGTTCTCACCAATTTTCAACGCCTCGGCGCGAAAAAAGCGGCCACTGCGGCGGTGCTGGCATGGGAAGCGCCGGACGCCATCGGGCTGACAGCGCTGGAGAAATCGCTGGACCGGTTCGAGTCGCTGGTGATGGCCGCGCCGCTATCGCGAGGGACGGTCGCCTCGCCGCTGCCGCCCGCATTCCGCCGCGCTTCGATCCCACTGAAGGCGGTCCAAGGTGACGGCTCGGCGCTGCCCCAAGTGAACCGGATTCCGATTCCCGGCATCGTGCTGGGTGGAGAAACGGCCGCCGCAGGATTCTCGGCGCTGGAAGCGGAATCCCCTGCCCGCTTCCCCCCGCTGATGGCGCGGTGGGAAGACCGGGTGGTGTTTTCGTTCCCGCTGGTGACCGTCCTGCAACGCCTGAATCTGCCGCCGGAAGGGATAGAAGTGCGGCTGGGCGAATACCTGAAACTGAGCGCGGCAGGCCCGATTGTGCCGATCGATCCATACGGTCGGCTGGCCCTTCCGCTGAAGGTGATTTCCGCCTACGCCGAGATTTCCGCAGAGGCCCTGATCGACGGGGGCGATGGGCTTTTCCCCAAGCACGCTCCCGATCCGGTGATTCTGCGGGACGACCGCAGCGCGGCCGAACCGACGACCCGGGCATTTTCCCGAAATCTCTCGGCGGTCATCGCGGCGATCGCTTCGGAAGACGGCTTGGCAACTCCAAGGGAATTCCGGCGGCTGGCACGGGATTGGGAAATCGGCATCCTGGCGGGCGTGGTGGTGGTGCTGACCGCCCTAGGTAGTGCGGGAAGTTTCACCCGCCATCTGGGCGCGTTCCTGCTTGCCGGAGCTTGCATCGCGGCGCAGGCGATGGCGTTCGGTCTCGCTTCGGTCTGGCTCCCCGGCGTGGCGGTCCTAGCGGCGGTCGTGGCGATGGTCATCATTGCCAAGCTGTTACCTAACAAGCGTCCGGCACCGTCCGCTCTTTCCTGAGAGTCGCCAGCAACGGTGTCCAGCATTGGAGTCATGAGGTGGCATAGATTTTGGCGAGACGCGCTAGGGATTGGGGCCACGAGCGCGTGCCATCCAAATGATTTTTCAACCAGCGGATGAATTTCACGGTGCGTTGAGTGAGGCGCTGGA
>JANMSI010000006.1:0-9665 GCA_031389115.1 Akkermansiaceae bacterium
CCGTAGGAAATGTCCAACCCATTAGAGTTCAATCATGATCGAAGTTCCACTAGCGCGCATTCCTGAGGAGCCCGGTGCGGTAATTCCGCACGCCGGGATCTGCAAGGGGGGCGTCAGGCAACTGACGTCCCTACCTTAATCCTGCTGGATACAGACACGAGCATTCACTTCATGAAAGGCACGCCGGAGGTGCTTGCCAGTTTCGCGAAGCACGGCCCGGGGACCGTTTTTCTATCCGCCATCAGTTATCACGAATTGCTTTACGGGGCTTTGCATTCGGGCGTGGTGCCGCGTCATCTCGCCGCAGTTGCGGAGTTCATCGGGCCGATGACGATACTTCCCTTCACGCAAGCCTCCGCAGAGCATTCGTCAGACGTGCGGCAGCGGTTGGCGGCTATTGGTAAGCCCATCGGTCCCCTCAATACTCTCCTCGCCGGTCACGCCCTCGAGCACCAGCTCGCTTTAGTTACCGGAAATACCGACGAATTTTCCCGCGTGCAGGGCTTGGTAATCGAAAATTGGAAGGAATGATTTGAGGCAACCTCCGGTTCCTACGTTAGGTCCGCATTCTCATCTCCGACTTCGTCGAAGTCGGTCTCGCGGACGCGCTTGCGGTCCCGCTCGAGTTCGACGTGCTTGCGAAGCAGCTCACGGACTTCCGCCCCGCCGCCGATGGCGGGAATGACCAGGTGGGGCAGCGTGCGGTCGGACGTTTCTAACGTGATGGAAGCGAGACCGGTGAGGCGCATCCACCAAGGGCGGATCATTTGCGAATCCTTGATCCGATAGAGTTCGATCTCGTCGATCTTCTGATTGATCACGCCGCGGGTGAGGCGGAGGCGTTCGCTGGTGAGTTCGAAAACCTGGGTGCGAACGACCAGATAGCGCCAGAGCAGGTAGCCGATGGGGAGGACGAGGGCGAGATAGACGAGGGGCAATGCCGGTCCGGCAAAAATTCCGCCGACGATGATCGCGCCCGCGGCGAGCAGCGCGACCGTGAATGGACCGAGGTTCAGCCACTGTGAGGAGCTGCCTTTCCAGAGCGAGGTTTCTTCAGTCATTGCCAGAGCATGGGCGCAGGGCACCGTCCTTCGCAAGTGGAGAATGGCAGCGCGCGGCGGTGCGAACCGATCGTTAGAGTTTCTTCCACTCGCGCTCGACGGAGGTGGTTGACGAGCCTTGGCCGCGAGTGGCAAGGCCGCCCTGGCCTCCGTTGTGGATGGTTTGAATGATCGAAACTTCCTCCTTGAGGATGAGTGGATACAGCAGCGAGAGCCAGAATTTCCCGGACTCGATGGTGACTTCTTCGTTGGTTAGACTGCCGTCAAAGTCAGGGAATTGGTTGCGCTTGAATGTGCCGCTCACGCTGAACAACCCGCAAGGATGGCCTTTGACGGATTCGAAGGCATCCAAGGTCAGTTTCAGATCTCCCTCAGCATTTCCAGTGACAAGCATGGGCAGGGTCTTGCCAGAGACGAGGAGTTGATCGCCTATCTTGAAGCGTTTTTTGCCGAACCAAAGGACGCGGGGTGCGAGCGCGTTTTCCAGAAGGAGCTGGTCGAAAACGGGTGAGATCGTCTGCGAGAGACTTGCGGTGCGGAAATCCGATTTATTAGCGGGCTTCCAGGCAGATCCGATTCTGACGAAGTCGATTGGCTTTGAAGCCGGGGCAAGTTCCTTAACCACCGGTTTGGTGGAATCATCCGCACCTGCGGCCAGGGGTTCCGTGAAGGTCGATTGGATCAGCGAATAGGAAACTTCGTCACCGGAGCGCTGCAGCTTGGTAACCTCGGTAAAAGTACCTTTGAGGGTGCCCACCTGGCTGCCAAGCTCGGATTTCTGGAACATGCGACCCGAGAATTCCTCGTTGCGGGTTGTCTTCACCTCCAGCTTGTTAGGAAACGGCAGATCCTTGCGGAAAATCGCGCCCTCGGACGTTTGATCGACGAGTTTCTGGAGTTCGGGGTCCGCCCTGTCGCCGCTGGATGGGCTGGCTTTTTTTGCCAATTTTTCTTTGACCGTGGAGCGGGCCTGGTTGGAGAGTTCCTTGGCCTTGTCGCAGGAGATCGTTGCGAGACAGACGAGGGCGATCAGGGAGTAACGGAGTTTCATGATGTTAGATATAGCCGGAGCATTCGAGGGTTTGATTCATTTCGATGGCTGGATTTTCCTCTCGGGAAACGCCGACCACCACGGCCGGGACGCCGGCGACGGTGTTGTGGGGCGCGACGTCTGTTAGCACGACGCTGCCTGCCCCGACCTTGGCACCGGTGCCGATTTCCACGCGTCCAAGAATTTTCGCGCCGGCGCCTATCAGCACGCCGGAGCGGATGATCGGGTGCCGGTCGCCGGTCGCCTTGCCGGTGCCGCCGAGCGTGACCTCGTGGAGGATGGAAACGTCGTCCTCAATGATCGCCGTCTCGCCGACGACAAAGGAAGTGGCATGATCTAGCAGAATGCCGCAGCCGATGCGGGCGGCGGGATGGATGTCCACGGCGCAGACCTCGCTGGCGACGCTCTGAAAATAGAGCGCAAGCCAGCGGCGGCCGTCTTCCCAGAACTGATGGGAAACGCGGTAGGTTGTCAGGGCGAGGTAACCTTTGAAAAACAGCAGAGGCTCCAGCGGGGAAAAGCACGCGGGATCGCGTTCGAACATGGCCAGCAGATCGCGCGTGGCCGCATGGACGATCTTCGGGTTCTCTTCGAAAACCCCGGTCAGCAGTGGCTCCATGCTGGCGCGGGGCATGTCTTCGCGGGCCAGCCGGCGGGCCAGGCGGGCACCGAGCGCGGCGGCCAAAGTCTCGCGGGAAAGGATGACATCCTGGACAAGAGGTCTGAGCGTCGGTTCCTCCACAGTGACCCGGCGGGCTTCGCTGCGCAGGGTTTCCCAGACGTTCTGGATGTCCGCGACCTTCCCGGCGCACAGCTTGACCGTATTCTTGCTCGCCGGAAGTAACCCTGCCTGTTGGGATTCGCTCATGAAGATTTCACAGAAGTTGGAATACGCCTGCCGGGCGATGGCCCAACTGGCGAAATACCATGACGGGCGGACTCTTACACGGCTGGATGACCTTGCGCAACGCGAAGCAGTGTCGGGAAATTTTCTGGTGCAAATTCTCAATGACCTCCGCCGCGCCGGGCTGGTGGAAAGCCGCCGCGGCAAGGCTGGCGGCTATCTGCTGGGCCGCAGCGCCGACCAGATCACCCTCCGCCAAATCGTGGATGCGGTGGATCCGGCGCTGCTGCAATGCTCGGTGACCCGCGAGGGTGATTCCGGTCAGGCGGTTAGACGGGCGTGGGAGCAGGTTTCCGGACTGCTTCAGCATTCGCTGGATCAAGTCACTGTAGAAAGCCTGGCCAGCAACCAGGGCGACCCGATGTTTTACATTTAGGGAGAACCCCCGCCGGAGTATCGGTTTTATCAACAAACCTGAAATATTTAGCTGGAAGAAAAATTCCTGATTGGGTAAGGAACTCGTGGTTATCTAACGTTTTCCACCCATGGCCTCCACCGCCGAACATACCCACCACATCAAGATCCGCTCGACGCAAATGGAAATGGCTTCCGCGGGGGGAGCCGGACGCGACGAGGATTACGATCGCAAGCTGAAGGACGCCCAGAACGAACTCGACCGGATTCAGCTCCAGCGTGAGGAACTCGAACGCAAGAAAAGCGAACTCGAAGAACTAACCGGCCGCAAGCGCGCCTTCCTTTCCCAACAGACGGAGCTGACGGAGAAGCTCACCGCGTCGCTCACGCTGATCGATCGCGAGCTTTTCGAAATGCGGCAGGAATCCGAGGATCTCGAGCAATGCCGCACCTGCTTCGCCGCCCATCTCGATAAGATCCAGAAGTTCAACCCCGAGGGTTGGACCCGCGATGTCCTTTCTGAGAAACTTGAAAAAGCCTCGATGGCCATCGACATCGCCGCCGACGAATACGACCAGGCGGCCGCGCATTTTGTGAATGGCCGCAGCGGCGCGATTTTCGGTAGGCCATCGAAACGCAGCCGCCATTCCAGCAATCGCAGCACGGGAAGTTCAGAGTTTATGGCCAACCTCCGCAATGGCTTTGCCTTCAATTTGCCAATTTTCGCCCTCGGCGGACTGGCGCTCGTTGTTTTCCTTGTTAGATAGGCCTTGAATCCACCACTACCATGAGCCGTAGCACTGTCCTAAAAGAAGATCTGGAACTGAATCAAATCCGCGAGGACGAACAACAGCTTCTGCGACTGCACAAAGAATTCGCGGAAATTCCCAAGAAGCTGGCGCTCGAACTCAAGGAGCGCGAATGCACGATGCCGCCGCTCGCCGAGGTTGAAGAACGCCGACGCAGACGCCAGCACGAGGACATCGTTTCCCGCGGTCAGGTGACTAACATCCTGCGCGACCAAAGCCGGAGTTTCCTGCTGCTGGTGATGCTTCTAGCCGCCACCGGATCCCTGATCTGGTGGGGGATGCGGCTGATGCAGGGCTGAGTTAAAAAGCGCATTCGCGCGCTTGCGGCGCGGTAAGGTTCGGTGCAACTTGGCGGATGTTCATCAAGACCACAACCGCAGCAGCTTCTCTGGGCTGCATTCTATCCGCCGCCGCAGAAACGATCCTGCCATCCGTTCCCGAGTTCGATCCGGCACGGGCCGCCTTCAGCTACTCGGGGGATATGGATTTCGAAGATGGTCCGGGCAGCCTGGATGTCTCGCGGTTTGAAATCCGCGCCATCCTTTCCAAGCCGATCAAGGCCCTCGACGGCTTGAGCGTGATTCCTGTTTTCGAATACAAGGCCACCTCGCTGGACTTCAGCGGTGCCTCGGCGGGCTTCCCGATTGGCGATGAGGATCTCCATTCCGTGAATCTGAGCGCGTTCGCCATCTCGGCGCGGGACGGCTCGCCATGGGTTTACGGCGGCTGGGGTCGGGCGGAACTGGCGACCGACTTTCAAGACGTCGGAGGCAATGACTTCACCTTCGATGTAGCCGCTGGCGCGGGTTACCGTTTCAATGACAAGTTCTTGTTAGGCTTCGGCGTCGCGCTGGTAAATCTCAATGGCGACGAGGCGTTCTACCCGGGCATCGCGTTCGACTGGGTTGTCAGCGACTGCCTGCGGATCGGCCTGTATGGCCCCACATTTGTCGCGGCTTACACCCCGGATGAGAATTGGGAGCTGAGCTTCCGCGGCGATTCCGGCGGCGGCCTTTGGAACATTGAAGACACCGGCGGTTCCTCGCATTCCATCGATCTAACGACCTACCGTCTCGGCCTGTTCGCCAGCCGCCGTCTCACCGGAAAACTCTGGCTCACCGCAGGAGTGGGTGCCACGGTCGGGAACGAAATCCGCCTAACACAGCCTGACGGAGACTGGTTTTCCAAGGATGACATGGACAGCGGCCTGTTCGGCGAGCTGGGCCTGCGGGTGACGGCATGGTGATTCGTTAGACTCATCCGTATCATGTTTTGTGGACTCCTCTCGCAAAACCGTAATCCCGGCAGGGCCACGATGATCGATGAGGCTCCGGGCAGAATGCCCGGGCTACCGGTGGCGCGGGCATTCTGCCCGGAGCCCTCACGCCTTCGCCTTTAGCCGCTCGCTCAGCTCAGTCCACTGGCTGCGACTGACGATGTAGCCCACGCAGCCATCCTTGCCACACCGGCAGGGATGGTCTTCATAGCAATCGACATCGAAGCCATAATCGAAGGTGAGCTCGTCGCCCGCGTTGATGTCCGTTAGGGAGTGGATGAAAATTTTCCGACCCTCGATCCATGCCTCGCAGTTAGGGCTGCACGAGTGGTTGATGAGTCGCGCAGTGTTCCATGGCACGTTGCCGTCGATGTCATAGCGGCGGGAGAGCGTGAAGATATAGACCGCCGCATCGCCCGTTTCCAATGATTTGGCGTGCTGGGAAACTCCGCGCCGCCCGCTCTCGTCCTTGTCCACCAGCTCGCCCACATACTCGATGATCTTCGTTTCCCTGGGGATGAAAGTCGTTGCGTAAACGCCCCGTCCGTGGATCGTAGAACCGCGGACCTCGCAGAACTCGCTCTGACCACGGTTCCACAAGGTGACGAGCTTGCGGTATAACGCTTTTTGCTCCGCACCCGCCGACTTTTTCGCTGCCATGGCTGGATTCTAACGAGACTCGCGCTTTTCCAAAGGAGGAAATTGCAGATCCTGCGGCAAATTCACAAACAGCCCGCGCAGGTCATTTACTGTTAGCCCCGAGCCGTCGATGAAGGTCCAGTCATACTTGGCCTTGTCCGAGATCGCGACTTGGAAACCGATGCTCTCGATCACGATCGGCTTCGTTTCTCCGGGGCGGATGATTCTGAATTTCGTGACAGTCGGTATCATCACCAGCCACTTGGTAAAAATCAAACTCTCCACCTCCTCGCCCTTCACCATTTCTACCTTCGTGCCGGGCCCCACTTCGAATGATCGCGGCTGCCCTTGCGGTCTGAAGGAAATCATGCTGATTCCCTGCTGCACCATCTGGCGGGCCACGCCAGCCAGTTGCTTCTCTAACTCCTTCATCCCGCCCATGCGGCTCGCGGTGCGTTCCTTCCACGAGAGATTCATGCGCTCGACGGCGACCTGATAGCGGCCTAACACCACCTCGTCGCCCAGGCTGGCCACGGCCGCCACGGCTGAGGCAACCGCATCGGCAGGCGCGGCGGATGCAGTTAGAGGAACCGCGGCATTGTCACGAACGGCTGGCAGCGGGGCCAGTGGTGGCGGCGAATCCGGCGCGGACATGGCACTGCCTGCCAGCGCGATGGCGGTCAGCGCGATAACGAAAGACGTCATTTTCATGCGGCAAGGGATGGCGTCTGTCCCCGCAGCCGTCAAGCTTGGGGGCGATCCAATCCGCACGGTGCGCGGAGCCCGCCCGTTTTCTAAAAAAATTTCCTTCCCGCAAGGGCATCGCGTCGTCCGAGGCCGGATTCCGCTTGGAAGTTTCGACGGCGTTGGGTAATTCTCGCCATCCCATGGCGAAACAGGCACTCGGTAAAGGACTCGGCGCACTTATTAAAAAAAGTGTCGCCTCACCCGCAGCAGACGCCACCGCCGGGTCCGACGATTTCAAACGCGTTCGGGATGTCCCGCTCGACCTGATCATCCCAAGTCCGCTGCAACCGCGCACCAGTTTCGTGGAGTCGCCGCTGGACGACCTGATGGAGTCGATCCGCCAGCACGGCATCATTCAGCCGCTCATCGTCCGCGCGGTGAACGGCAAGCTCGAGCTCATCGCCGGCGAGCGCCGTTGGCGCGCTTCGAAAAAACTCGGCCTCGCTACGGTCCCTGTCATCGAGCGCGAGGCCTCCGACCGCGATGTCCTGGAAATGGCGCTCATCGAGAACCTCCAGCGCGAGGATCTCAACCCGATGGAAGAGGCCGCCGGCTACGTCCGCCTGGCCGAGGAATTCGCGCTCAAGCAGGATGAAATCGCCTCCCGGGTCGGCAAGTCCCGGGCCAGCGTGGCCAACGCCATGCGCCTTCTCGGCCTGCATGCGGATGTGCAAATGCTCGTCGCCCAGGCCCGTCTCACCGTCGGTCACGCGAAGGCGGTTCTCGCCATCAAGGACCACGACTCCCAGCTCCTCATCGCCGATCAGATCATCCGCCGCGCGCTCACCGTCCGCGCCACGGAAAAGCTCGCCCAGTCGTTTCTCAATGACGCGCCGCAGGATTCCGGCGACGCGAAAAAAGCCTCCGCCGCCCGCGAGATGGACATCCATGTCCGCGCCATCACCAACCGCCTCCGCGAACACCTCGCCACCCACGTCGCGATCCAGCATTCCTCGAAGAAGGGCAAAATCGAAATCGAGTATTACGGCGATGACGACCTGCAGCGCCTGATCGAGCTGCTCGGCCTGCCCGGCGGGGATTGACGTGGCGGCGGTTTCCAACCGCCAAGCCCCCCTTGCTTAAGCCGTGGCGAATAATCCCGCGCATCGAATCCATCGCCCCGCCCTGATAAGGGGAGCCGACGTCTCGTCCGCTGTTCTCAAATGGACCGCGAAATTCATTTTGCCCGTGTCCAATTGAAGAGGAAAGCAAACCGCAGATGAACAGGATGGACGCAGATCAGCGCATGAAGAGACAGAATAGGAGCTGATGGCCCTAGGTGGGGAATGGAAATCTCATCCGTTCTTGAACTGGAGCGCGAAATCTCCGACGCCAGCCAGCCCTAGCACCTCCTCAACAGCTTGTCGTATTCAGCCTAGAAAGAGAAATCGAACCGCAGATGAACACAGATTCACGCAGATAATCAAAGAGTCGTGTAATCACTCCACCCATCCATACGGTTAGTGTCGATTTCTCATCACTCTCTCAAAATCAATGTTCATCCGCAGTTCATTTTCCTCTTCAGGTTCAGCATGGGACCAGACAATCGTATCCTCATCCTTCATCCCGCGGCTCGATAGTCTTCGTGATCCGCACCGACCTTTTTGAACTGGATCGAGGGATGGGAAGAATTCTCCAGCCACAGCCGATATTGCTTATCCGCAATTTCTCGGACCTCGCCAGGCAAACGAACATAGCCCGCCCGGGAACTGGCGACAGCACCCTCAAACGCGAAATGCTCCAATGCGGCGAGTTCATCAATGAGGCCGATGCCCGGACCGAGCTCTTTTCCTACATTGAAGGCTACTACAATACCCGGCGGAAACACTCCTCACTCGGCTACCGGACACCTTCTCAATACGAACTAACAACTCTCAAAAACTAAACCAATACTGGTCCAGAAATCAGTTGCATCTCAGGCTCTCGTAGTCAGTCACGGGGATTCGATTCGGATTTATTACTTGAGATCATCTTGAGACAACTCGGCATCCTTCAAAATCTTCAGCAGAAGCCCAACCCCTATCGTCTCACCAGCATGGACCGGGACAACCGTGTATCGACCATCAGAGTGCCGCATTGAGTGGTGACTTCCCCGAGTCCTCACAAGTTCGAACCCCGTGATCCTTGAGAATCTGGATCAGCTCCTTGCCCTTGAGTCTTGGTAATCGCGGCATATCAGATGCGGATACGCTGCACACTCACAAACGTCGATGGAATGAATCCTATTTCTTGGTCTTCAACGCATAATTGGATCGCCTCACGCACACGCTTCATCAGTGTGTCCAGTGACTTTGCCTGCGTGTGGCATCCTCGAAGTTCGGGAACGGATGCAACGAAATAGCCGTCAGAATCCTGCTCGATCAACACACTAAATTCTTTGATTGGCATCATTCTTTAAATCTATCGAAATTCTCATGTAGAGCGATCTTTTCTTCCGAACGTTAAAAGTCCTCCGAACCGCGAACGGAGGACGTTGAATTCAAAGTGGGCGGTAATGGGCGGTTCGGAGCGACGGCTTGAGTGTGCCCAGCATGGGCGCGATGTAAATGGGGTTCAAGTCCCCTGTAGGAAAACCAGAACATGAAAATGAACGAGACTACCATCTGAAGCCAACTGCGGAAGGGCGACCGACCGTGGGAAGGAAGGCTAGGAGAACGCAGTGGCCGCGATAGCGGCATTTCCGCCGGCGAAGCCTGATGGCTTGGACGGAGCGAAGCGGAGTCAAACCTGCGAGCTGATGAACAAAAACCGCATAGAAGGCCGACACGGCACGACGAGCTGGCACAACACAGCGAAGTCGTCTGGTTTACCCGTGGAGGTAAAT